>CALKVF010000092.1 GCA_937996535.1 uncultured Novosphingobium sp. | reverse complement strand
GATCACCCCCACATCGAGCGAGAGCCGCGCTGGCTGGAATCCGGCGGCGAGCCGGGTGATCCCGGCGCGGATCACTGCCGGATCGTCATGGGTCAGAAGGATCGCGGTGGCCAGCACCGCGACCGCGCCGAGCGCGCCGAGCTTGATCAGCGAATCCAGCCCGATCGCGAAGACCAGCCCCTCGCTGCGCCCGGCCAGTTCATAGCGGCGCGCCCCGAACAGCGCGGCGAACAGCGCCAGCAGCAGTGCCGCCACGATCATTACCGCGCCCTGCACCGGCTGGCCCGAGACAATCGCCATCGCATTGCCGATCGAGCGCAATTGCAGCGCGACATAGGGGATCGATCCGGCGAGCGCGATGATCGTCACCAGTCGGGCAACGACCACGTCATGGCCAAAGCGCGCGGCGATGAAATCCGAAACGGTGGTGGCCTGCTCGTCGGCCACCGCGCGGGTCAGCCGGGCGAGAAAGCGGGGCGCGGCCAGCAGCAGCAGGATCGGCGCGGCATAGATCGGCAGATAGGCCCAGCCATCGCGCACCGCGCTGCCCACCGCGCCATAGATCGTCCAGCTCGAGCAATAGACCCCGAGCGCGAGCATATAGGCGCCGTGGCGCAGCCGCGTGCGGCGGCTGATCGCGGCGCCGCGCGCCTCGACCAGCGCGGCGATCGCAAACAGAACCAGGATCAGCGCCAGGGCCAGCAGGCCGGCGGCACGCAAACTCATCAGACGGGATCTCCCCTTGCGCCGGTTCTAGCGCAAGGGGCGCGCGGGGCCAAGCAAGCCCCGCGCTCTGCTCAATCGAACAGGCTCTGGTACTTTTGCGAGAACACGTCGCGCCCGATGATCAGCCGCATGACTTCGCTCGATCCCGCCAGAATGCGGTTGATCCGCGCATCGCTGAACATCCGGCTGATCGGATATTCGTCCATGAAGCCCGCGCCGCCATGCAGCTGGACCCCAAGGTCGAGCATCTTCCATTCGACTTCGCTCGCCACCATCTTGGCCTTGGCGCCCATGTTGCTGGTCAGCTGCCCGGCATTGTGCGCGGTGACGCAGTGATCGACATAGACCTGCGCCAGTTCGATCTCGGTATCCATTTCGGCCATGCGGAACTGGGTGTTCTGCTGTTCGGCCAGCGGCTGGCCGAACAATTGGCGCTGCATCACATAGTCGCGGGTGATGTCGAAGGCCTTGCGCGCATTGGCGGCGGTGCCGACGGCCGAGATCAGGCGTTCCTCGGCCAGGCCCTCCATCAGGTAATAGAACCCCTTGCCCGCTTCGCCAAGCTGGTTGGCCTTGGGCACTTTCACATTGTTGAAGAACAGTTCGGCGGTGTCCTGCGCGGGCATCCCCATCTTCTTGAGATTGCGGCCGCGCTCGAAGCCTTCCATCCCGCGTTCGAGCACCAAGAGCACCATTGCGTGCTTCTTGTCGGCCCCGGCGACCTTGGCGGCCACGATCACCACATCGGCGTTGATCCCGTTCGAGATGTAGGTCTTGGAGCCATTGAGCAGCCAGTGATCGCCCATGTCCTGCGCGCTGGTGCGCATCCCTGCAAGGTCCGATCCCGCGCCCGGTTCGGTCATCGCGATGGCGAGGATGGTTTCGCCCGAGACGCATTTGGGCAGGAAGCGCATCCGCTGTTCCTCGGTCCCGAAGCGTTTGAAATAGGGGCCGACCAGCCGGCTGTGGAGCGTGTTGTAGAACGCCTTGCAGCCCGCGCGGGTGGTTTCCTCGATGATGATCTGTTCGTAGCGGAAGTCAGCATCGCCCAGCCCGCCGTACTTTTCCTCGGGCCAGATCATCAGGAAGCCAAGATCGCCCGCCTTCTTGAACGCCGCCCGGTCAACGATCCCGGCCTCGCGCCAGTCTTCCATGTGCGGGGCGATCTCGCTCGCGAGGAACTTCCTGTAGGCTTCGCGGAACATGATCTGGTCTTCGCTGAACTGGCGCACGGGTGCGTCCTCCTCTCCTGAATCGTTTTGCAGCGATTAGGCAGGGTTTGGCCGGCTTGTGAAGCACCGATCATGCGGCGTGCGGGAATTGCGCCCGGCGGTTCAGAACCAGAACCGCACCCCGGCGACCACGCTGCGCTCGGCTACACTGTCGCCGGCGGCGCGGGCATAAGCCGCGCTCTGGCCGAGCTTCCAGGTCCAGCTGACGCCCAGATAGGGGGCCAATTCGCGCACCACTTCGCGCCGCAGGCGAAGGCCGAATTCGACCTCGCTCAGCCCGGCGCCGATCTGCTGCCCGGGCATGTCTTGCGCAGCTAGGTCAAGGCTGAGGCGCGGCTGGAGGATCAGGTGCTGGGTGATGCGCTGGTCATAGGCGGCTTCGGCCCGCGCGGTGACATCACCTTTGTCGGACACGAAAGCGGCGGCCTGAACCTCGAACTGATAGGGCGCGCGGCCTTCGATGCCGATGGCTGCCCAGCTGCGCTGCGGTCCGGGGCCAAGATCCTGCCGCAGCCCTGCCTGGAGGTTCCACCACGGGTCGAGCGCCTTGCCGTAAAGCAGGTCCAGCTCGCCGTGGGCAAAGCCGCCCGCAAAGGTGCCCTCGCCGCGTGATTTCAGGATCACCCGATCCAGATCGCCGACCCAGCCCTCGGCCTCCCAGGCATAGCCATTGCGCCCGCGCTGGGCGCGCCATTCGGCAAGGTCGAAGGTCAGCTTGGCATAGTCCGGGCGCGGCGGGTGCATTTCGGCCTCCACCGCCCGCGCCATCGCGGCGGGATCCCAATAACGATCGCCGATCCGGTCGTGGACCACAGCCGGCGCCTTGGCTTTGCCGGCGGGCTGATCGGTGCCGCGCGCTGGCCCATCGGCCTGATCTGGTTCAGGCTCCGGCTGGTCGAGGCCGAACATGTCCATTCCGGCCATGTCCGCATCGTCCTCTGCGGGCGCGTCCTTGTTCGCCTGGCTGGGGCTGTCGGCGCCGTGGTCCATGCCCGGCATGTGGTGCTCGGCGTGGGGATCAGCGCTTTGCGCGAGCGCGGGGCTGGCGGCCAGCGCCAGCAGGACCAGCGCGCGCCTCATGCCGCCTCTCCCGGCATCGGGCGGACCTGGACCACGCGCATCATCCCCATCGCCATGTGCAGGAACAGGTGGCAGTGGAATGCCCAGTCGCCCTCGATCGCGGTCACATCCCAGCTGACCTTGCCGCCGGGCAGGACATTGACCGTGTGCTTGCGCGGGGAATGATCGCCGTGGCCGGTAACCAGTTCGAACAGATGGCCGTGGAGATGGATCGGGTGCGCCATCATCGTGTCGTTGATCAGCGTCACGCGGACCCGCTCGCCGCGGCGCATCGGGATCGGCTCGTGCGCTTCGCTCATGGTCTTGCCGTCCATCGACCACATGTAGCGGTCCATCGCGCCGGTCAGATGCACCTCGATCTCGCGTTCGGCGGCGCGGGTATCGGGATTGGGCTCCAGCGCGATCAGGTCGCGGTAGACCAGCACCCGGTGATCGACTGTGTCCAGCCCCAGCCCCGGATCGCCGGTGCGGTCCATCGGCATGGGGTTGATCATCTCGACCCCGGGGCCAAGCTTGACGTGCGGGGCATTGGCGCCGTCGCGCATCGACATGTCGCTCATGTCCATGCCCTCCATCTCCATCCCCATGTCCTGCATGGTAAGGAGCGGACGCGGACGCAGCGGCGGCGCGGCGGCGCGCATCCCGGCGCGCGGCGCCAGCGTGGCCAGCGCCATGCCCGATCGGTCGACGCTTTCGCCAACAATGGCAAAGGCGCGGTCTTCGCTGGGGGTGACGATCACGTCATAGGTTTCGCCCGGCGAGATCTGGAATTCATCGACGCTCACGGGCCGCACGTCCTGCCCGTCGGCGCTGACCACCTGCATCGCCAAGCCCGGGATCCGCAGGTTGAACACGCTCATCGCCGCGGCATTGATGATCCGCAGCCGCACCCGCTCGCCCGGGGTGAACAGCGCGGTCCAATTGGCCGCCGGGGTATGGCCGTTGATCAGATAGCGCAGCGCGCTTGCGGTCACGTCGGACAGGTCGGTCGGGTCCATCCGCATCCGGCCCCAGGCCATGCGCTCGGCCAGCGGCTGGTCCTTGCCCGCCAGCAGCCCTCCCAGCGTCTGGCGCTGGTGGTTGTAATAGCCCGGCTCGACCTTGAGATTGCGCAGGATCCGCGCCGGGTGGACCAGGCTGTGATCGGACAGCACCACCACGTGCTCGCGGTCATACGGGGCGGGCTCGGCGCCCGCCGGATCGATCACGATCGGGCCATAGACCCCCATCATTTCCTGCAGGCCCGAATGGCTGTGATACCAATAGGTGCCGGCCTGCTCGATCGCGAATTCGTAGGTAAAGCGGGATCCGGCCTTGATCCCCGGGAACGACACCCCCGGCACGCCGTCCATCTGGAACGGTAGCAACAGCCCGTGCCAGTGCAGCGAGGTGTCCTCGTCCAGCGCATTGTCGACCGTCAGGCGCAGCTTTTGCCCTTGGCGCAGGCGCAGCAGCGGGCCGGGCACCGTGCCGTTGATCGTCGCCGCGCGGGCTGCCTTGCCATCAAGCCCCAGCGCGCCGCGCGCGATGCGCAAGGTGATATCCTCGCCGCTCAGCGTCTGCAGTCCGGCCGAAACCGGCTGGGCCCAGGCCGGCTGCCACGGCTGCAAGGCCAATGCGCCAAGGCCCAGCCCCGCGCCTTGCAGCACGCGCCGCCGGGAAAGGTCGGGACAGGTCATGTCAGGCAAATATCGCGACGGAGGATGGGCCACGCCCCGGCTTTACGCCGAGCAGCCGCGCGCCGCAATCACGCAGGCCCCTGAGGGCTGGGATCTTGCCGTATCGCCAAGGAAAAAATGGTGCCCAGAAGAGGACTCGAACCTCCACGCCCTTGCGAGCGCCAGCACCTGAAGCTGGTGCGTCTACCAATTCCGCCATCTGGGCACGGGCGAGGGGCGAAAGTGCGTCCTCGCTGGGTAGGAGCGCGCCACTAGCGGGGGGTGGGGGGGCTTGTCAACGCCGAATCCGGCGCGGGCGTTTGATTGTTCTGATCAGGGCCGTGCGCCGCGGGTGATCAGGCGCACCGCGGCATGGCGCAGGCTGTCAAACGAGGGGCCCTGGCCGATCCGCCCGGCCATGCGCAGCTCGATCAGCCCGTGCAGCGCGGCCCAATAGGCGTGGGCGATCAGTTCGGGATCGCCCTCGATCAGCCCGGCGCCGACCATTTCTCGGACATAGGTGGTGAGCGTGCGGCTGGAACGCTGTTCGGCGCGCGTGAGGTCGGCCGATTTTTCGCCGTCATCCTGCTGATAGGCGAACATCAGCTGATAGGCGGCGGGTTCCTGCTGGGCGAACTCGACATAGGCATCGCCGATCGCGCGGCTGCGGTCCCACAGATCATCGGTGCTGTCATGCGCGGCTTCGATCCGGTCGGAAAAGCGGTCATGCGCGGCAATCCGCACGGCTTCGAGCAGCTGCGCCTTGCTGGCGTAGTAGCGATAGAGCGAGGCGGCGGTCCAGCCCAGTTCCCCGGCGATCGAGCGTAGCGACAGCGCGCCGGGCCCGTGCAGCGCGATCTGCCGTTCGGCGACTTGCCGAATCCGCTCGCGCACGTCGAGCACCTGTTCCTGGGTCAGCAGCACGGCCATGCGCTTGCCATACTAAACGGCGTTCGTTATGCAACACTAAACAGCGTTTAGAACAGGAGAGCGGGCATGGCGGCAGGCAGCTATCGGACGATCACGGTGGAAAAGCGGGGCGAGGCCGATTGGCTGACGCTCAACCGGCCCGATGCGCTCAATTCGATCAGCCTCGAAATGGTCGGCGAACTCAACGACTATTTCGGCAAGCTCTATCACGATGGCTCGGTTCGCGTGGTGGTGATGCGCGGCGCGGGCAAGGCGTTCTGTGCCGGGCTCGACATCAAGGAGCATCACGACCGGGGCGAAGTGCCGTTCGGTGGCGGCTTCGGCTTTCAGGGCTATCTGGCCGACGTCTACATCAAGATGCGGCGCTGCCCGCAGGTGATAGTCTCGCTGATCCACGGCCCGGCCTGCGGCGGCGGCTTCGCCTTCGCGCTGGCCAGCGACATCCGCATCGCCGGCGAATCGGCGCGGATGAACGCGGCCTTCATCCGCATCGGCCTGTCCTCGTGCGACATGGGGGTGAGCTATTTCCTGCCGCGCCTGGTCGGCGGATCGATCGCGGCGGAACTGATGCTGACCGGCCGCTTCATCAAGGCTGAGCGCGCGCTGGCCGTGGGGCTGGTGGCCGAAGTGGTGCCCGACGATCAGCTTGAGGCCGCCGCCCAGCCGTGGGTGGACGACCTGCTTCACGCCTCGCCGATGGGTCTCAGGATGACCAAGGAAGGGCTCGCCATGGCGATCGACGCCGGCAGCCTTGAAGCGGCCATGGCGATCGAGAACCGCAACCAGACGATGACCGCCAAGAGCGGCAACTTCGCCGAAGGCATGCGCGCCTTCATGGAAAAGCGCGCGCCCAACTACATCCCCGAATAAGCAGCAGGACACGCCCGATGAACGCCCAGACCGCTGTACCCGAGCCCGGCCTCACCAAATATCCGCACGTCTTCTCGCCGCTGAAAGTCGGCCATACGACGATCCGCAACCGCATCCTGATGGGCTCGATGCACACCGGCCTTGAAGACCTGCCCGATGCGGCCGAGCGGCTGGCGGCCTATTTCGTCGAGCGCGCGCAGGGCGGGGTCGGGATGATCATCACCGGGGGGATTACCCCGCACCCCACCGGGGGCAAGGGCGCCAAGCTGTCCGACCCGTCGGAAGTCGCGATGCACCGGCACGTCACCGATGCGGTCCATGCCGCCAGTCCCGAGGTCAAGATCTGTATGCAGATCCTGCATTCGGGGCCAATCGCCTATACGCCTGACTGCGTTGGGCCTTCGCCGGTCAAGTCGCGGATCGGGGCCTATACCCCGCGCGAACTCGACGAGGACGGGATCGAGGAGCAGATCGCCGCGTTTGCCAACTGCGCCGCGCTCGCCAAGCAGGCGGGCTATGACGGGGTCGAGATCATCGGTTCGGCTGGCTACCTCATTTCGACCTTCCTGGTGCAGAAGACCAACCTCAGGACCGACCGCTGGGGCGGATCGTGGGAAAACCGGATGCGCTTCCCGGTGGAAGTGGTGCGCCGGGTGCGCGCCGCCGTGGGGCCGGACTTCATCCTGGTGTTCCGCATCTCGGCGATGGACATGCTGCAGGAAGGCCTCGCCTGGGACGAGGTGGTGAGCCTCGCCAAGGCGCTTGAGGCCGAAGGCATCGACGTCATCTCCACCCACTTCTGCTGGCACGAAAGCTTCGTGCCGACCATCGCCACGATGGTCCCGCGCGCGGCCTTTGCCGGGGTGACCGGGCGGCTCAAGAAGGAGCTGTCGATCCCGCTGATCACTTCCAACCGCATCAACATGCCCGATGTCGCCGAAGCCGTGCTGGCGCGCGGCGATGCGGACATCGTCTCGATGGCGCGGCCGATGCTGGCTGACCCGGATCTGGTCAACAAGGCCCGGACCGGCCGCGAGGATCAGATCAACACCTGCATCGGCTGCAACCAGGCCTGCCTTGATCACACCTTTACCGGCCAGCTCACCAGCTGCCTCGTCAACGCGCGGGCCTGCCGCGAGGTGGAGCTGAACTTCCCCGCCGTGGCCGCGCCAAAGCGGATCGCGGTGGTCGGTGCCGGCCCGGCGGGCCTCGCCTTTGCAACGCTCGCGGCCAAGCGCGGGCACAAGGTCACGCTGTTTGACGCCGCCAGCGAGATCGGCGGGCAGTTCAACCTCGCCAAGCGGATCCCCGGCAAGGAAGAGTTCTACGAAACCCTGCGTTACTTCGCGCGCGAGATCGAAGTGACCGGGGTGGACCTCAAGCTGGGCATCCGGGTCGATGCCGCCAGCCTCAAGGCGGCGGGCTTTGATGAGGTGGTGATCGCCACCGGGATCGAACCGCGCAAGCCCGCGCTCGACGGCATCGATCACCCCAAGGCGGTCAGCTATATCGATGTGATCAAGGGCCAAGCCAAGGTCGGCAAGAAAGTGGCGATCATGGGCGCGGGCGGGATCGGCTTCGACGTTGCCGAACTCATCACCCACGAAGGCAAGTCAGCCGCGCTCGACATTGATGTGTTCGCCAAAGAATGGGGGATCGACTTCAAGAACCACCCGCGCGGGGGCGTGACCGGGGTGGAACCGCAGGTTGCCCACAACGACCGCGAAGTGGTGCTGCTCCAGCGCAAGACCAGCGCGGTCGGCAAGGGGCTGGGGCGCACCACCGGCTGGACCCATCGCATCACCCTGCAGCGCCGCGGCGTGCAGATGATCGCGGGTGTCGATTACCTCAAGATCGATGATGCCGGCCTGCACTGCGCAGTTGGCGGCGAGCCGACGCTGTTTGCGGTCGATACCGTGATCGTCTGCGCGGGCCAGGAACCGGCGCGCGGCCTGCATGACGAGCTGGCGGCAGCGGGGGTGTCCTCGCACCTTATCGGTGGGGCGCTTGAAGCGGGTGAACTCGATGCCAAGCGGGCGATTCTGCAGGCTTCGGAACTCGCTGCCACGATCTGATCGGGCGGTGGGGCCGGGTTAGCGCACCTCGTAGTAGTCGATCACCACGCTGTCGGGATTGCGCACGCCGCGCCCGACGAACACCGCGCGCTGCAGCCAGCCCTGCGTCGCGCTGCCGGCCTTGAACACCGGCGCGGTGCGGAAATAGTAGAGCGCGGGATCGACCTTCTCGCCGTGCGCCAGCCGCTGGGTCACCTCGGTGCTGGCAACGCGCACGCCGGGGTTGGTGATCTCGATCACCGTGCCGTCATCGGCTTTGAGGAAATAGCGCGCTTCGATCCGGGTGAGGCCTTCGGGCATGATCGTCTGCCAATCGCCCCCGCCGGGCAGCACCGTGCCGTGGAGGCGCGGGCCATAGACCTCGCCCCCGGTGATCGCGATGAAGCGGCGGCGGCCGCCATCGGCCTCGCCCACTTCGACCGGCGGGGCGAGTGTGACCTTGACCGAAAAGGCATAGGCCAGCGTCGGCGCGGGCGCAGCCGGGCCGGTGGCTGGATCAGCGGCCGCCAGCCCGGGCGCGGCGGCAAGCAGGAGAGCGGCGATCAGGCGGAACGGGGTCATTGCGGGGTCTCCTTGAACGCGCGGACGATGGCCAGCCGGGCTGATTGGAACGAGCCCAACCACAGCGCGCCGTCCACCAGCGCGGCGGCGGACAGGCCATTGAAGCCGGGCTGCGGATGGCCATAGGCTAGGGTTGCGATGCGCCGGTGGGCGAGATCGAATTCGCCGACCACCCAGCCGCGGTGGCACAGCATCGGATCGGCCTTGCCATCGATGACCTTGCGCAGCCCGCCGCAGGCCGGCTCATCAAGCCGCATCCCTGCGAGCAGCAAGCGCCCGCCGCTCCAATGCAGGTTGTCGGGCATGAAATCGGGGGCCGGGATCACGTCGACCGGCTGGCGGGTATCGCGCCGGTCGAAGGTTGCCACCGCGTGCCAGCCGAAGGCGACGACATAGAAGTGCTGGCCATCGGGATCGACTTCGAGCCCGTTGTTGCCGGGCAGTTCGGTCCCGGAAAGCGGCGCAAAGGCTTCATCGCCCGGGCGCCATTGCCAGACCCCGCCGGTGATCTTGCCGAGCATGAAATCCCCGATCGTGGTGCCGGGGCGGGTCAAGACGGTCACCAGCACCGCGCCATCAGCAAAGGTTGCCACGGCGTTGCCGACCTGCCCCGCGGGCATCGGCTGGCAGCCCTTCCAGCGCAGGCGCGGTGCGGCCTGGGCGGTGTCGATCTCGAAGGCCTCGATCGATTCGCGCCCGCCGTGGTTGACCACGAGAAGCTGCCAGCGCTGCGGGCCAAGCTGGCGCAGCGACAGCCCGCGCGCGTTGAACAGCGCGGGATCAAGCGGGCCGGGGCACTGCGGATAGCGCCGGTGGTCCCAAGCGAGCTGCTCCGCCGTGCCGGCATACCAGCGCGTCAGCGTGCGGGCGCGGGTCTCGACCAGCTTGAGCCCGGCGCCGGGCGCAAAGCCGCTGGCGACCAGCCAGCCGGTGCCGGGAATGGCGAGCAGGTCTTCGGGTTTTTCGGCCCCGCAGACATAGTCCAGCTCGCTGTCGGGCGGGCAGGCGGAGGCTTCCTCGGCGCGCGCCGGGGCGGTGCTGAAGGTCAGCACCGCCAGCAGGGCTGGAAGCCAGCGCCGCATCAGTCGCGCGGGCGATTTCCGGCCGGACGCGGCGCGGCGGCGGCATCGCCGAACAGGCCCATGTCGGCGCTGTGCGGCCAGGGCACGACCTTGCTGTCGGTCCCAAGCCAGACCAGCCTCGGCTTGGCCGGATCGAACGCGGGCCAGCGGCCCAGCGCCGGGCTTACCGGCACGCCGGTGCGGGCAAAGGCCAGCAGCGCGCCCGACATTTCAGCCTCAAGCGCAGCATCGCCCGCCTCCCAGTTGCGGGTCACGCGAAACAGGTTGAGCGCATCGCGCGTGCGCAGCCAATAGGGCACGTCCCCGGTATGGTAGGCGCCGACGCTGGCCGGATCGTGATCGCTGAAGGTCACGCCCGGGGCATAGGGCTGGCGGCGGGTGAAGAGATAGGCATAGGCCGGGGCCTTGCCATTATGCTGCTGGGCGGCGGCCCACAGCAGCATCTGCCGCCCGGCGGTGGAATCGCGCGCAATGTCGGCCGCGGCGCGCGCCGGATCGGTTCCGGCATAGGCTGCCAGCACGGCATCGGCCTCAGCAGGGAAGCGTTCGCGCACGGCGGCGGCAAGCTGCTCGGGCGTGGTGATCGGCCCGAACGGGCGGAAGCTTTCATCGCGGGTATAGCCGATCAGCACCGGCACATCGCTTTGCGCGCGGGCGGCGAAGGTCTGCTCGGCCGTGCCGGTCAGCACCTTGCCGTCGAGCACGATGGCATCGCGCGGGCTCGTGGCGGCGGCGACCTTGTCACCCGGCAGGGCGCGCAGATCAGCCAGCGAAGCCGCGCCGAGTTCCTTTTGCAGCGCCATGCCCTGGGCTTCGGCCTTGGCGAGGGGCGCCGGGCCGATCATCCCGCCAAAGGGGCTGCCGCTCATCCCCACCACGCGCTGGAACAGGCCCTTCGCCAGCGGGCTCTGCTGCAAGAGGGCGACCGACATCGATCCGGCCGATTGACCGACGATGGTGACGTTATCGGGATCGCCGCCGAACTGGGCGATGTTGCGGCGCACCCATTGCAGCGCCGCGATCTGGTCCATCAGGCCATAGTTGCCCGAGCCATTGTAGCCGGATTCGCGGCTGAGTTCGGGGTGGGCGAAAAAGCCCAGCGGCCCGACGCGGTAGGCGATGTTGACGCGGATCACCCCGGCCTTGGCCAGCGGTTCACCCGAATAGTTGGCCATCGAGGCGGAGCCGATGTTGAAGCCCCCGCCATAGATCCACACCACCACCGGCAGCTTGGCGCGCGCGCCCTGCGGCGCCCAGATGTTGAGGTAAAGGCAATCCTCGCTGGTCGCCTCGTTGCCGAAATAGTGGTTCTGGCGCGGACTGCGCAGCGCCTGGAGACATTCCGGCGCGAAACGGTCAGCATGGAACGTGCCCTGCCACGGAGTGACCGGCTGCGGGGGCTGCCAGCGC
The DNA here is from genome assembly GCA_937996535.1 of uncultured Novosphingobium sp. Lineage (GTDB taxonomy): Bacteria > Pseudomonadota > Alphaproteobacteria > Sphingomonadales > Sphingomonadaceae > Novosphingobium. The sequence continues at coordinate 45,589 of CALKVF010000092.1, read as the reverse complement.
AGTTCGCGCAGCGGCGGCGCGGCAAAGGGCAGCCCCAGCCAGGCATCGACGCCCGAGGGCAGGCTGACCCCTTCGGCCAGCCCGCCATCGACCGTAACGGTCTGGGCATGCGCGACCCCCGCCCCCGGCCCGCCCAGCGCGGCACAGGCCAGGGTCAGGGCGGCGCTCCAGGCCGCGAGGGCGCGGCGGATCACTTGCGCACCACGCCCAGCTTGGCGTGGAAGAAGTCGAAGGTGGCGTTGGTGGCCTTGATCGTCGCGGCGCGGGTTTCAGCCGGCGTCTTGCCGATGAAGCTGTGATCGACGCCGGGGATGTAGATCGCCTCGACCGGGACGCCGGCCGCGCGCATGCGGGCTTCGGCAAGGTGCGACTGGCCGACGGGAACGACCTTGTCCTCGTCGCCATGGATCAGCAGGAACGGCGGATCCTTGGCATCGATGTAGGTCACCGGGCTGGCGAGGGCGAGCTGCTCTGGCGTGCAGACCTCCTTGCAGCCCATCAGGCGCACCGCCGCATCGTCGGCGCCGCCGGGGCGCGAAGCGACCAGCGCGTCGAAATCGAACACGCCGTACCAGGTCACGGCAGCCGTCGCGCAGACGTCCTTGTCGGCCTTGGGATCGAGTGCGGTGTTGCCGCAGGTCAGCGCGGTCAGCGCGGTCAGGTGGCCGCCAGCCGAACCGCCCCAGATGCCGACCCGCTTGGGATCGATCTTGTACTGCGCGGCATGGTCGCCCAGAAACCGCAGCGCGGCCTTGGCATCCTGCAACTGGGCCGGGAACTTGGCTTCGCCCGAGAGGCGGTATTCGAGGCTGGCGACGGTGAAGCCTTCAGCCGCGAGCTGGGCCAGCACCGCCGGGAAATTGGCCAGCGCGCCCGAATGGCGGGTGTGCCCGCCGACCCAGCCGCCGCCGTGAATGTAAAGCACCAGCGGGTGCGGACCCTTGGTGGCGGGGACATAGATGTCGACCACCTGCGGGATGTAGCCCGGCAGCTGCTGATAGGCGACATCGCGGTAAGCCTTGACCCCGCCGGGGAAGACCACCGGCTGGACCGGGAAGCGATCTTCGAGAACGGGCGCGTCGGCCACGGCGAAATTGCGCGGCGCGGGCGCGGCGTGGCTGGCGCTGGTGACAAGGGCCATGGCGGCGGCAAGGCCGATCGTGCGAATGGTCATGTGTTCTCTCCCTGGGGTCGGTTCAATCGAGGAATTCGGGTTTGTGGCGGGCCTGAGCAGCCAGCCGGATCGGGGCGTTGACTGCGCCGTAACCGGCATAGCCGCGGCGTTCGACCAGCTCGAAGAACACCCGGCGGGCAAAGGCGCGGCTGTAGAGCTGGAAGTATTCGGTCTCGCTGCCATCGGGCTCGGCGGTGCGGTCATACAGGATGTTGCGCGCGGCCATGGCCTCGATCAGCTCAGGATCGAGCCCCCAGCGCGCTTCGAGATCGTCGTAATAGTTGCGCGGGATTTCGAGGCTCGGCAGCCCGGCGGCGATCGCGGCATCGGCAGCGGCGAAGATGTCGGTGCAGGCAAAGGCGATGTGCTGCACGCCCGCGCCGAAATAGTTCTGGATGAAGCGCGAGGACAGCGACTGGTGTGCCAGGCTGCCGTTGAGCGTGAAGCGCACCGCGCGGTCGCGCGATTCAACCGCCTGGCTCTGCACCAGCCCCATCGGGTCGGCGATTTCGAGCTGGGGGGTCTTGGTCAGGTCGAACAGGCTGACGTAGAACAGCAGCCAGGTGAGGAATTCCTCGAACTGCATGGTCTGGGCGACGTGATCGATCGCGGTCAGCTGGGGGGCGGGATCGGCCGGCTCGAGCGGGGTCGGGAACTCATGCGCCCACATCGCCTCGCGGGTGGCGGCATCAACCAGATAGAGCAGGCTGCCGCCCACCGCGCGCACGCTGGGGATCGGCCATTCATCGGGCCCGATCGCCTGATCGAAGCGCGGCACCCGCAGTGCATCGGCGCGGGCCAGCGCGCCCGGCACATCGGCCACGGCCAGCCCGATCGCGCAGACCGAGGCGCCGTGGACGATATCGAAGCTGTGGGCGAGGCCTTCGGGCTCGCAATTGATGACGAGGTTGATCGGCCCCTGCTGCCAGCGGGTCACGTCCTTGGTGCGGTGGCGCGCGGTGGGGCGGAAGCCGAGCGGACGGAGCATCGTGCCCAGCGTTTCGGCCTCTTCGTGGCTGGCGGCAAATTCGATGAATTCGACCGCCTGGGGCACGGCGCGCGGCGGCATCGCGGCCTGGGCCGACGACGGGGCTGCGATCCCGGTTTCGAGCAGCCGCAGCGAGCGATAGCCATCGAGCGCCACCCCGCTGGCTGAGCCCGCGCGGAACCGGTCGTTGAAGATTTCAAGGCTCCAGTAGCCATCGTAGCCGATCTTGCGGATCGCCTCGGCCCAGTCATCAAGCGGGAATTCGCCTTGGCCGGGCATACAGCGGAAATGGCGGCTCCAGCCGAGGTAATCCATGTCGAGCAGCGGCGCATCGGCAACCTGGACGATGAACAGCTTGTCGGCGCGGATGTCGCCGATGCTGCTGGAAGGGATTTTGCGCGAAAGCGAATGGAAGCTGTCGAGCACCAGGCCGAGCGCGGGATGATCGACATCGCGGACCAGCGACCAGGCTTCGCGGTGATCGTTGACGTGGCGGCCCCAGGCAAGCGCCTCATAGCCGATGCGCAGGCCGCGCGCGGCGGCGCGCTCGCCCGCTTCGGCAAGGTCGGCGAGAATACGCCCGCGATCGCCTTCGGCCTGCGGTGAGCAACTGGAGCAGACCAGCAGCAGGTCGGTGCCGAGTTCTTCCATCACGTCGAACTTGCGCTCAAGCCGGTCGAAAGCGCGCGCGCGCTGGGCGGCGGGCAGCCCTTCGAGATCGCGGAACGGCTGGAACATCGTGCAGGCCAGGCCGAGATCGCCCATCATTGCGGCAATTTCGCGCGCCGAAAGATGGGTGGAGAGCAGGTCGTTCTCGAACACTTCGGCGCCCGAAAAACCGGCATCGGCAATCGCGCGCAGCTTGGCGTCAAGCGCGCCGCTGATCGAAACCGTCGCGATCGAGGTCTTCATCCTGCATCCCCATTGGTGGCCGGCTCCGGTGGCGGCCCAACGAGGGTTCTATCATTGGTCATGGATTGACAAAAGCAAAAATGATAGGAACTAGTTCGTCCCATAAATTTCAGGAGGTGGTTTGGGCAAAGCCCTAGAGACGGCGCGGGCAAAGCGCGCTAACGGTCGCGCAACAGCGCGCGACAACCCGCGCGCCGCGGGGTCCGAAGGGGTATTGCCGTTGTCCAAGCCTGAAAAGCCGCCGCGCCGCAGCCATGCCGAGGCGCGCGAGCAGGCGATCAATCAGATCATCGATATTGCCACCGGCGAATTCGTTGAAAAGGGGCTGGCCGGCGCGCGGATCGACGAGATCGCCGGCAAGGCGACCAAGCGCAAGATCTACTACTATTTCGAGGGCAAGGACGAACTGTACCGCGCCGTGCTCGAACGCGCCTACCAGCGCGTGCGCGAAAGCGAGAGCGGGGTCGACATCTCGGCCGGAAGCGCGGTCGATGCGCTGCGCCGGCTGATCGAACACGATGTGCGGTATCACTCGCAGCACCCCGAACTGGTGCGGCTGGTGATGAACGAGAACATCCACCGTGCCGAGCATCTCAAGCAGATCACCGGGCTGCCCGCCGGCAACCGCAAGGTGATCGAGATCCTCTCGACCATCATCGCGCGCGGCGAGGCCGAGGGCACGTTCCGCACCGGGATCGATCCGGTGGAACTGCACATGACCATGTCCGCGCTCAGTTTCTACAACGTCTCCAACCAGTTCACCTTCGCGCACAATTTCGGGAACGACATGTCGAGCCCCGAGGCGGTCGAGCGGCGGGCCAGGCAGGTGGCGGACATCATCATTGCCTGGGTGACGCGCAAGGATTGATCTGCGCCGGGCGTGCGCGCCTTTCGCAGCCGATCCTGTTTCGCCACCCCGGCCAATAACCGGGAAAGAGGATCATGGCTGCAACCCCCAATACCGTGGCGCCCCACGGGCCGAGCGACTGGACGCTGCGCGCCTTCGGCATTGTCGCGCTGTGCTTTGCGATCAACATGGCCGACGGGGTCGACGTGACGATCCTGTCGTTCATCGCGCCGCGCATCCAGCAGGACTGGGCGATCGGTTCGGGGGTGATGGGCAACCTGTTCAGCGCCGGGCTGCTGGGCATGGCGATCGGCGGCATGGGCATCGCCCCGCTGGCCGACCGGTTCGGCCGCCGCAAGGTGATCCTGATCGCGCTGGCGCTGATGTCGGCCGGGATGCTGGCCAGCGGTCTGGCGGAAAACGTCCCCCAGCTGTTCGCGCTGCGGGTGATCGTCGGCGCCGGGATCGGCACGGTGCTGGCCTCGATGGCGGCGCTGGCCGCCGAAAGCGCGCCCGAACGCCACGCCAATCTGGCGGTCGGCATGGTTCAGGCGGGCTATCCCTTTGCCGCGGTGTTTACTGGACTGGTCGTGGCTCAGCTGCTGCCGCATTACCATTGGCAGCAGATCCTGACCGGTGCCGGGGCGATCACCGTGGTGCTGTTCCCGCTGGCCTGGCGGCTGCTGACCGATGTCGCCCGCCCGGTTGATTCGCCCGCCGCGCCCGGCGGCAACCGCGTGGCAGCGCTGTTCGCCGGGGTCTTTGCCAAGCGCACGCTGACGCTCTGGGGTGCGGTATTCTTCGGGCTGATGGTGCTCTATTTCATCGTCAGCTGGATTCCCAAGCTGTCGATCGAGGCGGGCCTCTCGGAAACCAACGGGATCTACGCCGGGGCGCTTTACAACCTCGGCGCGTTCACCGGCACCACCGTGATGAGCTTCCTTGCCGTGCGCGTTCCGCTGGGGCGGCTGGTCCCCGCGATGCTGACCGCGGCGGCGGCGGCGATGCTGGTGTTCGGTTCCTTCACCATGCCGGTTGGCCTGACGCTGGGCGTGGCCTTTGCGATCGGGGTGTTGCTGCAGGGCGGCTACAACGGCGTCTGGCCGCTGGCCGCCTCGGTCTATCCGGCCGAATTTCGCGCCACCGGGATCGGCTGGGCGATCGGCATCGGGCGCAGCGGGGCGATCATTGGCCCGCTGCTGGGCGGCTACCTGATGGCGGCCAAGGTCGCGCTGCCGCTGCTGTTCGCGGCCTATTGCGTGCCGCTGCTGCTGTGCGCGGCCTGCGTGGCCGGGGTGCGACGCCTTTCTGACACACCCCTGTCTGAATAAATTGACAGGAACTAGTTCGTAACATAAATGCAGTAATTGCAGACCGGCAAGCGTGCCGGCAATGGGAGGGTAACCATGCAAAAATCTGGTTCGCGCCTTGCGCTTTCCGCATCACTGTTTTCGTTTGCCGTCGCTCTGGCGAGCCCCGCCATGGCTCAGGATGCCGCTGCTGATAGCGCGGCCAGCGCCAAGGACGACGTCATCGTCGTCACCGGCTCGCTGATCCAGCGCCCCAACAACACCGCGGTCAGCCCGATCGTCTCGATCAGCGAAGCGTCGATCAAGGAAAGCGGCAAGACCAGCCTGGTCGATTCGCTCAACCAGCTCCCCGGCTTCACCGTTGGCGGCAACGAAGCCACCGGCGGCCAGGGCACTGGCGGCCGCGCCACGATCAACCTCCACGGCCTCGGCACCAACCGCAACCTCGTGCTGCTTGATGGCCGCCGCCTGCCGGTTTCGGACATCCGCGGCAACGTCGACATCAACATCCTGCCCGATGCGATCATCGGCGGCGTTGATGCGATCACCGGCGGCGCTTCGGCGGTCTACGGTTCGGACGCCATGTCGGGCGTGGTCAACTTCAAGTCGGTCCGTTCGCTCGATGGCGTGGTGCTCGATGCCCAGTCGGGGATCAGCTCGCGCGGCGATGGTTTCAAGTTCAAGGGCTCGGTCGCCTTCGGTTCGAACTTCGCCGATGACCGCGGCCATGTCGTCGCCGCCTTCGCCTATGCCAAGCAGGATCCGCTTAACGGCAGCCAGCGCGACTTCTTCTTCACCCGCACCCCGTCGGGCTTCATCGGCACCGGCGCCTTCGTGCCGAGCAGTGCCAATGCCCCCAGCAGCGCGGTGCTGACCACGCTGTTCAACTCCTATGGCGTTGCCGGCACGATCAACCCGCTGGCCTCGAACCTGGGCTTCAACAACGACGGCACGCTGTTCACCCAGACCGGCGCGCTCAACTACAAGGGCCCCAACGGCACCGGCGGTTATGCCGTGGTCGGCGGCAACGTCCGTATGCCGGTCGGTCAGCAGATCGATTACATCAACGGGCTGGAACGCAAGTCGGCCTTCCTCAAGGCGGACTATGATCTGGCGCCGGGCCTCAGCGTCTATGGCCAGTTCATGTATGTCGATCTGACCACCAGCACGCACAGCGGTGGCAGCCTGACCCAGTTCCCGACCCTGACCACCATTCCGGTCACCAACCCGTTCATCCCGGCGGCCCTGCGCACGGTCCTGGCTTCGCGCCCGAACCCGACCGCGGCCTTCAACTGGAGCGCGCGTTACGTTGGCGTTCCCTACAAGGGCTGGGACGAAAACTACGCGATCCAGCAGTACCTTGCTGGGATCAAGGGCGACATCACGCCTGACTGGAGCTTCGATGCGTTCGTTTCGTACGACACGTCGATTCACAACTCGATCATGCACAACGCCGTGCTCAAGAGCCGGGTCCAGACCCTGCTCAACGCCGCCGACGGCGGGGCTTCGATCTGCGCTGGCGGGTTCAATCCGTTCGGTGATGCCAATGCCCGTTCGCTCTCGGCAGCGTGCCAGGCCTACATCACCAAGGATGCCTTCAGCCAGGAACGCCTGAGCCAGACCCAGGTCCAGGCCCAGGTCAACGGCAAGCTGTTCGATCTCGGTGCCGGCCCCGCGCAGCTCGCGCTGGTCGCCGACTATCGCAAGAACACCTACTCCTACGCGCCCGATTCTGACGCCACCGCCAACTCGGGCTGGGCGCCGGCTGCCAACATCGAAGGCTTCACCGCCCAGATGGCAGTTCCGCGCACGGCCGTCAGCGTCAAGGAACTGGCTGGTCAGATCGACGTGCCGCTGATCGCCGAAAAGCCGTTCGCCAAGGAACTGGCCATCGGCGGCGCAGCCCGCGTTTCGGACTACTCGGTGAGCGGTTCGGTCAGCAGCTACGAAGCGGATGCCCGCTGGCGCCCGACCGACACCCTGCTGATCCGTGGCAGCTACCAGCGCGCCGTGCGTGCGCCGAACATCGCCGAGCTGTTCTCGCCCGCCCAGGGCTCGCAGCTGGCAATTGGCACCCCGCCGGCTGCTCTTGGCGATCCGTGCGACACCCGCTCGTCGGCCCGCACCGGGGCCAATGGCGCGCAGGTTGCGACGCTGTGCGCAGCGCAGGGCGTGCCGAGCGTGAGCACCTATCAGTTTCCGACCACCGCGGTTGGCCAGCTGACCCCGGGCAGCACCTCGATCACGCCTGAAAAGGCCGATACCTTCAACGCCGGGTTCGTGTTCAACGCCCCGCGTGGTGGCGGTCTGTTCGGTGATTTCTCGCTCTCGCTTGATTACTACAACATCAAGATCAAGAACGTGATCTCGCCGGTGCCGGGCTCGACCGTGCTGTCGAACTGCTACAACCTCAACGGTGGCAACCCGACCTACTCGGCCAGCAATGCCTCGTGCGCACTGATTTCGCGCGATGCGCTGACCGGTCAGATCATCTCGGTCAACACCCCCTACCAGAACCTCGGCGCGGTCAAGACCGATGGCGTCGAACTGCAGGTCCACTGGGGCGTGCCGGCACCGTTCCTGGCTGACAGCGGCAAGCTCTATATCGACACCGCGATCGGCTACCTGAACAGCTACAAGGTCCAGCTCCTGCCGGGTGCGGCGTTCATCGACTACACCGGGATCAGCAATGGTAGCGCCGCCGAAGGCAGCCTGCCGCCGCGTGCCACCCCGAAGTGGAAGGCGCTGACCACCTTTGGCTACAAGTCCGACGTGATCAGCGGCGGGCTGCGCTGGAAGTACCAGAACGCGATCGACGACGTCAGCAAGATCAACACCCCGAGCAACATCGCGGTGGGCGTCCCGGCCTATGCGACCTGGGATCTGTTCAGCTCGTTCAAGATCAACAAGCGCTTCGAACTGCGCGCCGGCGTGAACAATCTGTTCGACAAGGGCCTGCCGATCGTCGCCAGCAACCAGACCAGCACCGACACCGCGCAGTATGACGTGATCGGTCGCTACTTCTACGCCGGGGTCAAGTTCGGCTTCTAATCCACCCTTGACGGCCGGCGCTGCCTTCGTGCGGCGCCGGCCCCTTTTTTGGCGATACTATCATGCTTCGTTCCGGCCTTATCGGTCGCGCCATCCTCGCTTCGCGTTCGCCCTGGCTGCACGAGCAGGAGGCCCGCGAACAGGGCTTGGACCTGACCTACGAACTTTTCGACTTTACCGATCGCGGCCTTGATGATGCCGAACTGGGACCGCTGCTGCGGCGCCTGGCGGACGAGGGCTTCTGCGGGGTGAATGTCACCTTTCCCTTCAAGCAGGCGGTGATCCCGCTGCTCGATGAACTGGCCGAATGTGCCGCCACGGTCGGCGCGGTCAACACCGTTGCGATGCGCGGCGGCCGGCTGATCGGCTACAACACCGACAAGACCGGCTTTCAGGACAGCCTGGCCGAAGGCCTGCCCGGCGCCGCGCTTGACCGCGTGCTGCAACTGGGCGCGGGCGGGGCCGGCGCGGCAGTGGCGAATGCGCTGCTCTCGCTGGGCGTCGGCCAGCTCGAAATCGCCGATGTCGATCTGGCGCGCGCTGGCGAGCTTGCCGCGCGGCTGTGCGAAAATCACGGCGCGGGCCGGGCAAGCGCCCGTGATCTCACCGCGCTCGATACCGCCGCAATCGACGGCATCGTCAACACCACGCCGATGGGCATGGCCTCCAAGCCCGGCATGGCGATCGCGCCGGCGCTGATCGCGCCGCGCCACTGGGTGGCCGACATTGTCTATTTCCCCCTCGAAACCGAACTGCTGCGCACAGCGCGCGAGCACGGCTGCCGGGTGCTTGATGGCAGTGGCATGGTGATTGGCCAGGCCGCGATGGCCTTCGAGATCTTCACCGGCCACAAGGCCGACCGCCAGCGGATGCGCCGGACCTTTCTGTAACAGGCACTTGGCCGCCCTTGGCTGCGGATAAGACCGGCTGGCCGGTTTGCCGCCCTGCGCGGCTGACCTATGGCAGCGCGGGTGAGCGCCTCGATCATCATCGGTTCCGCCCCTGATGGCGCCCCCGTCCGCATGGACATCGAGGAACTGCTCGCCACGCGCCTCCTGGTTCAGGGCAATTCGGGTTCGGGCAAATCGCACCTGCTGCGCCGCTTGCTTGAGGAAAGCGCCCCGCTGGTCCAGCAGGTGGTGATCGATCCCGAAGGCGATTTCGTTACTCTGGCCGAGCCGTTCGGCCATGTCGTGATCGATGGCGCGGCCTATGACGGGCCAGAGATCGCCCAGCTCGCCGCGCGCATCCGCCGCCATCGCGCCTCGGTGGTGCTGGCGCTCGACGGGCTCGAACTCGAAGCCCAGATGCGCTGCGCCGCGCGGTTTCTGGCCGCGCTGTTCGATGCCCCGCGCGAACAGTGGTATCCCGCGCTGGTCGTAGTCGACGAAGCACAGATCTTCGCGCCCGCCGCCGCCGGTGACGTGTCCGATGAGGCACGCCGCATCTCGCTCGCCGCGATGACCAACGTGATGTGCCGCGGGCGCAAGCGTGGGCTGGCCGGGATCATCGCTACCCAGCGCCTTGCCAAGCTCGCCAAGAACGTCGCGGCCGAGGCCAGCAATTTCCTGATGGGCCGCACTTTCCTCGATATCGACATGGCCCGGGCCGCCGACCTGCTCGGCATGGACCGCCGTCAGGCCGAACAGATCCGCGATCTCGAACGCGGGCAGTTCCTCGGGCTGGGTCCGGCGATCGCGCGGCGCGCCGTGCCGGTGCGGATCGGCGGAGTGCGCACCTCGGCGCGCAACACCGTGCGCGGGTTGATGCCGCTGCCCGAAGCCGGGTCGGATGAACTCCATGCCCTGCTCCATGCCGAATGGAGCGACGAGGAACTGGTCGCCGCCGGGCAGACCCCGCCGCCCGCGCCGCGCGCCGATCCGGGCGAACTGATCAACCGCATTTCCGATTTCGCGCTGGCCGATATGCCGGGGCTCGAAGACAGCGGCGCAGCGGCCGACGGAACCGGCAGGGACGACCTGTTTCGCGCCGCGGCAGTGCCCGCGCCGCCCTCGCTGCCGCCCGAGGAAGTGCGCGAGATCCTGGCCGAGATCTACGCCGAAATGGCCGCGGAGGATGGCGCGACGTTTCAGCCAGCGGCCTCGCTGTTCCAGGACTTCACCGTGCGCTGCCGGATGCGGCGGGTCGGCGCCCATGTGGGGGATGTGATCCGGTTCCGCCGCCGCTTTGCGATGGCGGTGGCCGGAATTGCCGATCCCGAGGCCCCCGAATGGGCACCGCTCGCGCCGCTGGCGGCCAGCGTCGCCGATGACCTGCTTGCCCCGTTCCTGGTGATCGCGCGGGCCGCGCTCGACAATGCGCCCTGCCCCGAGGAAGACGAACTCGCGCGGGCTTACGGCACTACCTCGTCGGGCCGGATCCGCCGCCTGCTTGATCACTTCGAGAAGAGCGGGCTGATCGTGGTGCGCACCGATTTTCAGGGCCGCCGCTCGATCGGGATCCCCGAACTGGGGCTCAGCACCGCGGCGATCTGAAGCGGGCTAATTGACCGTCGCGTCGAAATACATCGTCGAACTCGCCCCGCCCGCAAGGTTGGACAGGGTCGCGGTGATCGTGCTGGCCGAATAGCTTCCGCCCGGCGAGCCGTTCCACGAACAGACCCCGTTGCTGGCCGTGCCGTTGACCCTGACGCTGCCCGCAACATAGGTGATCGGCTCGCCGCTCAGCGCATCGGTCAGCGTGATCGCGCTGGCGGTGGGATTGCCCTGCATGTTGGTGACGATCACGCAGTAACGCATCGTCGCGCCGGGAATGGCCTTGGGGTTGGCCGCGCCGTTGACCGGATCGGACACCACCGACGAGGTCTTGCTGACCACCAGGTTCGAGGAACTCAGCGAGGACACGCTGAACGAGAGGATCTGGTGGATGTTGGTCGAACCGCCGGTGCTCGATGCGATCCCGACCCGCAGATAGGCCGGGATCGATCCGGTCTGCGCGGCGGCATTGACGTTGGAGACAAAGGTGGTCCCGTCGATCGCCACCGAGATCATCCCCGCGCTGGTCATCGAAATTGTATAGGTGTGCTGGGTGGCGAACTGGCGCGTGGCCACGTTGCTCCACAGCGAAAAGCCGGGGGTGGCGCTGGTGATGTAGGGGCTGGAATTGCTGGTCAGCCCGCGCAGCGCCACGGTGCTGGCGGCAAAGCCGGTGCCGCCGGTGCAGCCCGATCCGCCGCAGCCGGGGGCGGAAAAGTTGCCAAACTCGTCGATCCCGATGCCGAGAAAGCCGCCGGCGATCCCGACATAGCCCAGGCTGCCGCCGGTGGCACCGAGCCCGGCCGGGATGCCTTGCGCCGCGTCGAGCAGGAAGAACGAGATCCCGTCGGCCCCGGTGCCGCCATAGGCCACCGCCTTGAACGTCACCGAAAAGCCGGCGGAACTGGGAAAGCTGTTGAGCGAGACGATCCCGCCTGAATCATTGCCGACCGCGCGGGTCAGCAGCAGCGCGCCATTGCCGCTGGCATCGGGGGTGTTGCCGGTCAGCCCGCCGGTGGTGCCGCTGGCGCAGGCCGGGATGGTTCCGCTGCCCGATCCCGCGGTCAGGCAGGCGCTGCCATAGACCTGCCAGGCCAGCGCGGCCGAAGTGCCGGTGAAATTGTCGGACAGAACCTGGGTTGCCGCCTGGGCCGCGCCGCCCGCGCCAAGCAGCGCCAGCCCGGCGGCAAGGCGCAGCAGACAGCGAAGGATGCGGTGGGCAATGGGGGCCATGGGGTCGCACGGAAACAGGGATCGCCTGCGCGTCCTCTACCGCCGCAAGGCTGACAACCTGCTGATATTTGTCTAAGTAACAATACCTAAAGTGAACTTGAGGTCAGCGTTTTGCGGCTGTGTCAGGCGCGGATTCGCTGGGCTGATCGCTTGCTGGCTCGCCGGCATGGGCCGCGGCGGCATCGCTGGCGGCGGCATCGAGTTCGCGGTCGATCGCGGCGGCGCGGGCGTCGATTTTCTGGCGGGTCTGATCGAACCGCTGGTCGAAATCGGGCTCCTGCTTGCAGGCGCTTATGGCGGCAAGCACGATCAGCAGCGGCAGGGTGTGGTAGCGCATCGGTTCAGTACCGCTTCTTGTAGCGCAGGTCGAAATTGCTCTGCCCCGCGCCGCCCGCCTGGCTCAGGATCGAGAGGGTGCGGCTCAGGCTGACTTCGATCTGGGTCGCGGTAAAGCCCCGCGCGTCGGTGATCAGTTCAAGATAGATGTTGTTGGTGATGTAGCGCCCGGCGGCCAGTGCGGTGCCGCGGTTGGTCTTTTCATCGGGCGCCAGGATCCGCAGCCGCGAAACCCCGGTCGCCGCGCGCAGCTTGCCCAGCGGATTGAGCCCGCCGCCGCTGGCGCGCAGCGAATTGAGCGAGGCGGCCAGTTGCAGCCCCTGCAGCGGCGAAAGCTGGCCGACCGAATTGCCGAACAGGATGCGCGAGAGGATTTCGTCCGCCGGCAGGGCCGGGCTGGAGGTGAAGCTGATCTGCGGATTGAGCGACCGGCCCGAGACATTGACGCTGACCGAGATGTCCTCGATGTCCTCGCTGGCGCTGAGCGCGATCTGCGGGTCTGCCACTTCGCCGCCGGTGAACAGCAGCCGGCCTTCCTGCAGCTCGAACTGGCGCCCGGCGAAGCTGAGATTGCCGCGCACCAAATTGACATCGCCGCTGAGGCGCGGGTGGCTGCCGGTGCCGGATACGCGCAGTTGCGCGCTCCATTCGCTATCGAGCCCCATGCCGGTCACGAACAGCTGGTTGCCGGCTTTCAGCGCGACATCGAGCCGCAGGTCATCGAAGATGCTGCCGCGCGGGGCGGGGGGCTCATCACCCGCGATCCGGGTGCGGCCGCGCGATGGGGCCATACGCACCCCGGTGAGTTCGGGCACTTGCGCCGCGCCCTGCCGGACCAGTTCGTAGCGCGTTTCGGGCAGGCTGAGCGTGCCCGAAAGCAGGGCGGGCTGCCCCGCCGCCTTGGTCAGTCGCACCGCTCCGGTCGCAGCCGAGGACAGCGCATTGCTGCGCGCCAGCCGCGCATTGTCGAGATCAAGCGCGAGGTCCATCGGATAGCCGCTTTCCGAGGCGAGGCCGATATAGCCGCGGCCCGTGATCTTGCCCGATCCGGCGCTGGCGGTGAACTGTTCGATCTGCAGCTGGTCGCCCGAGAAGTGCCCGGAGAGGCTCGCCCCAGTGAGCCGCGTGCCATAGCTCTGGTTTTCATAGGTCAGGCTGTCGCCGCGCACGATCCCGCTGAGCTGGGGCTGTTGCAGCCGCCCGGAAAAGTCCGCGCCCAGCGCCAGCGAACCGGTCAGCGACTGGTTCGACTGGCCCGCGAACGACCACAGCGTATCGGCCGGACCATTGTAGCGCACCCCGCCGCCCAGCGTGCCCGCGCGCAGCCGGGCTTGCCAATCGCCGGCCCCGGCGCCGAGCGGGTGGAGATCGGCCTGGAGCCGCCCGATCACTGTGCCACGCCGGCGTAGCACAGCGCGCAGCGCGGCGGCATCGGCGGCCAGGGTGGCGGTGGCGTTAACGTCGACCGGCTGGCTGACCGAGATCGCGGTGGTGCGGGTGAAGCCGTCGATCGCCAGCCGAGCTTCGGCGCGGGGGAAGGCATCGGCGCCGTCCTGGGTGAAATCGATGCTGCCGGTGGCGTGGCCGCCGAGGCCATAGCCTGGGGTGAAGGTGTTGAGCAGCGCAAGGTCGAAACTTTCGAGCCGGGTTTCGAGCCTGAGATCGGCGCCATAGTGCCCGGCAAGGCGCAGGCTGCCCCCGCCAAGGTCCACCTGGGTGGGCAGCAGCTCATAGCCCTTGGCCGAGGGCACGATTCGCGCCGGGCTGGCCGTGCGCACCGCAACCCCGCGCACCCGCCCGTCGACGGCCACACGCCACAGATCAGGCGCGAAGGCTGCGTTGGCGGCGATCCGGAATGGCGCGCCGCTGATCCCTTCGGCCAGCACCTTGGCTTGTCCGCGCCCATCACGGTAATCGACCAGCGCGCGGGCGACGGCAAAATCGATCCCCCTGAGCTTCGCGTCGGCGAGCTGAACGTCAGCGACGACCGTGGGATGATCGGCCAGCACCGCGCGCGCTTCGACGATCGCGCTGCCGATTGCCAGCCGGGCCGGGCCGGGCAGGACCATCGCATTGGCGCGCGCCTTGATCAGCAGCTGTTGCTCGCGCCCCAGCGGTTCAAGCCGGATGATCCCGCCCAGCCCCTCTCCGTTGGCCGCAAGCTCGCCCGCGAAGGGGCCCGCCGGGCTGCGCACCAGCCGCCCGGTAAAGCCGATCCCGGCCAAATCGCCGCGATTGACGTTGAGGGCCAGCGGGCCGGTGCCCTGCATCACGGTGACATCGGCGGTGAGCGGGCCGTAATCGGTCTGCCCGGTGGCGGCGAGGTGATAGCCGCCCTCGGCCGAGATCACTTCGGCGCGCAGTTGGGCAAGGCCAAGGCCCAGCCCCGGTCGCGCGGCGGTGACTACGGCGCGCGGCGCGGCGGCGGTGCCGGTCAGTTCCAGTCCCAGCGGGCCGTAACGGGCTGAATGCCCACTGGCGCTGAGTGCGAGCGCACCGCCCGGCACATAGCTGCCGTGGCCGTCGAGCACTTGCAGCAGCGGGGCCGAGGCGCGCAGGCGGGAAAAGCGGATCACCCCGTCCGGGCCGTAAGCCAGATCGCCCGAGCCGGTGACGCTGCCGCCCAGCAGATCGCGCAGCCCCGGGCTGGCAATCTCGGTCGAGCGGGCGCGGATCGTGCCGGCGAGGGTCAGGCCGCGCGCTTCTTGCGTGAGCCGCGCCGTGGTGCCGAGCGCGAAGGTCCCGACGCTGTCGATCTTGTAGGATGCAATCCGCCCATCAAGCGCGCCGCTATAGGCCCCGCGCGCCATGTCGCCCGCCGCGATCAGCGTGGCATCGATCCGGTCAGACCGCAGCGCGAGGTTGTCTGACAGGATGCGCGATCCCGAAATGTGCAGGTCGCCGCTGATCCCCACTGCCGTCAGCGTGCCGCCCGCTGCCGCGTCGATCCCGCTGATCCGGGCAATCGCGGCCTTGAGCGGGACCACGGTTTGATGGTCCTCGACCCTAGCCTCGCCGCTGGCCGAGAGCCCTTCCAGCGTAATGTCATTCAGCGCGAGCGCGGCGGCGGCCAGCTGGTAGCGGATCGCCGGGCGCGCCATCGCGCCGCTCAGCACAGCCTCGGCGCGCAGGCCCCGCGCGCTGAGCCCCGGGGCAAGCGCGCCGGGTTGCAGCAGCATGGCCTCGATCCGCAGCCCGTCAAATCGGTCGCGCCCGAAATCGGCCATGCCCGATGCCGAGAGCGCCAGCGCATCGGAGCGCAGCGAACCGTCGATCGCGGCGCGGCGGCGATCGACCCGGGCCGACAGTGCGAGCCGGGTCGAGGGGCCGAGCAATCGGGCCGGCACCCCGTTCAGCAGCCGGCCAAGCTCAGCCGGGCCCTTGGCGGCGAGTAGGCCATCGCGCGCAGTCAGCTGCAAGGCGGCCAGCGGCTTGCCGCCCAGCCGCGCGCTGAGCGTGCCGTTCCACGCGCGCCAATCGCCGGCGCCAGCAAGGCGCAGCGCGAGGCCTTCACGCAGTCCGCCGAGCGCCGCGATCACCCCGCCCGTCGGGGCATCGAGCGCAAGGGTCAGCGCGAGCCGGTTGGCCTCGGGCACGGCGTCGAGTTTGAGATCGATGCGGTCCCCTGCCTGGCCGCCGGGCGCGGCGAGCGTTGCGGCTTGCAGCGTAACCTGCGCGCGGCGATCGGCGATCCGGGCCTGGCCGGCCACACGCAGTTCGCGCCGGGTGCCGCTGACCGCGGGGAGCGCGACCAGCCGGGCGATGTGCAGATCGGCGATCGTAATGTCGATATCAGGGAGCAGCGGCCCGCCGGGATTGGTATCGCGCAGCTGCGGCGCGCGTTCGAGCACGACCAGCGGGGCGTTCAATCGGCGGATGTCGACATGGCCCGAAAGCCAGGCGAAGGGCCGCCAGTCCAGCTCGGCCTGATCGGCGCGCAGGAATTCGCCCTTGGGGTCGAACAGGCGCAGCCCCCGGACCTTGGCACTGCCGTAGAGCGAGCCATCGATCTGGGCGATTTCGATCCGCAGCCCATTGGCGAAGGTGGTTTGCGCCAGCTGCCGTGCGGCCCAGCCGCGGCCCGGCGCGGTATCGAGCGCAAGCAGCGCCAGGCCGGCGAGCCCGGCCAAGGCGAACGCCGTGATGCGCCGCCAGCGCGGGGCCGGGGTTTCGGTAGCGCCTTCCTCGCTCATCAGAAGGCTTGCCCGATCGAGACATAGACGTTGATCAGCCCGTCACCGGCATGGCGCTTGATCGGGGTGGCGAGATCGAAGCGGACCGGGCCGAAGGCGGTGTAGATCCGGCCACCGATCCCCGCGCCGAACCGCAGGCCCGAGAAATCGGGCGTGGTCGAGCGATAGACCTGTCCGCCATCGAGGAAGGCGGCGATGCCATAGTCGCCAAAGCGGTAGCGCAGTTCGACCGCGCCTTCGTTGATCGAACGCCCGCCGGTCGGATCGGCGTTGATGTCATGCGGGCCGAGGTGCTGGTAGCCGAACCCGCGCACCGATCCGCCGCCGCCGGCATAGAACCGCCGTGAGGGAGCAAGGTCATCGAGCGCGACCCCCTGGATCGAGCCGACCCGGACCCGCCCGGCCAGCACCAGTCCCGGCGCCAGCTGGCGATAGGCCGAGCCATCGAGTCGGAGCCGCAGATAGGGCGAAAAATCGCCATGCAGCGAGCCTTCGGGTTCGGCCAGCAGGCCAAGGCGAAAGCCGCGCTGCGGATCGAGCAGGCTGTCGGTGGTGTCGAGCTTGAGTTCGCCGCTGAGGCCGCCGATCGCATAGGTGCGCCGCCGCCGTGCGCCGAGGTCAGGCACGAACACGCTTTCGTTGGTGCCCAGCACCTGCACCCCATAGGCATAGCCCAGCCGCTTCTGCCACAGCGGGGTCGAGCCATAGCTGATCGTGGCGGCCAGCCGCCCGGTATAGGCCGAGAACGCATCGTAGGTGGAATGGTGCAGGTCGGCGGCGAGTTCGAAACTGCGATCGCGCTCGCCCGCGTTGGAGCGACGAAACGTCACCCCGGCGCCCTGTTCGAGCGTGCCGACCAGCCCCGAGACGATCAGCGCGCCTTCGGGCGGGAACATGTTGCGGTGGGTCCAGCTGACCACGCCGTGGAGACCTTCGCCCGAGCCATAGCCCGCGGTTGCCGCGAGCACCCGGGGCGGCCCAGCTTCCTGATGGACGGCGATGGTCACATCCTCGGTGCCGTCGGCGTGTTGTTCGCCGGAGCGGCGCGGCTCGATCGCCACGGCGCTGAACAGCCCGGTGGCGACCAGCGCCTGACGCAGGTCATCGACCGAGCGGCTGTCATAGATTTCGCCAGCCTGGAACCGCGCGAGCAGCGCGACGTGATCGGCGCCGAACAGCGCCTTGCCCTCGGTGACGATCCGCCCATAGCGCCCGCGCGGGCCGACAGTGACCGGCAAGGTATAGGCCGCCTCGGCGGTGTCGGGATCGAGCAGCACATCACGCTGGCCGACCTCGGCAAAGGGATAGCCGTTTTGCGGCAGGGCGAGCGCGACCTGAGCTTCGGCGGCAATCACCCGTTCGGCGATCACCGGCTGTCCGGTGGTGAGCGGCAGGTTGGCGTGGATCAGGTCAGCCGGCTCGGTCGGATCGGCGGTGACGGTAATGCGCGAGAAAGCAAACCGCTTGCCCGGCGCAACGTCCACCACGGCAGTCAGCGGCTGGCCATCGGGGGTGGCGGCGCGTTCGATCCGGGTGGTGACCCGGGCATCGAACCAGCCTTCGGCGGCCAGCAGCTTGCGTGCGAGCAGCGCATCTTCGTTGAGCCGGCTGCGCAGTTGCGCGAGGTTTGCCGCGCGGCTTTTGCCGCGGTGCAGGTCGGACAGGCGGCGAAATTCGCCGGCAAGGTCGATTTCGGCCAGCGCGTCGGCGCTCTCGATCCCGTCGATGCGGTAGTGATAGCCCACCTCTGCCGCGCTCTGATCTGCCTCGCCCTGGGCAAAGGTGGTGGGCTGAAGCACGGCGGCGTCCAGCGTCGGCAGCGGTGCGGTCAGTTCAGGATCGCTGGCGGCGCTTTGCGTGGGCGCGGGTGCTGCTGACGCTTCGGGAGCCGCCGCGCGGTGCTGCCAGAAGGTGTCGATCGGTTCGAGCGGGCGATCCAGTTCAGGATCATCGGCAGGGCTGAGCGCAGGGATCGCCGCGTTGAATTCGCCATCGGGGATGATCGGTTCAACCGCCGGCAAACCCTTGGTATCGGGCAGCGCCACCTCAACCGAGCCGGCCTGAAGCGGGTCGGCGGCGGGTTGGCTGGTGGCGGGCGGACTGGGGGTCTGGGCCTGCGCCGACACGCCAAGCAGCGCCGCACCGGCGCTCAGTGCCGCCGCTGCGCGCGCCATCGCTGTCCGTGCTGTGACCAAGCGGTCCAATCGCTGTCCTTGTGCCTGCGGGCGGCCGGGTGGGCCGGTGAGGGCGCTACACTAGTCCGATTGCGGAGCGGTGCCATCCCCCTTGGGCTCGACTGGCCCCGATATGCCCGGGTTCTGCCGGATCGGGGGAAAACCCCCCTTTTGGGGGCTATGCGCCCCAATTGGGGGGCATTAAATCGATTGGGCCGCAGGAACAAAGTATAAACACTTACCACGGGTCGGTTCGCTGGTGACACAGGCAATGCAGGGGCAGCAGCGTGATCAGGGCAGCCAGGGGCATGTCTATCTGATCGACGAGGACCGCGAGGTGCGCACCCATGTCGGGGCGCTACTCCGGCTGCTGGGCTATGACGTGCGCACGTTCGGCGATGCCGCGGCGTTTCTTGATAGTCTGGCGATCGAATATCCGGCGGTGATCGTACTCGACATGCACCTGCCCGGGATGAGTGGGCTCGAAGTTCAGCGGCGGCTGGCGGAAGTCGGCTCGCTGGCGACGATCCTCTATCTCAGCGCTGACAGCGAGCGGCAGGCGATCGTCGATGCGATGAAGGCGGGGGCCGCTGATTTTCTCTGGAAGCCGGTTTCGCGCGATCGTTTGGCCGAGGCCGTGGCCAGCGCGATGTGGCGTTCGCGGCTGGAAGCGCGGCGGTTCATGGGGCTGGCGCGGCTGCGCGATGGGCTGGGGCAGCTTAGCCAGCGCGAGCGCGAGGTGTTCGATCTGATGGTCAACGGTTGGCAGAACCGCCAGATCGCCGCCCGGCTCGGCATCCGGGCCGACACCGTGAAGAAGCACCGCGCGGTGATCTGCGAAAAGTTCCTGGTCGAGGATACCGCCGGGCTGATCGAACTGTCGCGCCGCGATGGCGATGACGCAAATTTGCCGGGACTTCGCCGGCCCCTCCCCAATCCGGGGGGGTAGAGCGCGCGCCGCTTCGACTAGGATCAGGGCGTGAGAGCCGGAGGATCGTGTCCCGCCGCGCCCCCGAAGAGGACCAGTTCATGACCATCAGGTTTGCCCCCACCGTGATTTGCGCCAGCATGCTTGCCCTTGCGTTGACGGGTTGCGCCACGGGCGGCGCGACGATCCAGCCCGATCGGCTGCTGTTCAGCCTCGATTCCAATTACCAGCGCAATTCCTTTGCCTTCCCGGTTGAGGATGCGTTCGATCGCACTGTGCGGGTGTTCCGCGAAAGCGGCTACAAGCTCGACGTGGCCGACCGCGCGACCGGGCAGATCAGCGGCGCGCGCGGGCGCACCGGGGATCGCAACGCGACCGATCAGAAGGGGCTTAAGTTCTATGCGCTGGTCCTGCCCTCGGGCGGCGATGGCAGCGAGGTTGACGTCAAGATCGTCCAGATCATCCGCCGTGACGGGGTGATCAGCAATTCGGAAACCGAGATGATCGTCTCGGACCCGCAGATGTATCGCTACCTGTTCAAGCGCATCGAAAGCGTGACCCAGGGCGACGAACTGGCCCCTGCCACCGTTCCGGCACAGGCCGGCCGCCCGGCCCCGATCCAGCGCTAAGCAGCGCCGTCCGCCCGGGCGCGGCGCTCGGTGTGGCGGGGGTGGTCCGATTTGCCCAGCCCCGTATCGAGCGCCACCGATCGGCGGCGGCTGGAAAGGTCGTGCGCGACGAAGGGATAGTCTTCGCCCAGCCCCCAGCGTTCGCAATATTCATGCGGCCACAGGTTGTGGCGATGGCGCAGGTGTGAGCGCAGCAGCTTGACCGCCGTGCCGCATTCCAGGCAGACCAGCGCGTGCGGCTGGATCGACTGCTCCACCGGAACGGCGGGCTGGCTGCCGGTGTCCGCCCGCGCCGCGGCCATTGGCGCGCCGCCTGCGGCCGAGGGGCTGTCCAGCTCGGCGCGCACGGCGCGGAGCAGGTCGACCACCTGTTCGGGCGTGATCTTGTTGTAGCTGACATAGGCCGCGACGATATCCGCAGCCAGCGAACTGGAATCTTCGCTGATCAAGAGATTGCCCCCCTCCCTTGCCGGTGCGCCGTAGCGTCCGGCTTGTCCGGTTTGCCCCCGGAAGCGCTCATGGCTAGCACCTGTGTGCGGCGTGCGGACCCCGAATTGGGGAGGGTGACCAAGGCCGCCGCCGCATTCTCTGGATGACAGCTCTGACCTTGCGGCCTAGGGGCGGTGACCGATGTACGCCCTGCGCGCCCTTGTTCAGCGACACCGTCTGGCCATGGCCATGGTGATCGCTGCCGCGCTGCTCATGAAGGCTGTCGTTCCGGCGGGCTTCATGGTCGGGGCCGGCGCGCGCGTGCTGACCATCGAACTGTGCGCCGATGCCCAGGGCGAGCGCATGGTCCGCCAGATCGCGATCGGGACCGAACCCAGCGGCGCAGAAGCCCAGGCCCAGCACCAGAAGGGCGCGGGGCTGTGCCCCTATGGCGCATTGGGCTTTGCCGCGCTGGGCGGAGCCGATCCGATCCAGCTAGCCGCCGCGCTGGCCTTTGTCCTGACGCTGGGCTTTGCGGCGCTGGTTGTGCCCGCGCCGCGCACGATTGCGCATTTGCGGCCGCCCCTGCGCGGCCCGCCGCTGCTTCCTGCCATCTGACCCGCGCGCGCCGAGCGCCCGCGTGTAGCCCTGTTCGGCGCGCGGCCTTGCCCGGTGCCGGACGCGATGCTTGCAGATTTCACAGGATCACATTCATGCGCAATACCCGCATTTCCCTCACGCTGGCGCTGTGCGCGCTGGCCACGCCCGCCTTTGCCGCTCCGGCCGATACCACCGCCAATACCACCTTCACCGTGGGCGAAATCGTCGTCACCGCGCGGCAGATGGCCGGGGCCACCGACAATGTCCTGACCTCGGTTGACCGGCTGGGCGGCGATGTCGCCCAGCGCGCCAACGTCAACTATGCCTGGGAACTGGTCGGCCGCTTGCCGGGCGTGCTGGTCACCAATTTCAACCAGGGCGCGGTCAGCGGCAAGGTTTCGCTGCGCGGTTTCAATGGCGAGGGCGAGGTCAACGCGGTCAAACTGCTGGTCGATGGCGTGCCGTCGAACAGCAACGATGGCAACATGCCGTTCATTGATGCGGTGTTCCCGCTCGACATCGCCGGGATCGAAGTGGTGCGCGGCACCTCGGACCCGCGTTACGGTCTCCACGCGATTGCCGGGAGCATCGCGATCCGCACCCGCACCGGCGGCACCTATGCCGATGCGCGGCTGGCGGCGGGCAGCTATGCCACGCTCGAAGGTCAGCTTTCGGCGGGGCTTGAAACCGCGGCGATCAGCCAGAACTACCTTGCTGCCTATCGCCAGTCGGACGGCTACCGCGCTCATGGCGCGCTCGATCGGCTGAGCCTTGCGGGCAAGTGGTTTTACAGCCCCGATGCCGATCTGCGGATCGGCTTTATCGCGCGCTATTATCAAGGCAGCGCGCAGGAGCCGGGCTATCTGACCCTGGCCGACAGCCGCCGCGATCCGCGCATGACCAATGCCTATAACGCGACCGACGGCGATAGCCGCACGGTGCAGCAATACAGCCTGCACTTCGACCATACGCTGGGCGATGCGCTTGATTTTACCGCCAAGGTCTATTTCAACCGGCTTGCCGATGATCGCTATGTCCAATTCTCTGCCAGCACTGCGCAGCAGCGCCGCGTGACCGATGAGGACCAGTGGGGCGTTCTGGCGGCGCTGCACTATCACACCCACCTTGGCGCCATGCCGCTGATGCTGGAGGCGGGCGGCGATGCGCAGTGGCAGGACAATGTCTCGCTGCGCTATGCCGCGCGCGATCGGGTGCCCACGGCCCAGACCCGCGATCAGGCTTTCACCCTGTCGGTCGGCGGGGTTTACGGTCAGGTCATCATCGAGCCCGCGCCGTGGCTGCGGATCACCCCGGCGTGGCGGATCGACCGGGTCGGCGGCACGTTCCGCAACCGGCTTGCGGGCAGTGTTGCCCCGATCAACGCCTATGGCACGATCAGCCAGCCCAAGCTCTCGGTCGCGGTGGTCCTGGCGGACGGGCTCACGCTCTATGGCAACTACGGCAAGAGCTTCCAGATCGGGCTGGCCTCGGGCGCCTACCTGATCCCGCCGCGCACCGTGAACCTGGCGCCATCGATCAACGAGGGCTGGGAAGTGGGGATCAAATATGCCCCGGCGGATGGCTTTGAAGGCCGCGTGGCGCTGTGGCAGCAGCGCGCGACCGGCGAGATCAAGCGCAAGCTCAACGATCCACTGGGCGATAGCGAAAACGTCGGCGCGACCCGGCGGCGCGGGCTTGATCTGCAGGCCAGCGCCAGGCCGGTGGTGGGCCTTGCGCTGTGGGGCGCGCTGACCTGGCAGCAGGCGGTGATCACCGCGCCCGATCCGGCAACCCCGCAATATCTGGGCAACGAGATCGACCACGTGCCGCACTGGCTGTGGTCGGGCGGGGTCGATTTCACCGGCCTTGCCCGCTTGCGCCTGTCGCTGTGGGCCAATGGCCAGTCGAGCTATTGGCTGACCGCAGCGAACAGCCCAGCGCAGGGCCGCTTTGGCCGCTTCGCAATGCTCAATGCGGAGATCGCCTATGCGCTCGATCCGCGCGCCGAACTGGCGCTGTCGGGCAAGAACCTCACCGATGCGCGGGCCGAATATGCCTGGTGGGACGGGACACAAAGCCTGCACAGCCCCGCCGATGGGCTGACGGTGACCGCCAGCCTGCGGCTGAAGCTCTGATGATGGTTCGGCCCCGCCAAAACCGGGCCCGCCGGCTGGTTACCCGCCTTCACCTCTGGCTCGGGCTGGGGCTGGGCGGTTTGCTGGTGCTGGCGGGGCTGACCGGCTCGCTGCTGGTCTTCTATGTCGAGATTGATGCCTGGTTGCACCCAGAGCAGGCGGCAGCCGGCAGCGCCGCCCCTGCGTCCTACGACCGCGCGATTGCCACCCTGCACCGCGCCTATCCGGGCAAAACCGGGCCGTGGCGGATCGAGGTGACCCACCGGGCGGGCGCGATCCCGGCGCGCTATTACAACCCGCCCGAAACCGCCGGGCGTGATTTTGCGCCAATGCTGGTCTGGCTGTCGCCCGATGGCACGCGGGTGCTGCGCCGCGATTTCTGGGGCGATACCGCGATGACCTGGGTCTATGACCTGCATTACCGGCTGCTGCTGGGGCGCTTGGGCGGGGCGATCTTCGGCTATGCCGGGCTGGCGCTGCTGGTCTTGCTGGGGAGCGGTCTGGCGGCCTGGTGGCCGCGCGGCAGTCTGGCCAAGGCGCTGCGCTACAAGCCGGATGCGGCGCCGCGCCGCCGCTGGCGCGATCAGCACAAGCTGGCGGGGCTGGCGGGCTTGCCGGTGCTGGCGCTCTTGACCGCCACCGGGGTCATGCTGGCCCTGCCCACGGAGAGCGATGCCGTGCTCGGCAGGGTGCTCGGCCCCGCCCAGCCGCTGCCACAGGTGCGCGCGGCACCGGGCGTGGGCGCGCCGATCCTGCCCAGCGCGGCCGCGCGTGTGGCGCTGGACGCCTTGCCCGGCGCGCGGCTGGCATGGATCGAAATTCCGGGGGCGGCAGGCGGGGCTTATCGCCTGCGCGTGCAGGTGCCGGGCGATCCCTCGGCACGGTTCCCGCACAGCTATGTCTGGATCGACCCATACCGCGGGAGCGTGCTGGCCGCCGCCGATGCCAGCCGCGCGCCATTGCTGGGCCGGTTCGACAACTGGCTCCACCCGCTCCACGATGGGTCGGCCGGCGGACTGGCGCTGCGCTTGATAGTGCTGCTCGGCGGGGGGGTGCCGTTGGTGCTGTTCATCACCGGATTGCGGCGCTGGCGGGCGGGCGCGAATCGCCCGCGCAGACAATCGATGCGCAAAATGGATGCTTTTCTAGGCGCTTGGTCTAGAGGCCGAAAGGGCCGGTAACCCCTAGGGATTGCGAGCCTCGTCAGCGGAAGGGCCAAAAAATATCCCACCTAGACCATCGGTTTATTTAGATCGGCCATCTACTTAAGGGGAAACGCATATTCTCTTCTTAACAGGCCAATCTAATGGGAATTTTTGCTGCGCGAATTGCGCGCTCAAGGATTCCCCATGCTCGATCGTATTCTTCGCCAAATGCTGCGCTGGATGGTTTTCGCAACGCTTGCCCTGTTCGGGGCAGGTGCAGCCTATGCCGGCACGCCCACCCTGACCTTCACCGAAGGTTGGGTTGGTGAGTATTCGTCGAGCATCAACGGTCCGAACAATATGTACGCCTTTGACGGCGGCACCCCGGATCTCAACATCAAGTCGGTGACGATCGCCCAGACATCGAGCACCAACCAGTTCGAATTGCAGGGCAACGATATCCCGGTGACCATCACGGTCAATTTCGTCAACGGCACGCGCGTTTCGGCGGGCGGGGCGGTGAACTGGCGTGAAACGGCCTCGGGCGGCGTGCTGCGCGGCATCGGTCTACGCATCGACCAGACGCTGAACGACGGCTATCCGCTGACCAGCGGCAAGTCGAAGACCTACCTGCTCAAGATACCCAACAGCACGCTTGTCATTGCCAATGGCGGCTCGGCCAGCGGCAACGCGGCGCTGTCGAGCGTTCTCACTTCGCTCAATGCGCAGCTGGGTGCGACCCCCAACTTCACCATGTCGAAGACCGCTGCGGCCAGCGTCAATCAGGGTGCTTCGCTCGCCTATACCATCGGGATCGGCAACAGCGGCGGCGGCGTTTCGGGCACGTCGGTGACCGTGCAGGACGTGCTGCCCGCCGGCATGACCTATGTCTCGGCTGCGGGGGTAACCGGCGTCAGCTCGGTTTCGTGCACCCAGTCGGGCCAGACGCTGACCTGCACCGCCACGCTCAGCTCGGGCATTGCGGCCTATTCGGCCAACGGCACCGCCTCGTTCCGGATCAACACCACCGCGCCCAGTTCGGGCACTTCGATCACCAACTATGCCTCGCTTGATCCCAACGGCACGGCCTTCCCGCCGACTGCCTCGGGCTGCACCAGCACGATGTGCGCCAATGCGACCACGACGCTGACCGGCACCGGCGTGATCTCGGGCCACTTCACCCGCAACGGCGGGACGGCGATTTCGGGCACGACGGTCAATCTGCTCAATTCAAGCGATACGGTGCTGGCCAGCGCCACGACCGATTCCAGCGGCGCCTATACCTTCACCGGGCTGGTGACGGGCACCTATGGCGTGCGGTTCATGTCCAACGGTTCGATCAAGGGCAAGGCGAAGACCTCGCATGGGTCGGCCAACGGCGAATATATCCGTGACATCACGCTCAACGTCGGCACTTCGATCAGCGATGCCGACGCGGTTCAGATCGACCCGGCCGGTGTGATCTATAACAGCGTCACGCGCCAGCCGGTCAGCGGGGCGGTGGTCACCTTCCTGTTCAACGGCTCGCTGGTGAGCAATAGCTGGCTCGACCAGACGCTGGGCGGCGCCAACACCCAGACCACCGGGGCGGACGGGCGCTATAGCTTCGTGCTGAATGCCACCGCGCAGAGCGGGACTTACACGATCGCGGTATCGGGGCCCTCGGGCTATACCTTCCAGAGCCAGGCCATTCCGGCATCGAGCGGTCCCTATGACCCGGGCCTGGGCGGCGGCATCGTGGCGATCCAGTCGCAAAGCACCGCGCCGACCGGCGCTGACGCTACCACCTACTACCTTGATTTCAGCCTCACGGTCGGCACCACTTCGGCGACCACCTCGAACGGCGTCATCAACAACCACATCCCGATCGATCCCACCCCGGTGGTGACCATCGCCAACACCACCAATGGCGCCGAACCCGCGACCAACGGCACGATGACCGTCACGCTGAGCACGGCTTCGGCGACGAACACCGTCATCAGCTATACGGTTGCCGGCACCGCGACTTCGGGTAGCGACTATACCGCGCTGTCAGGATCGATCACGATTCCCGCAGGCCAGACCTCGGGCACGATCACCATTCCGGTCCTCGATGACGCCCTGATCGAAGGCGGCGAAACCGTGGTGGTCACACTGTCGGGCGTGACCAGCGGCACGGCCACGCTGAGCGCCACCCCGGCGAGCCTGACCGCGACGAACACCATCACCGACAACGATGGCAACAACGCGCCGGTGTTCAGCGGCACCAATGCGCTCGATTCCAGCAACGCGGCGTCCTACAGCTTCGACTATGCCGAAAATTCGGCCAGCGGCACCACTGTCGCCACGGTGGTTGCGACCGATGCCGATGGCAACACGCTGACCTACAGCATCGCCAGCGGCAACGGCAGCGGGTGGTATGCGATCAACAGCTCGACCGGCGCGATCACGCTGACCACGGCGGGCGCGGCTTCGCTGGCGAACAATTATGAAGTGACCCCCAACACCCAGACCCTGACCGTCTCGGTCTCGGACGGGACGGTGTCGACCACCATCGAGGTCAAGCTCAACGAAACCAACGTCAACGATAACGCCCCGGCCTTCACCAGCACCAATGCGACCGACGCCAACAGCGCGCCGTCCTACGCCTTCACCTATCCCGAAAACTCGGCCAGCGGGGCAACGCTGGGCACGGTTGCGGCAAGCGATGCCGATGGCAATACGCTGACCTTCTCCATCACTGGCGGGAACACCAGCGGCTGGTACGCGATCGATTCCTCGACCGGCGTGATCACGCTGACTGCGGCTGGCTCGACCTCGCTGGCGAATGACTTTGAGCAGACCCCCAACACCCAGACCCTGACTGTCTCGGTGTCGGATGGCAGCAACACCACCCCGATCGAGGTCAAGCTCAGCGAAACCAACGTCAATGACAGCGCGCCGACGTTCACCGGCCAGAATGCCGGCGGCGGGACGAGCTACACCTTCGACTATGCCGAAAACTCGGCGACCAGCACCACGCTGGGCACGGTTGCGGCGAGCGATGCCGATGGCGGCACGCTGACCTTCTCCATCACCGGCGGCAACACCAACAGCTGGTACACGATCAATTCCTCGACCGGTGTCATCACGCTGACCACGGCGGGCGCGGCCTCGGCCGCCAACGATTATGAGACCACGCCCAATAGCCAGACGCTGACCGTGTCGGTTTCGGACGGCAGCAACACCACCACGGTGCAGGTCGTGCTCAACGAAACCAACGTCAACGATGGTTCGCCGGTATTCACCGGCCAGAACGCCGGCGGCGGGACGAGCTATGCCTTCAGCTATGCCGAAAACTCGGCGACCAGCACGGCGCTGGGCACGGTTGCCGCGAGCGACCCCGACGGCAACACGCTGACCTTCTCCATCACAGGCGGCAACACCAGCGGCTGGTACACGATCAACTCGTCGACCGGTGTCATCACCCTGACCACCGCGGGCGCGGCCTCGGCCGCCAACGACTATGAGGCCACCCCCAATAGCCAGACGCTGACGGTGTCGGTCTCGGACGGCAGCAACACCACCACGGTGCAGGTTGCGCTCAGTGAAACCAACCTCAACGACAGCAGCCCGACCTTCACCGGTCAGAACGCGACCGGCGGGACGAGCTACAGCTTCAACTATGCCGAAAACTCGGCCACCAGCACGGCGCTGGGCACCGTTGCGGCAAGCGATGCCGATGGCGGCACGCTGACCTTCTCCATCACCGGGGGCAATACCAGCGGCTGGTACACGATCGATCCTTCGACCGGCGTGATCACGCTGACCACGGCGGGGGCCGCTTCGGCCGCCAACGATTTTGAGACTGCGCCCAACACCCAGACGCTGACCGTGTCGGTGTCGGACGGGACCAACACCACCACGGTGTCGGTCGTGCTCAACGAAACCAACGTCAATGATGGCGCCCCGGTGTTCACCGGCCAGAACGCCAACAGCGGGACCAGCTACAGCTTCAACTATGCCGAAAACTCGGCGGCCAGCACGCTGCTGGGCACGGTTTCCGCAAGCGACCCTGACGGCAATACGCTGACCTTTGGCATCGCCAGCGGCAACACCAACGGCTGGTACGCGATCGATCCCTCGACCGGGGCGATCACGCTGACCACCGCGGGTGCGGCCTCGCTCGCCAACGATTACGAGCAGACGCCCAACACCCAGACGCTGATCGTCTCGGTGTCGGACGGGACCACCACCACCACTGTGTCGGTCGCGCTCAACGAAACCAACGTCAATGATGGCGCCCCGGTGTTCACCGGCCAGAACGCCAACAGCGGGACCAGCTACAGCTTCGACTACGCCGAAAACTCGGCGACCAGCGTGGTGCTGGGCACGGTTGCGGCAAGCGATGCCGATGGCGGCACGCTGACCTTCTCGATCACCGGGGGCAACACCAACAACTGGTATGCGATCAACGCGTCGACCGGGGCAATCACGCTGACCGCGGCGGGTGCGGCCTCGCTGGCGAACGATTACGAGCAGGCCCCCAACACCCAGACGCTGACCGTCACGGTATCGGATGGGACCAACACCACCACGGTGCAGGTCGCGCTCAACGAAACCAATGTGAACGACGGCGCGCCGGTGTTCACCGGCCAGAACGCGGGCAGCGGCACCAGCTACAGCTTCGACTATGCCGAAAACTCTGCAACCAGCGTGGTGCTGGGCACGGTTGCGGCAAGCGATCCTGATGGCGGCACGCTGACCTTTTCGATCACCGGCGGCAACACCAATGGTTGGTATGCGATCAATGCCTCGACCGGGGCGATTACCCTGACCACGGCGGGCGCGGCTTCGCTGGCGAATGACTTCGAGCAGGCACCCAACACCCAGACGCTGACCGTCACGGTATCGGATGGGACCAACACCACCACGGTCCAGGTTGCGCTCAACGAGACCAATGCCAATGACGGCGCGCCGGTGTTCACCGGTCAGAATGCCGGTAGCGGCACCAGCTACAGCTTCAATTATGCCGAAAACTCGGCGGCCAATACGGTGCTGGGCACGGTTGCGGCGAACGATCCGGATGGCGGCACGCTGACCTTCAGCATCACCGGCGGCAACACCAGCGGGTGGTATGCGATCAATGCCTCTACGGGCGCGATCACGCTGACCACGGCGGGTGCGGCTTCGCTGGCGAATGACTTCGAGCAGACCCCCAATGCCCAGACGCTGACCATTTCGGTGTCGGACGGGACCAACACCACCACGGTGCAGGTCGCGCTCAATGAAACCAACGTCAATGACGGTTCGCCGGTGTTCACCAGCACCAACGCGACCGATGCCAACAGCGCGCCGTCCTATGGTTTCAGCTATGCTGAAAACTCGGCCAGCGGGTCGACGCTCGGCACGGTCAGTGCCAGCGATCCCGATGGTAACACGCTGACCTTCTCCATCACCGGCGGCAATGCCAACGGGTGGTATGCGATCAATGCCTCGACCGGTGCGATCACGTTGACCGCGGCAGGCGCGACCTCGCTCGCCAACGATTACGAGCAGACGCCCAATAGCCAGACGCTGACGGTGTCGGTGTCGGATGGCACCAACACCACCCCGATCGAGGTCAAGCTCAGCGAAACCGACGTGGCGGATTCCGCCCCGCCCGCGATCACCGGGCCGAGCGGCGGCTCCGGTGCGGCAGCGTCGGGGATTTCGGTCAACGAAGGCCAGACCGGGGTGACCCGCCTGACCGCCAACACCGCCGTCACCTGGACGATCACCGGCGGCAACGAAGCGGGCAAGTTCCGCGTCGCGGCCGATGGCACGATCACCTTCGTTGCTGCGCCGGACTTTGAAAATCCGACCGACAGCGACACCAACAACACCTATATCCTGACGGTCACCGCCACCGATGCGGCGGGCAATGCCAGCGCGCAGACCGTCACGGTAACGGTGCTCAACATCGATGATACCGCCGCGCTGATCACCGGTCCGAGCGGCGGCGCGGGGGCTGCGGCATCCGCGCTGGCGATCAACGAAGGGCTGACCGCGGTCACCACCTTCACCGCCAATGAGCGCGTCACCTGGGCGATCGACGGGGGCAGCGATGCCAGCCGGTTCCGGATCGATGCCAGCACCGGTGCGATCGTGTTCCTGTGGGCGCCGGACTTTGAGTTCCCGACCGACAGCGATTCGAACAACACCTATGTCGTGCGGGTCAAGGCGACCGATGCAGCGGGCAATGTCAGCTACCAGACGCTGACGGTGACCGTGCTCAACGTCGATGAAATCGCCCGCAAGATGGCACAGATCGGTGGCCGCCTGAGCGCCGACCTGCGCGGTCATGCCACCCACGGGCTCAGCGACATGCTCAGCTTCAACGAAACCCTGATGCGCAGCAACGACGATGTCTGCAGCGATCCCAAGGCGCACAAGCCGCTGTCGGGTTCGGCCCAGGCCAACCAGGCGGGCGGGGCGATCCGGCTGAACTATTCGGAGCGCCTCTCGCAGTGCGGCCGCGCGGCCCAGCTGTTCTTCGATGCCGGGCTGACCTATTCCAAGCTCGGCGCGGGCTGGAACTCGCGGGTCTTTGCCGGGCTGCGCTATGAAACCCGGGTGGGTGACAACCTGGCGCTGGGCGCGGGCTTGCTGGCCTCGCGGGCGAGCGACAAGCTCGGCAGCTTTGCCCAGAGCGCGATTTCCGACAAGAGCCTGCAGTTCAACGTCTATGCCCGCTACCGGCTGAGCAAGGTGCTGCGCACCGGGGCCTTCGCCGGCCTCGGCACCACCTGGTACGACTTCGCGCTGACCGACACCGACAGCTTCACCGCAGCCGGTCAGATGCGCGGCAAGCGCCAGGTCTTTGGCTGGATGCTGAGCGGCGACATCAATGTCGGCGATACGGTCATCACCACCGATGCGGTCATCTCGCGGGCTACCGAAAAGCTGGGCACGGCCACGCTGGCGGCCAAGTACCTCGGTGAAAGCCGCTCGGGCATCGGTCTGGCCGTGGGCTCGGTCGATGTCACCCGGATCAGCATCCCGGTGACCGCGCCGATCATGCTGTCGGGCAGTGCTCACGATCTTGGCGCATCGACGCGCCTGGTGCTCGGCCCGGGCCTGCTGTGCGAAGACAGCAGCGCCGACAGCTCGTCGCTGCGCTGCGGTTACCAGCTGGCGGCCAAGCTGATGGCCAGCGACGGCGCGCGCAGCCGGATCTACGCCGACTACCACTGGGAAAGCGTGGCGGGCATGGAACGTTCGCTGATCGGGCTGGGCTATGGCTATCGCTTCGGCAAGGACGATGGCCTCGAACTGGCGCTCGAACTTGATCGCGGCCTGACCGGGCAGAGCGGCCAGGACAACCGCGCGCTGCTCAGTCTGCGCCTCGCCCACTGAGGCTGCGCGGGCCGGATCGGGCCGTGACAATGGGGCCGCCGGGTAACACCGGCGGCCCTTTTTGTGTGTGCCGCATCGGCCCTGCGTCCCGCACCTTACCGGGCGCATCGGGATAAACGCGGATAGAGGCCAAGGGCAAAACACACCATCCGGCGGGCATGGAGCGGGCAAGGAGAGCCCACTATGTCCCAGCCCGACCGCCAGCGTTCGATTTCCGCCACCTTGAGCCGGAGGACCGCCGTCATCATCGCCGCGATGGTGCTGGTCGGCTCGGGGCTGACCGCGGCGATTCTGGAATATTCGGCGCGCACGCAGATGCGCGATATCGGGGCGATGGTGGCCGAAGAGGCTGCCGCCCAGGTTGCCAGCCAGTTCGACCGCCCGATCGGCGTGATCACCTCGATGCGCAATGCGATCATCGTCGCGCGCCAGCAGCACCAGACCGAGCGCAGCTTCCATGATGCCATCCAGCGCGAGACGCTGCGTGCCACGCCGCAGCTGCTTGGCACCTGGACCGGGTGGGAGCCCAATGCTTTCGATGGCCGGGATGCGGACTTTGTCGGCAGCCGCGGCCACGATGCCACCGGGCGCTATGTGCCCTATTGGCACCGCTCGGGCGATGCGATCGAAGTCGAGCCGCTCACCGACTATGACAAGCCCGGGCCGGGCGACTATTATCAGCTTGCCTTCCGCAGCGGCAAAGCCGTGCTGATCGAGCCCTATGTCTACAAGGTCGGCGGCAAGGACGTGCTGATGACCTCGATTGCGCTGCCTGTGGCCGAACATGGTCGCAGCGTCGGCGTGGTTGGCGGGGATCTGGCGCTCGATGCGCTGCAGCAGCGGATGACCGCGATCAAGGTGCCCTATCATGGGCAGATTTCAGTGCTGTCGGGCAAGCGCGCCTATGTCTTCAACGCCGATGCGGCGCTGCTGGGCAAGCCCGCCGGCGATGCGGGTTCGGCCATCAGCTTTGCCGATCATCCGGTGCTGGGCAGCGTCCTCAGGGTCGAAGTGCCGGTGCATTTCGAGGGGTTCGAGGTGCCGTGGACGGTGCGGGTCGACCTGCCGCTGACCTCGGTCATGGCCGCGACCCGGCTGATTGAACTGGCGCTGGTGCTGTCTGCCCTGGCGATGATCCTTGGGCTGGCCTGGCTGGTTCACAAGACTGCGGACCGCGTCATCGTTGCGCCGCTCGCGCTGCTGCGCGGGGAAATGGTGCAACTGGCCGGGGGCGATCTGCGGCCGGCGGGCGATTGGCGGGCGGAAAGCACCGAGATCGCCGAAATGCAGCAGGCGCTTGGTGTGTTCCGCGCCAATGCCCTCGCCAAGCACAGCGCCGATGCCCAGCAGACCGCCGCCGTTGCCGGCCTGGGCCGCTGCATCGAACAGCTCGCGGCCGGCGACATGACCACCCGCATGGAAGGCCACTACAGCGGCGAGTTCGAACGTCTCCAGGCCGATTTCAACCAGGCGTTGACCCGCCTCGAAGGCGCGATGGCCGGGGTCGATCACAGTGCCGCCGATGTCGCGACCGGATCGAACGAGATTCGCGCGGCCTCCGAAGACCTCTCGAACCGCACCGAGCGGCAAGCCGCGGGGCTTGAGGAAGTGACCGCGGCGGTGGGCATGATTTCCGCGCGGGTGCAGGAAGCGGCGCGTTCGGCCACCGAGGCCAATACCGTTGCGGCGCTGTCGCAGCAGGAAGTCGAAAGCAGCAGCGCGGTGATCCGCCGGGCGATCGAGGCGATGGGCGGGATCGAACGCTCCTCGTCCGAGATCACCGAGATCATCGGCGTGATCGACGGGATCGCCTTCCAGACCAACCTGCTTGCGCTCAACGCCGGGGTCGAAGCCGCGCGGGCTGGCGATGCCGGCAAGGGCTTTGCCGTGGTCGCCTCCGAAGTGCGCGCGCTGGCCCAGCGTTCATCCGAAGCCGCGCAGGACATCAAGGGCCGGATCGCGGCCAGCAGCGAACAGGTCCAGATCGGCGCCGCGCTGGTCGGGGAAATGGAAGTCGCGCTCGAGCGGATCGTCACCCGGATCAGCCAGATCGGAGCGCTTGCCCAGACCATCGCCCGCGGCACCGAAGAACAGTCCGCCAGCGTCAGCGAAGTGAGCACGACGATGCGCCAGATCGACAGCTTCACCCAGCAGAACGCCGCCATGGTCGAGGAAACGACTGCCGCCGCGCGTCACCTCACCGAGCAAGCCCAGCACCTCGCCGGCCTGATGAGCCAGTTCCGCGTGTCCCGCCCGGAAGGCATGGCCAGCCTCCCACGCGCGCGCGCCGCCTAGCCGCAATGCGTCACACGGTTCAGGGCGGGCTACGATGCAGAGGGAAATGGAAGGTGGTGCCGCTTACGTGACTCGAACACGTGACCCCATCATTACGAATGATGTGCTCTACCAACTGAGCTAAAGCGGCAACGGTGCGCCTCTAACCGGATTCCGGCGGCATTCCTACCCCCTTTTTCCGGGCGGCGCGATTGGCCGGGCTGGCGGTGCGAGAGCGACCCCCAACCAACTCTCTCTCGCCTAATATATTGATATTAAATGATTAGATATTTAGCAACGCTCTCGATTTTGGCCAATATACGCCTCTACCATGCTGACTTCTGGATTGGATCAGCAAAGCAAATCGGAAGTCCGAATAGATCCATGAATCCGCTGCCAGGTGACAACGTAACATTCTTGCGCTAACACGCCCGCCCATGAACGTATGGGTCCGAGATTCGAAGGCAGGGAAATCGCTTTTAGCGATTGCTGTGCTGCTCGCGCTCTCCCTGCGTATTCTGATCCCGACCGGCTTTATGCCGACGGTCAGCTCGCATGGCATCGTCGTCGAGCTGTGCTCAGGCATGAGCGGTAAGACGGTCACCATCGATATCGGGAAGAAGTCCACCGGCAATGAGGGGCAGCATACTGCTGAAAGCCCTTGCGCGTTTGCCGCGGGCCTTGGCCACGGTCTAATTTCTGCCGCAGACCTGCCGACTATTCTGCCCTTCGTTTATGGCCTGACCATCTTCGTTGGGGCGGCCATTGCCGATCTGACGATCAGCCGCCTCGCGGCTCCGCCGCCGCCCTCTCAAGGCCCGCCTGCGCTGAGCTAAGCTCGCGCAGCGGACAACAGACACCTCGTTCGCTGCTGACCTGCGCTCAGGCTGTGCCTGCGCGCGCGTCTGACATCCTGTTCGGATGATCAGGCATCTCAGTGAACAGGTTTCATCATGCTTACAGACACGAGGGCGATTTCGCCCAAAATCGAGCAACTGCGCGCGGTTCGCCGCTGGGCCTGGCGGTTGGCAGTTGCATTCTTGCTGGTCCATTATGCGGCTGGCGTTGCGCACGATCTTCTCTTCCCGGAGCCGGACTTCCTTCTGGTCAAGGTGGGCTGAGATCATGCCTTATCTTTGCCAGAGCCCAGGCGGGACAAGGGCCGCAAAGGGGCCTTGGGACCCAGCCTATTACGCGACCAGCGGCCCTGCCATCTCGATGACGGCGCCGCGCTCTGCATTGCCATGGAATGCGAAGCGCATCTTATGGATCGCGGTGGCAGTTTCCGCGGTCATGTCACTGCGCTTTGCCATGCTCGGCGCATGGCCCGTGCTGATCTTCAGCGTGCTCGACATTGGCGGCCTTTATGTCGCCCTGCACATTTTCAGCCGCTCCCGTCCACCGGAGGAGCGCTTGCGGTTCCACACTGACCACATCGAGCTCGAGCGGATCGATACCAAGGGGCGATCCAGCAAGATCGCGCTGCCGGCCTACTGGACCCGTCTCGAAACCCAAGAACGACCCGACGGCGATTGCCGCCTGTGGCTGGTGTTCCGTCAGGAACGCCACCCTATCGGCATGTGTCTCGGGGCCACCGAACGACGCGCAATCGCGCCGCAAATCCATCATGCGCTGCAATCGCAGCGGAACTGAATTCCAATTGAAGGGGGAAATACAATGAAGACTTCCATGATCGCGCTGGTGGCAGCGCTTAAGCGATCCTCGCTGTCGCGCAGCGCGCCGAACGCATGCTGTTCCAGTTCCAGCCCTCCGGCCAGCGGCATCTCAATGCCGATCTGGGCCAGACGCTTGACCGCGACCACGGCCAGCGGAGCATTGCCCGCAATCTTCTGGGCCAGCTGCTCAGCGCTTGCCAAGAGTTGCTCGGGTTCAACAACGCGGCTGACCAGGCCGATGCGCAGGGCTTCGGCGGCATCGATACGCTCCCCGGTCAGCAGCATCAGCATGGCATCCGACCGGCCCACGGCGCGGATTAGCCGCTGGGTGCCCCCGGCCCCCGGAATGCTGCCGATGCAGACTTCAGGGAGGGAGAAGATCGCCTGAGTGGAGGCAATGCGCACGTCGCACAGCAGGGCCAGCTCCAGCCCGCCACCCAAGGCATAGCCATTGATGGCAGCTATCACCGGCTTGTCAGTGTGCAGCTTCGAAAGCACCGAAGCGAAGGATTCCGCGCCTGTGGGCCCATAGTGCAGTTCGGCGAAGCTCTCCTTCGGCGGCATGGTCTTTTTCAGGTCGGCGCCGGTGCAAAAGGCGCGCGTTCCGGCAGCGGTGAGGATGGCAACGCGGATCTCTGAATTGCGCGAGATCTCCGCCCAGATGTCCTTCAACTGTTCGATCGATTCCGGATCGAGGGAGTTCATCGCTTCCGGGCGGTCGAGCGTGACGGTGGCGACATAGTCCTTGATCTGCAGGGTAACGGGCATGCTGGTATCCTCGTGGGCGCAAGAATGGTTGGTCAATCGGCAGCTTGCGGCGTGCCAAGCACTTCGTGGTTGTGTTCGCCCAGGCGCGGTGCTGGGCGGCGCACACTGCCGGGGTGGCGAAAGGGACTGCGCGGCAAGTTCAATTCGCCAGCGCTGGGATGCAGAGTGGTCTCGGCCAGAGCGGAAGCCTGGAACGCCGCAGATTCGGTCACTTCACGGTAATCGTTGATCGGGCCGCAGATGATGTCGGCCTGGTAGAGTAGCGGCAGCCATTCATGTTTGGAGCGCGTCATCAGCGCCTGCTCCAGCAGCGTGACCAGCTCGGCGCGATTTTGCAGGCGTACGCCAGCCTCGGCGAAGCGGGGATCATCGGCCAGTTCCGGTACGCCCAGAACGCGGCAAAAGGCCTGCCAACGGGCTGGATGATAGGCCGCGACCATGATCCAGCCGTCGGCACAGCGCAGAGCTTCGTTCGGCGTCGAATAAGGTGCCGCACAGGCACCGATTGCCATCGGCATGAACGAAGGCTTCGTTGCCGCCATCGCCGGTGCACTATCGACGGGTGTGTTCGTTGCGCTTCACTTCGGCAAATATGCCTGGCGCGATACCAAGTGATGGCCGACATGCCATCGGCCGGGATGGCCCCTGACTACCGGGAAGGCACGCGTTATCGCTTCTCGGGCCACGAACGGATCCTGCACCGTACGCCGGCACATGAGGGCCTGCCTGACATGATGGACTGGTTCGGCTATCGCCGGGCCTACATCGTCTGCTCCCGTACGCTCAACACCCGGACGGATGTGATCAGCGGGCTTGCAAGTGCCCTTGGCGAGCGCTGCATTGGCATCACCGACAAGGTTGGCGAGCATTCACCACTTTCCAACGTCCTGGCCGCTGCGGTTGAAGCGAATGCGCTTGATGCCGACGTGATCGTGTCGGTGGGTGGCGGGTCGGTTATGGGCATGGTTAAGACCATGCAGCTCTGCATCTCCGAGCAGGTCTTTGACCGCGAAAGCTTGCTCCGGCTGCAAATGAAGCTGTCGGCCGATGGAACGGAAGTGATTGCCGCCACGCGCACTGCGCCCCGTATCCGGCAGATTGCGATACCAACGACGCTTGCCACCTCGGAATGGACGCCGGTCAGTACGCCGGTCGACGAACAAACCCACCTCAAGGCCCGGTTCCTGACTATCGACGGGTCTCCCCAGGGCATTGTCTATGATCCGGATCTGTTGGCGCGCACGCCGCTGTCGCTGCTGCTTTCGACCGGCATTCGCGGGCTGGATCATGCCATCAACACAGCGTGTTCCACCCAGCCGCATCCCTTTGCCAGCCTGATGGCAGAAAAGGCCATCCAGCTCTTCATAGAGAACCTGCCGCGGCTGCGAGACAGCACCGACCTGGAAGCCTTTTCGAACTGCCAGCTGGCCACCTGGTACACCGGAATGGGACAGCTGTCGGTGCCGCATGATCAAGCCGAACATCGTCGAGAAGCTCCTCAATAGCGGCTCGCTGTGCATCGGCCCCACTGGGCGTGATATCCCAATTGCAATGGGCGTGTGTCCTTGCATCGCGCACAATGATCTTTCCAAGGGCCGAACGCCAAGCCTGTGAAGTGCCACCACTCTCACGGACGAGACGTGCGATAAGTAATTGTTCGAGGTCGGAGGCAGTCATGGCACCCGATTGGTCGAGCTCAATTCATCCTTGGGAATTTCGATGTCGACTAGGTCCCATCCAATTCCGTCACGCCGGAAGATTAGGGTTGGAGCCTTCGCGCCATCATTAGATTTCAGCGTCGCTCTAAAGTGCTCCATCCCATCGCGTTCGATCGTCCAGTCGGCAGATTTACTGCTTGATGCATCATCAGCCTGATCGGGCTTCTTGAATTTTCCCTGGTCAACGAGAGCCTTCATACCTGACGGAGAAACCATCGTATCGATCATGGGGTCAATAATCGCGCCTGCCATCAACATCCCCAGCCCGGCAAACGGATTGTCTTTCTGCTTCGCCATTTCCGCCATGATAACGGCTCGGACCTGCTCCTTGAGCGATTCCCTTACCGCAGGAAAATCAACACGCTCCTTGAGCTCCTGCTTATCACCACGGATCGCCGCGTCGCGCAGTTCCTTCATGGCAAAGCCTGGAGATGCGTAATACCACCCGCCAGCAAACACAGTTGCAAGCGCCGCGCCCCCGAACACTATTCGCCTCATTCGCCCCTCCGACAGTCACTCTTAGGTGCGCGCAGGCTTTTCCTGCCGCGCGCGTGCTGAAATTTGACGACCCGCATCAAAAATGTGGTTGCTATTCGATCAAGCCTTCAGTGTTTTCAAAAACCCCAGCAAGCCCTCAAAATAGGTGGCCTGGTCGTCCCACATCGCCATATGCGCGCCATTCTGGCACGTCAGGTTACGTCCATTTGGAAACAGCTTTGCCATCCGTTGGAGGTCTGCAGCGGGCATTTCATCATGACGCGCACCGATTGTGAGCGTTGGCACGTTAATTTTGTGCAGTTGGTCCCACCGCTCCCAGTCTTTGAGGTTACCGGTAACCTGAAACTCGCTCTTACCTTGCATCTGGTTGTAGATTTGCTGATTGGCTCGCGAAAAGCACCGCGTCACTGGTTCCGGCCACGGCTGCAAGCGACAGACCATTTGCGGATAGGCATCTTCCATCATGATGCGCATGTAATCGGGGTTGTCGTAGTCTTCCGCCGCTTCCAGTTCCGCCAATCGCGCTCGGTTTTCTGGAGCTATCAGGGCCTTCAATGCCGAAAGGTTATTGAGATAGGATTGGATACCGGCTGTCATGTTTGAAATTACAAGGCCACTCAAATGCCGTTGGTATTTGAGTGCATAATCGATTGCCAGCATACCGCCCCACGAATGGCCGTAGAGCACAAAATGTTCGAGCCCGAGACCTTGGCGGACCTCTTCAACTTCTTCGACGAACCGAGGTAGCGTCCACAAAGACGGATCATCCGGCTGGTCGGAATAGGCAGACCCAAGCTGGTCGTAATAATAAAACGTTATGCCGGCCTGGGGCAGAAAATCCTCAAAGCATTCGAAATATTCGTGACCGAAGCCAGGGCCGCCATGTAACAACAGCACCTTGAGGCCGTCATCGCCCGCAGGCCCCACCCGCTTTGTCCAAACTTTATACTTGCCGCCGACGACCGGCAGCATGCGAACTCCGGCGGTACGGATCCCCGCCGGGTTGAGTTCCGCCTGGGTCGCCGCACGCACGGGGCGTGCGCCAAGCATTGGAGCTGCCAACATGGCAGCCGAAGTTAAACAGAAATTGCGACGATCCATTTTGCCCCCCTCTCGCTTTTGCCAGACACTATGCGTGACCGATACACCTGAGCAAGTCGGATAGCATCAAAGTCCCAAAGGGCAGCCAGCCTGCTCATCGCGGCCAATACCCCCCAGACTTTGCTTGTAAGGCAGCCCATGCCCTCGCGGAGGCATGCCCGCAAATCGTTGCCCTCACCATACACCCTCGCAGCAGGTCGCGGGAAACAAGGGATAATTTGAAT
The DNA here is from genome assembly GCA_937996535.1 of uncultured Novosphingobium sp. Classification (GTDB taxonomy): domain Bacteria; phylum Pseudomonadota; class Alphaproteobacteria; order Sphingomonadales; family Sphingomonadaceae; genus Novosphingobium. Next base: position 5,395 of record CALKVF010000092.1, on the reverse strand, counting down.
TTTTTAGACTTTGTCGGCTTAAATATCGGCCAGTGAATGCGGGAGAAAATTTTTCAGTATTCCCCCTGATTCCAATATTTTCAGAATACTAGAACATCGGTCTAGCAGGCTGGCTATTGCGACCCGGACAGGCTGTGAAGTGGCGGCGGAGGCTTGGGGGCAATCCAGTTTTCCGCTGCCACCATTCGCGCATTGCCTAGCATTCAAAAGGTGGCGTTTTTTTTAGCCTAGAACGGCAAGATTCTCTCATCCATATCATCGGTTTTTGATGAATAATTTTCAGGAGAAAGCTCATGAAACCCTCACATGTCTCTTTGCCAATAATGCTCCTAGCCACAGCGTTCTCCACGAGTGTGCATGCAGATGACATTACGGGAGCCGCTGAACAGGCAGCTCATGGAGGTTATGTGGCGGCGATCAACAGCAACAATGTTGATACCCTCATGGCAGACCTGACCGATGATATCGTTTACCAGGCTCCTGGCGCGCCTGAAGTGGTCGGAAAGGCCGCAGTCCATGATTGGATCTCTGGCTATTTCGGGGCGTTCAAAACCCATTGGGAAAAAACCTCAATCGGCTTCACCGTCAGTGGCGATTGGGCCTTCGAGCGCTACACTTATAAATCCACCGACACTGATAAAAAGACCGGTGCGGTCTCAACCGATGTTGGCAAGGGCATTAATATCTTCCGTCGCGGCCCGGACGGAAAATGGCGGGTTGCGGTGGATGGCTGGAGCTCGGATAAATCAGCGCCGTAATCTAGGCCTGCTTCCTAGCTTACCATCAAAGTTGACTAGCCTGCGGTAGGGACGACAGGAAGGAGTGCCGCAATGGGTTTAGCAAGCTGGCATGAAGTGCAATTGGGCCCGGTTATAGGCAGTGAAATCACCGGGGTCGACCTCAACCAATTGGACGATGCGTTGATTACGCAGCTGCGGACACGGCTTGCCGAGCGGTTAGTTCTGGTGATCCGCGACCAACAGCTGGATCGCGCCGCGCACAAAGCGGTGGCGCGAATTTTCGGTTCGGGCAAACTGCACCGCCATGCCTTGAACAAGGCGCGAGGCGGCGATGACGAGGAAGTCTATCCAGTCCGCACGACAGCTGAATCCAAAACCACTGCCGGTGAAGGCTGGCATACCGATGTTTCGTGCGACCCTGATCCAATCGCGGCAAGCCTGCTGTACATGCATCAGGCTCCAGAAGGGGGTGGTGGCGACACGGTCTATTCCAGCATGTACGAATGCTATGAGCGCCTGTCAGACCCTATCAAAGCCTTGGTTGAGCAGCTCAAAGCCACCCATGATGGCGCATTTCCTTATCGTCAGATCTATGGATTTGACCCGGAAAGCGGCCAGTTCAACAAGACCGTGCATCCATTGGTAATTCGTCACCCAGTGACCGGGTGCAAAGTGCTTTGGGTCAATCGGGGCTTTACCACGGGGATCAAGGGGCTGAGCCACGTCGAAAACCGTCACCTGCTGGAAATGCTATTCCATCACATCGAATGTACGCTGACCGCGCAGTGCCGGGTGCGATGGGCGGATGGCACCCTGGTGATTTGGGACAACGTAGCAACCCAGCACCATGCAGTATGGGATTACTTCCCCAATGCACGTTATGCCGAACGCGTTTCAGTCGTTGGGCCAGTTCTGACACCGCAAGGTTAGTCAGCTCCCGGCGATCACAGGGGCTTTGACAGCGATGTGGTCGAACGGCAAAAGCTGACGTGTCTATATCCGCGACAAACCAAATCCATAGCATTGCTGCATTTAGTGTGTTGGAGGTGTGCGTTTGCCAGCTGACTTAAGCCAAGACGCTCAGAGTCGACAAATTTTGATGCAGATCAAATTTAATCTCCATGCCGGTTTGGCAGGTCGCACAATACCAGCCAAGCCAATCGCCACGAGACCAACGATCCACATGTTTTTTAGCGGCGCTCCCTGCTAAAATTGACCCTTTCGTTGCCCCGTATAGGGATCGTAATATGGGCGATCACCAAAATCTTATTCGCACACCAGAGCGCAAACTATGGCTCTCCGTAGCCCTTGTAGCTGGCTTGGTGGTTGCACTTGGGTGCCTTGTCGTCGCGTTTGCCGTAAGCTTCAATCTCGCTGCCCGCCAATACCAAAGGCTGGCGATGTCCGAACGCCAGGCTACTGCAGTAATCCGTATCGCAGAGCTTGCTGAAATGAATGCGGGGAGTGAAATCGTCACGCGAATGCTTGCGCACTACCGTTCGCTAGTCATACATGAAATCGCACTGCTTCCCAATTCAGGCAAATATGCCGAACATCAGCGCGAAGAATACATAGAGTTAGCTCGGCTAGAGAACCTAGCAAGGGCATCAAATGACGCTAGCGCTTTTCGAACTGTGTCCGCACAGATTGCTTCGCAGGAGGCACGTGAAGTGGCTACAGCACGCGTAACACTAAGGCGCATCCACATTTTGACCATCGCGCTGGCGGTAGCTTTGACCATTACTGCACTGTTTTGCGTGATAAGTGTGGTGCATCTGCTAATTCAGCGTAACAACTCACTCGAAATAATCGTTCAAGACCGCACAGCCCAGCTTAAGGAGATAGATAGATCTCGCCGCCTATTTTTCGCGAAAGTGAGCCATGAACTGCGTACGCCTGTGACTGCGCTGCGTGGTGAAGCCGAAACGGCTTTGCTTAATCCCTCTCCGCCTGTGCAAAAATTACGTCAATCGCTATCGTACATCCGCGGCAGCGCCGCATTTTTAGGACATCGGATCGACGAACTTCTAGGGCTCGCAAGCGCCGACGATGGCAAGTTGCAGCTCACATACAACTCTCTGAAATTTGATGACGTCATTAGTGATGCAATCAGGGAGGCGATGCCGTTTGCGCAAGCGGTCGATGTTGAAATTGTTAGGACTGGACGGGACGGTCATGCCCGTGTCCGAGGAGATGCTAGGTGGCTGCGCCAAGCGTTACTCGGTTTAATAGACAATGGCCTCAAATTTTCTCCGATGAACGGTGTTCTTACTGTCGATTTTGTAGTGAGGGCGCATAAAGCGGAAATAGCGGTCATGGATAATGGCCCAGGGTTGATCGTCGCCGACCTCCCGCACATCTTCGAGGCTTACTATCAGGCAGAAATGGGCCGCCAGCGAGGTGGGAGCGGGCTGGGCTTAGCGTTGGCGCGCTGGATCACTGAACAGCATGGAGGCACCATTCGAGCAGCCAATCGCCCTCAAGGGGGCAGCTCAATTACCATTGCGCTTCCGCTGGAGAAAACTGCGTGATCGTCTTGCTTGTCGAGGACGATGTCGGGATCGGAAGGTTTGTCAGTCACGGACTTTCTGCGCGCGGACTGACCGTGCGGTGGGAGCGGACCGGACGTGAAGTTCAGAGCCTTGTAACCGCTGGCGGCATCGATCTCGTGATACTTGACCTAGGGCTGCCCGATTTAGATGGCATCGAGATTTGTGCTGCAATTCGGGGAGCAGAGTGTGGCATTCCAATCTTAATGCTGACCGCACGTAGCTCACTTGAAGATCGGCTCGATGGATTTTCTGCGGGTGCTGACGATTATCTCTCGAAGCCTTTCGCCTTCGAGGAACTTGCTGCACGCGCGGAAGTATTGCTGCGCCGCAGCAGCAATCGAATGCCCGATCCAGTCAAACTCGGATCGCTTCGTATCGATCCTTCAAATCATGTTGCTAGCTGGCAGGACTGCGCCATTCCTCTCGAACCGCGAGCCTTTGCCTTGCTGCTTGCTCTGGCCAATGCGAAAGGCGCCATCGTGCCGCGCGAAGTGCTAATCGACGCGATATGGGGCGTGGGTGCAGACATCACTGACAATGCTCTCGATGCCTGTGCAAGTGCACTTAGGCGCCGGCTAGCGGAAGCGGCCACAACGCTTCAAGTCACGGCCTACCGACGCCAGGGGATAGCGCTGGAATTTTATTCAACATAGCGGAATTTGGAAAACCTGATGAATGCATCAGGATAACTGGTTCTCCACATTCTATACCCTTCAAAATCTCTTTGGGGGGGCATCGCCGTGGCTGTTCGGAACAAAAGAAATGCTCCCGGCTCGTTTGAGAGTAAGCCAGTTCAAAGCGGAAAAGCTCGCGTGGTTAGGCAACGCAAGCCACGCAACCATAAAACGAGACAAAAATTACTCGAAGCAGCCCAATCGCTTCTGAGAAAAAATGAAAGATCCGACATCACTTCAGCGATGGTTCTGGAATATTCCGGGATTTCGAGAGGTTCACTATATTATCATTTCGCCGATTTTAGCGAATTGATGGGCGAAGCGGAAATCGGCCGATACGCAAAACTAGCAGAGCAAGAAATTGTCAAAATCGAACGTGCTGCGTCTCAGACAAGTGATGGAGCATCCTTTGTTGAACAAATTGTTGCGATCATCGGCCAAGTGCAGTCGGACACACAGCGCACCCGCCGCCTCGATCAGGCCTGCTTGATAGCGCAATCCAAAACCAACTCACATTTTGCTTCACTGCTGGCCCGAGAGCAGTCTCGCATAACTAACCGTCTCATTTCGGCATTGATAAAAGCGCAGTCGAAGGGAGTGATCTCAACATCAAACGATCCGCTAACGATCGCAGTCCTTATTCAAGCTTGCTCATTTGGTCGTATAATCGACGATATCGCAGGAATGCGACTGAGACCAGTGGACTGGGATAATTTAATCAAAAAAATATTAATATAATCAATATATTATGCGATTTATGCATTCAAAATCGCCGCCCTGCAATACGCTCAGTGGAGGCGTTCGCAGCGCGGCATGGCCCCTGCTAAACACAACCGTCAAATCCACTCAATGAGTAGCCCCTAGATTTCTGGACGCCTTCGATCCTAATTTTGAGGACAGGAGGCGATCATGGGGAAGCCCAACTTCAGTGATGAGTTTAAGCGTGATGCGGTGGCCTAGATCACCGAGCCTGGATAAAGCTCTCGCCAGCCTTGTTGGCTGGAGTGTAGCCAAGCACCTCGGTGACATCTGCTGATGCAAGTGAGCGCCGGTCGTGACCCTACCTATCCGATTGACTGTGCGACTGGTGCTGACGGGAAACGGGCAATTCTCCGCACACTTGGCGCTCACTCTGATTTCTCAGCGGCCTTCATTCTCATAATCCCGCGCGCCAGGATCTGCCCGAGTTCCGTAATGCGCTCTTCAGCCGTCATGGTTGCAGGGTCAGGCCCCTCTCCAGCCCATGCGGGAGGCGGAGGGTAAAGCTTGGCATAAAGCTCTACGACCAAATTAGGCCGCTTCGCGATCAACGCTAAGAGCACTTTGGCAGGCCCCGTAGGCTGACGGCGGCCCTGCTCCCAGTTAATCAATGTCCCTTCGGATACGCCGATGCTCTCTGCAAACGCCTTCTGAGACAGGCCCGATTTTG
>CALKVF010000091.1 GCA_937996535.1 uncultured Novosphingobium sp. | reverse complement strand
CCGGGATCGTGGTGCACGAACCGGTTGGCGTGGTCGCCGCGATCGCGCCGTGGAACGGGCCGTTCGGGATCATGGCCAACAAGGTTGCCTATGCGCTGCTCACCGGCTGCACCGTGGTGATGAAGCCCAGCCCCGAAACCCCGCTCGAAGCCTATATCATCGCCGAAGCGGCCGAGGCGGCGGGCATTCCGGCGGGCGTGGTCAATCTCGTCCCCAGCCACCGCGAAGCCGCTGATCACCTCGTCAACAACCACGGGGTCGACAAGGTCAGCTTCACCGGCTCGACGCTCGCGGGCAAGCGCATCGCGCAGGTCTGCGGGGAGCGCATCGCGCGTTACACGCTCGAACTCGGCGGCAAGAGCGCGGCGATCATCCGCGACGATTTCCCCGCCGAAGCGGCAGCCAAGCTGCTGACCGGCACGCTCAACATGATGAGCGGGCAGGTCTGCGCGATGCTCAGCCGCGCGATCGTCCCCAAGGCCCGCCACGATGAACTGGCTGCCGCGATCGCCGCCGAAATGAGCCAGGTGGTGATCGGCCATTCCGACGATCCGGGTGCCCAGCTCGGCCCGGTGGCGATGAAGCGCCAGCTCGAACGGATCGAAAGCTACATCGAGGACGGCAAGCAGACCGCGACCCTCGTCTGCGGCGGGGGGAGGCCCAAGCACCTCAACCAGGGCTACTTCATCGAACCGACGCTGTTCGCCAATGTCGATAACCAGAGCCGGATCGCCCAGGAAGAAATCTTCGGCCCGGTGCTGTGCCTGATCCCCTGCGAGGACGAGGAAGACGCGATCCGCATCGCCAATGAATCAAACTACGGCCTCAACGGTTCGGTCCTGACGCAGGATGCCGAGGCGGCCTATGCCATCGGCCGCCGCATCCGCACCGGCGGGTTCGGGCAGAACGGGCTGCGCATGGATTTCGGCCTGCCGTTCGGCGGTTACAAGCAATCGGGCGTGGGCCGCGAAGGCGGGCCGGAAGGCCTGTGGGGCTATGTCGAAACCAAGACCATGCTGCTCGACGCGATGCCGGCGCAGCTGTAGCATCGCGCTCAAAGCAACAAGAGAGGACAGCATGGCAGACCATATCGCAGGCAAGTCGATCGTAATCACCGGGGCAGGCGGCGGCTTTGGCCGGCTCGTCGCGCTCAAGGCCTCGGCGCGGGGCGCCAAGGTGACGCTGGGCGACATCAACCTCGCCGCGGCAGAAGACGTCGCCGCCGAAATCCGCGCAGCGGGCGGCCAGGCTCAGGCCGTGGCGACCGACGTGACCCAGCTGGTCCAGGTCAAGGCGCTGATTGCCGCCGCGCTCGAAGCTTACGGCGCGGTTGACGTGATGCTCAACAATGCCGGGATCATGCCGCTGGCCTTCATCGCCGATCACGATGCCGCCTATGGCGCGTGGGAACGCTGCATCGACATCAACATCAAGGGCGTATTGAACGGCATGGTTGCCGCCCACGATACGATGATTGCCGCCGGGCGCGGGCACGTGATCAACGTTTCGTCGATCTATGGCAATTTCCCGGTGACGGGGGCGGCGGTTTATGGCGCGTCGAAGGCCGCGGTCAATTTCCTCTCGGAAAGCCTGCGGGTCGAAAGCCGCGGCAAGATCAAGGTCACTATCGTCAAGCCGACCGGGGTTCCGGCAACCGGGCTGGGCGGCACGGTGGTCAACCAGGCCGCCAGTGTCGGCATCTTGGGTCAGAACACGGCCGAGTTCATGGACATGGTCGGCCAGATGCAGGCCGGCACCTTCCCGGCGGCCCGGCTCGATCCGGAAAACATCGACTATGCCAGCCTCGCGCCCGAACATATCGCCGATGCGATCATTCACGCCATCGACCAGCCGTGGGGCGTTTCGGTGGGTGACATCACGATCCGCGCGGCGGGCGATCACTTCATCCTGTAACGGCGCGCGCCCTCCCCTTTGCGGGGGAGGGTTCACCCCAATTCGATGCAGCCGCCGTCGACGTAAAGATCAACCCCGTTGATGAAGGCCGCTTCGGGCGCGGCGAGGAACAGCACCGCGCTGGCCACTTCCTCGCTCGTGCCCATGCGGCCGATCGGGACCACGCCGGCCATCATCTCGCGCATCCCGGCGATTTCGGCGGCGCTGGCATCGCGCTTGAAGATTTCGGTGTCGGTCGGCCCCGGGCTGACCATGTTGACCCGGATCCGGCGCGGCAGCAGCTCCTTGGCCATGATCCGCACCACCGCGCGCAGGCCCGCCTTGGCCGCGGCATAGGCGGCATTGCCCGGCACCGCCGCGACCGAGCCGATCGAGCCAGTGACCACGATCGCCCCGCCATCGCGCATCAGCGGCAAGGCGCGCTGCATCGCGAAAAATGCGCCGCGCAGGTTTACATCGTGGATCCCGTCCCAGAACGCCTCGCTGACCTGATCGACCGGCGCAAAGCCGCCGACCCCGGCGTTGACGAACAGCACGTCGATCCCGCCCAGCACCTCGGCGATTTCGGCCATCGCGGCATCGGTCTGCGCCACATCGCCCATGTCGCTGACGATACCGAGCCCTTCGACCTCTTCAGCCGCGGCAGACAGCGTTTCCGCATTGCGCCCGATCAGCGCCAGCTTGGCCCCTTCGGCGCGGAACATCCGCGCGGCGGCAAGGCCGATCCCGGCGTTTCCGCCCAGCACGACCACACATTTATCGGCAAAGCGCATCAGAACATCCCGTTGCTGTTGGCAGAGGTTTCCGGCACCGGCTGGACCACGTCCCAGTGCTCCATCACCCGGCAGCCCTCGATCCGCAGGATATCGACCACGGCCACGCCGCGGTCGGCTTCGGAAAACCGGCCCCAGCTGTGCACCGCCACCAGATTGCCGTCGGCGATCACGCGCTTGATGTCATAGCGCACCTCGGGATGGCTGGCGATGAAGGGTTCGAGGAAGCCAATCGCCGCATTGCGTCCGGTCTGGGCATTGGGGTTGTGCTGGATGTAGCCCGGATCGACCCAGGCCTCGAACGCGCCGCGCACGTCCTTCTTGATGTAGAACCGGGTCATGAACTCGGTCGCGACCTCTTTGGGGGTCAGCTTGCAGGACTTGGCCTCGGCGGTCTGGGGCAGCAGCGCCGCAGCGGCGAGGGCGGCAAGGATCGGGGCACGCATCGGCAAGTCTCCTTCAGAACATCGGCAGCGGATTGACGGGCGCTTCGGGCACATCCTGCAGCACGTCCCAGTGCTCGACGATCTTGCCGTCCTCGACCCGGAAGATGTCGACCACCGCGAGCCCCGGATCGCCCGCATGGCGGATCACGTGGTGGTGGACGATCACGTGATCGCCATCGACAAAGGCGCGCTTGAGATTGTGGGTGCCCTCGGGCGACTGGACCTTCACGAAATCGAGGAAGTCCTTGAGCGCCTGAACCGTGGGTTCGGCCAGCGAGGAGTGCTGGATATAACCCGGCGAAATGTAGTCATCCACCCGGGTGCTATCCATCGGCATCAGCACATTGCGGTACATCGCCAGCACCAGATCGAGGTTGGCCTGTTCTTGCGCGGTACGGCTCATGCGCTCTCCCCTCTTGTCTTTATAACAATTGGTAAGATATGCCTGAGCGTGAAGAGGGCGTAAAGTCCGATTGGGAGAGCATATGGACCGCGCAGCGCTTTACGCCGTACTCGACGATTATCTGGCCGCCTTGCAGGCGCGCGCGCCGCAGCGCCTCGCCTGGGCCGCGAACGCGATGACCAGCGAAAACAACGTCATGCTGGAACCGGGCGACGGGCTGTGGGGCACGATCGACCGGCTGGGTGACTATGACCTGCGCTTTGCCGACACCCGCACCGGCCAGGTCGGCTTTTTCGGCGTGACCCACGAACATGCCGAGGAATCGGGCTTTGCCCTGCGCCTCAAGGTAGCGGCAGACGGCGCGATCGAAGAGGCGGAAAGCATCGTCGTGCGCCAGTCGGACAGCGGGATCAAGTTCCTGAACCCGAAGTTCTGGGACAAGCCGATCATGAATTCGCTGGTGGACGTTCCCACCCCGCGCGAGGAAATGATCGCGCTGTCGGACGGCTATTTCTCGACGCTGCAGCTCAACGACGGGACGATCCGCACCAAGTTCCACCCCGAATGCGACCGGGTGGAAAACGGCGTGCAGACCACCCGCAACCCCGAATTTGCCTATATCGTGCCGGTGGCGGCGCTGGGCTGCGAAGAGCAGTTCAAGATGGGCAACTACCGCTACGATGACCGCCTGCGCGGCCGCCGCTTTCCGCTGGTCGACGAGGAACGCGGGATCGTGATGGCCTTTGGCTTCATCGACCATTGCGGACGGATCAAGGAATACCAGCTGACCGACGGGCGCACCGTGCAATCGCCGATCCGCTATCCGCACAGCTTCTATCTCTCGGAACTGTTCCGCATCGATGGCGGGATGATCCGCCAGATCGAAGCGAACTTCATCACCGTGCCCTATCACATGAAGAGCCCCTGGGACGGCCAGTAATGATCAAGCGCCTCAGCCTTTTCGCCGCTCTCGCCCTCGCCGCCTGCGGGCCCAAGGAAAGTGCCCCGCCGCAGCAGGCCGTGGCCGCGGACAACTGGACCAATCCCGGCGGCGATGCGGGCAAGACCCACCATTCGCAGCTCACCGACATTTCGGCCGACAACGTCGGCCGGCTCGGCCTCGCCTGGGAGGCGCAGCTTGGCACCAACCGCGTGCTCGAAGCGACGCCGGTGGTGGTGGACGGGGTGATGTACACCTCGGGCGTGGCGGGCCGCGCCTATGCCTTCGATGCGGCGAGCGGCAAGCCGCTGTGGGCGTTCGAGCCCAAGGTCGACATGCAGGTCAATCGCACGGTCTGCTGTGACATGGCCAATCGCGGTGTGGCCGTGGCGAACGGCAAGGTGTTCGTCGCCGCGCTCGACGGGGTGCTCTATGCGCTCGACGCCAAGACCGGCAAGCCGGTGTGGCAGGCCGACACGATCGAGGACCACAGCCGCGGCGGCAATTCCACCGGCGCGCCTGAAGTGGCCGGCAGCGTGGTGGTGATCGGCAATGGCGGCGCGGACTATGACGCGCGCGGCGACGTGTCCGGCTGGGACATCGCCACCGGCAAGCTTGCCTGGCGCTTCCACGTGGTCCCGCGCGATCCCAAGCTGGGGCCGCAAGACAATCCTGAACTCGAAGCCGCGCTCAAGACCTGGGATCCGCGCAGCCGCTGGGACATGGGCGCGGGCGGCGGCCCGTGGGATGCGATCAACTATGATCCCGAAACCGGGCTGGTGCTGGTCGGAACCGGCAATGGCGAACCCTACAGCCTCGACATCCGTTCGCCTTCGGGCGGCAACAACCTCTACGTTTCCTCGATCGTCGCGATCGAGGCGAAGACGGGGCGGATGAAGTGGTTCTACCAGGAAAGCCCGCAGGACCAGTGGGACTATGACGCAACCGCGCCGATGATCCTCACCCGCATGAAGGTTGATGGCGAAGACCGCCCGGTGGTGCTCCACGCGCCCAAGAACGGGTTCCTCTATGTGATCGACCGGCGCGACGGGAAGCTGCTGCGCGCCAACAAGATCGTCCGCGTCAACTGGGCCAAGGGGATCGACCCCAAGACCGGCCAGGCGATCATCGACAACGATGCCGCCGATTTCAGCCACGGCCCCAAGATCATCTTCCCCGGCACGCCCGGTGCGCGCAACTGGCACCCGGCCAGCTTTGACCCGGCCAGCGGGCTCTACTTCGGGGCGATCCAGGACATGGGCAACCTGATGTTCGTGCCGCCGGGCGACAAGCCTTACAAGCCCAAGGGACTGAACACCGCCGCCGCGCTGATCTTCACCCCGCAGCTTGAAGCCGCGCTTGCCACCCTGCCCCCGCCGGTTGCCGCGCAGGTCAAGGCGCTCCCGGCATGGGCCGAAGTGCTCAAGAACCCGGGCGGCACCACCATGCGCGCGATCGATCCGCTGACCGGCAAGACCGTATGGTCCCAGCCGATGGCCGGGTGGCAGGATCGCGGCGGCGTGCTGACCACGGCGAGCGGCCTGCTCATCCACGGCAACCTTGCCGGGCAGCTGGTGGTGCGCGAGGCCAAGACCGGCAAGATCTTGCGCTCCATCGACACCGGCACCTCGATCCTGGCCGCCCCGATGACCTACAAGGTCGGCGGCGTGCAATATATCGCGGTGATGGCGGCCTGGGGCGGCGGGGGCTTTCCCTATGTCCCGCCCTATTCGGCGGCCTACCAGCGCGGCAATGCCGGGCGGATCATCGTGTTCCGGCTCGATGGCAAGCCCGTTCCCCTGCCGCCGCTGCTCGGCAAGCTCGAAATCGCGCCCGAAGCCCCCGCCCAGGCGCCGGGCGTGACAATGGACACCATCGCCCAAGGCCGCGCGCTGTTCTTCACCAACTGCGCGATCTGCCATTCGAACCAGCACCGCTCGATCACCCCGGACCTGCGCCGGATGCAGCCCGGCACGCACGAGGTGTTTGACAAGATCCTGCTCGAAGGGCTGCTCCAGCCCGGTGGGATGCCGCGCTGGGACGATGTGTTGAAACCCGCCGAAGTGAAGGCGATCCACGCCTACCTGATCGACGAACAGGCCAAGACCCGCCGCGACGAGATCGAAAAGACCCGGCGCGGGGTGCCGCTCGACGCACCTGCCCTCGCGATCCTGTCGAACTACTGAGGAACGACCGATGCTTTCCACCCTCGACAATCCCCACCTTGAGTTCGGCTTCTCGATCCGGCTGTGGTTCACCCGCACCAGCATGGTGCCCGACATCCCGACCGGCGGCTGGCGCAGCGCGGTCTATGTCGACAAGGGCGAGATCGACGGGCCGATGATGAAGGGCCGCGCGATCCCCAATTCGGGCGGCGACTATGCCCACTTCCGCCCCGATGACACCGCCGTGTTCGATGCGCGCTACCTGCTCGAAACCGACGATGGGGTGACGATCTACATGCAGAACAAGGGCTATCTGTGGGGCCGAGAGCCGGACACCATGGCCAAGCTGCGCAAGTGGGCCTTCGAGGGCGGCGAGGCCGTGCCCCACGCCGAATACTACCTGCGCGCCCAACCGACCTTCGAAGCCCCCAAGGGCAAGTACGAATGGCTGACCCGGCACATCTGGATCGGGGTGGGCGAGCGCAAGCCCGACGGGAACTATGTCAACTACTACTACCTGACGTGACCCTTGCGCCGCGCGTGCAAATCTGCTTTTCATCGTAACAATTGTTATAAAACCAAGAGGGGATAGGGCGTGAAGCTCGTAACACCGCCACGTGTCAGCCCGCAGGGCTTCGATGCCGCGATGCAGGCCTTTGCCGGCATCGTCGGCAAGGACTGGGTCATGGCCACCGATGCCGACCGCGATGCCTATGCCGATGCCTATGCGCCCGGCTCGCAAGAGCAGTGGCCCGCCGGCGCCGCGGTTGCCCCCGCCTCGGTCGAGGAAGTCCAGGCGATCGTGAAGCTCGCCAATGAACACAAGACCCCGCTGTGGCCGGTCGCGCGCGGCAAGAACCTGGGTTACGGCACCGCCGCCCCGCGCATGGCGGGCACCGTGGTGCTTGACCTGGGCCGCATGAACAAGATCCTCGAACTGGATCCCAAGCTCGCTTACTGCGTGGTTGAACCCGGCGTCGGCTTCTTTGACCTCTACGAGCATATCCAGCGCGAAAAGGCGCCGCTGTGGATGTCGGTTCCGGGCAATGCCTGGGGCTCGGTGATCGGCAACGCGCTCGAACACGGGATCGGCTACACCCCTTACGGCCTGCACGCCCGCAACCTCTGCGGGATCGAGGCCGTGCTGCCCGACGGCGATCTGGTGCGCACCGGCATGGGCGCGATGAAGGACAACCCGGCTTGGCATCTGTTCCCGATGTCGTTCGGCCCGACCTTCGACCTTGCCTTCTCGCAGTCGAGCCTGGGCGTCGTCACCAAGGCCGGCCTGTGGCTACAGCCCGCCCCCAAATCGAGCCTCGAACTGGTGTTCGACATTCCCAACGCCGAGGATGTGGGCTGGGTGGTCGATACCATCGCTCCGCTCAAGATCGCGGGCCTGATCGAACAGAACGTGTTCGTACCCTCGTGGCTCGGCAAGATGGTCCTCAAAGGCCAGCGCAAGGACTTCTGGGACAAGCCCGGCGCGATCCCCGACTGGCGCGTGGCCGAGCTGCTCAAGGAACACAACCTGGGCTACTGGCAGGTCGCGCTGCGCCTCTATGGCGAGGAAAGCGTGGTCAAGGCCAAGGCCGAGATCGTCAAGGCCGAGATGGCCAAGAACCTCAAGGCTCCGCCCAAGGAAACCTGGTGGCACGAAGGCGATCCGATCAACGCCTATGAAACCACGATGGGCATCCCTTCGGCCGTGCCGCTGCAGATGTCGGACTGGATCGGCGGACGCGGCGCGCACATGGGCTTCTCGCCCGTGGTTCCGGCGACCGGCGATCACGTGCTCGGCCAGCTCAAGCGCAGCCGCAAGGTGATCGACAGCTTCGACGTCGATTTCTACGCCAGCTTCACCATCGGCGGGCGCTTTGCCAACAACGTCAACATGCTGATGTTCGATCGCGACAATCCAGAGCAGATCGACACGATCAAGAAGCTGTTCAACGCCCTGATCGAGGAAACCGCCAAGGCCGGTTACGGTGAATACCGCACCCACCTGGGCTGGATGGACCGGATCATGGACACCTTCAATTTCAACGATGGCGCGCTGCGCCGCTTCAACGAAAAGGTGAAGGACGCGCTCGACCCCAACGGGATCATCGCGCCGGGCAAGAACGGGGTGTGGCCTTCGGTCTACCGCGATCAGGCGAGGGAGGGCAGGGCATGAAGCGCCTTGTTGCACTGAGCGCGATCGCGCTGCTCGCCGCCTGTTCCAAGTCCGCGCCTTCCGCCCCGGCCCAGACCGGCAAGGGCCCGCCCCCGCCGCCGCCCTACCAGATGCGGCCCGAATTTCCGGGCGGCAACCGCATGGCCGGCGGCGATGGCAAGACCCTGTTCGAATATCACTGCGGCTATTGCCACCTTACCGGCGGCATGGGCACCAACCTGCTCACCAAGCAGCGCATGGCCGCAGGCGAACCGCCGGAAATGGGCCTGCTGGCCAACCGCAAGGATCTGACGCCGGACTACGTCAAGCAGGTCGTGCGCCACGGCAAGAACGCGATGCCGCCGCAGACCAAGGTCGACCTGACCGATCCCGAACTCGATGCGGTCGCGCTCTATCTGGGTAAGGCCAAGTGAGCGCGGAGCGCAGCCCGGGCGCGCTCACGCGCCGCGATGCGCTCAAAGCCGGGGCGATCGCCTCGGCCGCGCTCGCCGCCCCGGTGGGCGCTGCAGTGCTGGGTGCGCGCACGATCACCGTGTTCGACAGCCGCCTGCCCGAATCGCTCGCCTTTGCGAGAAGCGCAAGCGGGACGCAGGTCGATCTGGCGTCTGAACACGCCATGCGGTTTGCCACCCTGCGCTCCGGGTCGCCGCAGAAGGCCCGCATCGAAGGCCTGACCCGCTGGAGCGATTTTGCCCCGCTGCGCCGCGAGCTTGAACGCCAGGGCTGGCGGATCGCGGCCGAGGCCCGCACCGGCAAGCGCGGGCAATTGTTCCGGTGGAGCATGATCCACCGCAATTCATCGCGCGGCTAAATCCCGCTTGACCTGATCCTCTCCTGTTTTAGTATGCAACACATACAAAAACAGGAGAGGTCCGGGATGGCCGAAGTCACCCTCTATCACTGGGAACCCAACGCCAATTCGGGCAAGCCCATGCTCGCCCTTATGGAAAAGGGCGTGAAGTTCAGCAGTCATTACATCGACATGCTGAATTTCGACCAGCACAAGCCCGAATACCTCGCGATCAATCCGCAGGGCACGATCCCAGCGATGACCCACGGCAGCCGCGTGCTCGTCGAATCGACCGCGATCATGGAATACGTCAACGAGGAGTTTGACGGCCCCGCCCTGATGCCCGCCGATGCCCAGGCCCGCTGGCGCATCCGCTGGTGGATGAAGTTCATGGACCAGTGGCTGGCGCCGAGCTTCTCGATGTTCGGCTGGAAATTCTTCGTCGGCCCCAACGCGCTGGCCGCGCATGGTCAGGACAAGATCGAAGAGCAGATCAGCCGCATCCCCCTGCCCGAACGCCAGCTGGCGTGGCGCAAGGCGGTGTTCGGCCTGTTCAGCGAAGCCGAAATGGCCGAAAGCGGCCGCCGCATCGGCGTGGGCATCAAGATGCTCGAAGACGAACTCGGCAAGCGCGAATGGCTCGCCAGCGACGAATACAGCCTGGCCGATGTCAACGGGTTCAACCTCGCCTATGCCATGCCGCTGTCGCAGCCGCATCTCGCCAATGACGAGCTGACCCCCAACATCATGCGCTGGCTGCGGGCGATCTATCGCCGCCCGGCCACGCGCGAATGCTGGAAGCTGGGCCGCACCCCGATGGCCAGCCGCGTCGAAATCCTCGAACAGGACTATATCCCGCCCCGCGACGAATCCGAGGGCATTGCGAGCGGAGTGCGCTGACATGAGCATGATCCTCTATCACGGCGAACCCAATGGCCCGAGCCTCGCGGTGCTGGCCGCGCTGGGCGAAAGCGGCCTCACAGTCGAATGCCGCCACATCGACCTGGTCGGCGGCGAACGTCACCGCCTGCCGGGCGTGCGCGAAGCCCTCGCCCGCGACATGGGCGTCGAGGGCGAAGGCCCGGTGCTGCTGGCCGATGGCGAAGCGATGACCGAAAGCGTGTTCATCGCCCAGTTCCTCGATGAAAGCGGCGCGGGCACGCTCCAGCCCAAGGATGCCTACGCCCACTGGCAAATGCTGATGTGGTGCCGCCGGATCACCGAACGCTGCGCGCCTGCCGCCGCATTCCTCGGCTGCAAGGCCACCGCCCACGCCGCCCTCGCCAAGCTGGATCAGGCCGCGTTCGACGCGCTGGCCCAGACCATCGCCAGCGAAGACCTGCGCGGCCGCTGGGCCGCGGTGCGCGCCGGGGACTTCCCCGAAGCCCAGACCGCCGACAGCGTGACCAAGGTCAGCGATGCGGTGGCAATGGTCGATGACCAGCTCGCCGATGGCCGCGAATGGCTGATGGGCGATCTCACCATCGCCGACTTTGAAACCTATGGCTGGCTGGTCGGCATGGCCGCCCTGCTGCCCAATGCCTTTGCCGGCAAGGCCCGCGCCGCCGCGTGGATGGAGCGCGTGCGCGCCCGTCCCTCGGTTCAGGCGGCCCTTGCCCGTGCTGCCACGCCCAATCCCGAAGCCAACTGGGCGCCGGGTCCTGAAATCAACCGCTGGGGTTAACCGAACATGCGCTCGATCGACTATTTTGACCGCGGCCACGACCGCGATCCCAACCGCCTCGCGATCATCGACACCGCCAGCGACCTCAAGCTGACTTTCGCCGAGGTCAAGGATCTCTCGATCCGGATCGCCGCCGCACTCCAGCGCGGGGGCTTCCAGAATCAGGACCTGCTGGGCCTCTATGGCCCGAACGACGGGATGCTGCTGGTCGCCCTGCTCGCGATGTGGCGCGCCAACGGCAAGTGGATCCCGGTCAACACCCGCAACGAGATCGACGCCAACGCCGGCTACATCAACTACGTGCGCTGCCAGTGGATGATCTACCACTCGTCCAAGGCCGATGAAGTGAACAAGCTGCGCGCGCTGTGCCCGACGCTCCAGCACTTCGTCTGCCTCGACCAGCCCTGCGGGCAGGATCCCAGCCTTGAACAGTTCATGGCCGGCGTGACCGCCGCCGATTTCGTCGAACCTGAAATCGACGCCTTCGGCAACATGATGGATCTGGTCGGGATCTTCCCCACCGGCGGCACCACCGGCCCTTCAAAGGGCGCGAATGTCACCAACCTGGGCTGGGGCACGATGATCGAAACCGCGGCCGACGCGATGGGCGGGCGCACCGCTGCCCCCGTGGCGCTGGTTTCGGCTCCGATCACCCACGCCGCCGGGCCGATCGCGCTGTCGACGCTGAGCCTCGGCGCGACCCAGGTGATCCTCCCCGGCTTCGATGCCGAGGACGTGCTGCGGACCATTGCGGACTACAAGGTCACGCATATGTATCTGCCGCCGACCGCGCTGTATCAGCTGCTGGCCTCGCCCGAGATCGGCCAGCACGATTATTCGTCGCTCAAGATCTTCATCCTCGTCGGCAGCCCGTGCAGCCCGGAAAAGCTGCGTCAGGCGGTTGAAATGTTCGGGCCGTGCATGTGCCAGTCCTATGGTCAGGTCGAATGCCCGATGATCGTGGCCTGGTTCCCGCCCGAAGACGTTGCGCGCTTTGCCTTCGAAGCGCCCGAAAAGCTGGCGAGCTGCGGCAAGGTGACGCGTTCGATCAAGGTCGCGCTGCTGGATGACGACGGCAACGAAGTGCCGCGCGGCGAAGCCGGCGAAATCTGCGCGCGCGGCGTGCTGGTGTCGCACTCTTACTTCGAAAAGCCCGAAGAAACCGCCGAAGTGCGCAAGTTCGGCTGGCACCACACCGGCGATGTCGGCAAGTTCGATGACGAGGGCTACCTCTACATCGTCGACCGCAAGAAGGACATGGTCGTGACCGGCGGCTTCAACGTCTTCACCGCCGAGGTCGAGGCTGCCGTTACGGAACTGCCGCAGGTCCGCGAATGCGCCGTGTTTGGCGTGCCGCACGAAAAGTGGGGCGAACAGGTCCACGCGGTGGTGATCGCCGAAGGTATCACCGCCGAAGAGATCATTGCCCACTGCAAGGCCAAGCTGGGCGGCGTGAAAGCTCCGAAGACAGTTGCATTTATTGACTCGATTCCTCGGACCGCAGCGGGCAAGATGGACAAGAAGGAACTGCGCAAGCCTTACTGGGGCGGCTCGGACCGGATGGTGAACTGACCTGACTTCCCGGTAAGAGGGTTGCGGGATCTTGAATTGGAGAGGGGTTTTAAATGCGTTTGAGGGTCTTGGCGCTTGCCGCGCTGTTGCCGCTCGCCGCCTGCGGCAAGCACCAGTCACCGCCGGTGACCGAAGGCGTCACCGATGCCATGATCGCCAATCCGCCGGAAGGCGAATGGCTGACCTATGGCGGTGACTACAACGAAAAGCGCTTCTCGGCGCTGACCCAGATCACCGACCAGAACGCCGCCCAGCTGGGCCTGGCCTGGTCGGCCGATCTGGAAACCGCGCGCGGGCAGGAAGCCACCCCGCTGATGCACGACGGCGTGCTCTACGTCTCGACCGCCTGGTCGATGGTCAAGGCGTTCGACGCCAAGACCGGCGCGCTCAAGTGGTCCTATGACCCCAAGGTGCCCCGCGACACGCTGGTTCGCGCCTGCTGCGACGCGGTGAACCGCGGCGTCGCGCTCTATGGCGACAAGGTCTATGTCGGCACGCTCGACGGGCGCCTCGTCGCGCTCGAACAGAAGACCGGCAAGGTCGTGTTCGAAAAGGTCGTCGTTCCCGATCAGCAGAACTACACCATCACCGGCGCCCCGCGCGTGGCCAAGGGCAAGATCCTGCTCGGCTCGGGCGGCGCGGAATACAAGGCGCGCGGCTATCTCGCCGCCTATGATCCGCAGACCGGCGAAGAACTGTGGAAGTTCCACACCGTTCCCGGCAACCCCGAAAAGGGCTTCGAGAACAAGGCCATGGAAGCTGCCGCCAAGACCTGGGGCAATTCCAAGTGGTGGGAACTGGGCGGTGGCGGCACCGTGTGGGATTCGATCACCTACGATCCGGCCACCAACCTCGTGTTCTTCGGCACCGGCAATGCCGAGCCGTGGAACCCGGCCGCCAACGGCCGCGCGGGTGACAGCCTCTACACCTCGTCGATCGTCGCGATCGATGCCGATACCGGCGAATACAAGTGGCACTTCCAGGAAACCCCGGAAGACCGGTGGGACTATGACAGCGACGCGCAGATCACGGTCGCCGATATCGACGTGAACGGGCAGAAGCGCCACGTGGTGATGCACGCGCCCAAGAACGCCTACTTCTACGTGCTCGACGCCAAGTCCGGGGAATTCCTCTCGGCCAAGCCGTTCGCGCCGCAGACCTGGACCACCGGCATCGATCCCAAGACCGGGCGCCCGGCGATCAACCCCGAAGCCAAGTACGAGCAGACCGGCAAGCCGTTCCTCTCGGTCCCGGGCGCGGGCGGTGCGCATAGCTGGCAGCCGATGAGCTTCAGCCCCAAGGCCGGCCTGGTCTATATCCCGGCCAACCTCGCGGCGATGCCCTATGCAGCGGCCAAGGGCTGGAAGCCTTCGGACATCGGGTTCCAGACCGCGATGGACGGCGCGCTGACTGCCGCTCCTGCCGACAAGGCCGTGCGCGAAGGCGCCAAGGCTGCAACCACCGGCGCGCTGATCGCGTGGGATCCGGTCAAGCAGGCCGAAGCCTGGCGCGTGACCCACACCGGTCCATGGAACGGCGGCACGCTGGCCACCGCGGGCAACCTGGTGTTCCAGGGCAATGCCGATGGCTACTTCGTGGCCTATAGCGCCGACAAGGGCACCAAGCTGTGGTCCTTCCCGACCCAGACCGGCGTCATTGCCGCCCCGATCACCTACATGGTCGATGGCGAGCAGTATGTCGCGATCATGGCCGGCTGGGGCGGCGTGTGGGATATCGCCACGGGTATCGTCGCCAAGAAGTCGGCCGCCGCGCAGAACGTCAGTCGCCTGCTGGTGTTCAAGCTGGGCGCCAAGGGCCAGCTGCCGGCGATGAAGCCGCTGGCTGCCCTGCCGCTCGATCCCCCGGCCTTCACCGGCACCCCCGAACAGGTGGCGCGCGGCGCGAACAACTTCGCCCGCTACTGCGCGGTCTGCCACGGTGACGCGGCACTGGGCGGCGCGCTCAACCCGGATCTGCGCCACTCGGCCTATATCGGCGCTGCCGAAGGGATCCGCGCGGTGGTGCTCGACGGGGTGCTGATGCAGAGCGACCACCCCAAGGGCATGGTTTCGTTCAAGTCGGTCTTCAAGCCTGAAGACGTCGAGGACATCCGCCAGTACCTGATCAAGCGCGCCAACGAGGACAAGGCGCTGGGGGACAAGTAACCCCCGGCGGCCTGCCCCTCGGCGGCCACAAGAAAGGGCGCGGGAACTTCGGTTCCCGCGCCCTTCTCTATGTCCCCAGCCACCGCCGCGTCAGGGCGCGATCAGCACCTTGCACTGGCTGGTGCGGGTCTTGAGGCTTTCAAACATCTGCGGCACCTCCGCGAGGGCAATCGTGCCGCTGATCATTGCGCGCGGCTCAACCGCCCCGGCGCTCAGCGCATCGAGCGCATCCTCGAAATCGGCGCGCGTGAAGAACGCCGAGGTCACCAGCCGCACTTCCTTTTGCAGCATGGCGAAGGTGTCGATCGTATCGGGCCGGGTGCACAGGCCGAGCAGCAGCA
The DNA here is from genome assembly GCA_937996535.1 of uncultured Novosphingobium sp. GTDB lineage: Bacteria > Pseudomonadota > Alphaproteobacteria > Sphingomonadales > Sphingomonadaceae > Novosphingobium. Next base: position 44,382 of record CALKVF010000091.1, on the reverse strand, counting down.
CCGTGCCGCGATTGCGCACCTGGCTGACCGCCTGGGCAATCAGCCCCGGAACACCGACGCATTCGAACACCACATCGGCCTTCGCCCCGCCAAAGGCGCGGTCACTGCCGCCCACCGGATCGGCGGGATCGACCACGAAGCCATCGGCGCCCATCTGCAAGGCGCGCGCGCTCTGCCAATCGGCGATGTCCTGCACCACCACGCGCGCCGCGCCCATGCGCCGCGCCCAGAACGCCACGGCGAGGCCGATCGGCCCCGCCCCCAGCACCAGCACATTGTCACCCGGCGCAAGCCCCGAGAGCCGCAACCCGTGGAGCGCCACGGCCAAGGGCTCGATGATCGCGCCATCGGCTAGGCTCGCCGATTGCGGCAGCCGCACGCACTGGTTGGGACGGGTCACGGCATATTCGGCATAGCCCCCGCCCTGCAGCCCGAAGGCGGCGCACCATTGCACTTCGCCCGCCAGACAATGCGCGCAGGTGCCGCAGCTTTTGAGCGGAATGACCGAGACGAGATCGCCAAGCGCGAGGCCTTCGGCCCCCTTGCCCAGCGCCACGACCTCGCCCGCGAACTCGTGCCCGAAGACATCACCGGGGCAGGCGCCGAAGGCGGCGTCCTCGGCCATATGCAGGTCGCTGCCGCAGATCCCGCAGCGCGCCACCTTGACCACCACCTCACCCGCCAGCGGCGTCGGATCAGCGAGATCCTCGACCACCAGCGGCTGATGCAGCCCGGTAAAGCGCGCCGCCTTCACTTCGGTGCGCCCAGCGCCACACCGCCATCGATCAGCATCGTGCCCCCGGTCATGTAACTTGACGCGTCCGAGGCCAGCAGCAGCGCCAGCGGCTTGATCTGATGGGTTTCGGCCATGCCGCCCAGCGGGATCGTGGCATCGAAGGCCTTGCGCACCGCCGGATCCTTCTTGGCCCAGCCGCCACCGATATTGGTGACGAACGGCCCCGGCGCGATCGCGTTGACCCGGATGCGGAACTTCGCCAGCTCCAGCGCCAGCGCCCGCACCATGTGCAGCACGCCCGCCTTGGCCGGGTGGTAGGGCATCGGCACGATCGGTTCGAGGATCAGCCCGGCGTTGGACGCCGTCGCGATGATCGAGCCGCCCTTTCCACCTGCCTTCATCAGCCGTGCGGCATTGCGCATGGTGTTGTAGGAGCCGGTGAGGTTGATTGCGATCGACCGATCCCACAGCGCATCGTCATAGGTATCGACCTGGCCATCGGGCACCCTGCTGCCATCAGGCGCCACGAAGCCCGGCCCTTCGCCCAGACCCGCATTGGCAAAGCACACGTCGAGCCCGCCATAGGCGGCGGCGTGGCCATCGAACACGCTGGCGCAGGCCGCGCGGTCGGTCACGTCGAGCCGGGCGGCGCGTGCCTGCATCCCGGTGGCGCGCAGCCGTTCGGCCTCGCGCTCGGCGCCGTCACCGTCGATGTCGGTCAGGGTCACGCGGGCCCCGGCCTCGGCCATCACCTCGGCAAAGGCGAGGCCAAGGCCCGAGGCCGCCCCCGTAACCAGCGCCGAGCGCCCAGCCACGTCGAACTGGGCGAGAGTGGACGCCGGCCCGCTCACAGGTAGAGCTTCGGGTTGATCGGAATGCCGTGTTCCTTGCAGTGGTTTTCGTAGTGTTCCATGAACCACCACACGTCAGCGGTCATCACGAACTGGGCGTTTTCGTCGTAGAACTCGATCGGCCCCTGCATCCAGCCGAACAGCTTCACGCCTTCGGGATGGTCGGTGACGAGGGTGTGGCTTTCACCCGGCACTTCGAGGATCAGCCCGCCCGGCGAGGACACCCAATCGTATTCGAGATAGCGCACCGACCCTTCGAGGCAGACCATCATGATCGTGCCGCGATGCAGGTGGGTGCCGATCGCGCCGGGGCCCTTCACCCACAGGATGTTCGAGAAGATCCCGGTGCGCACGTCAAAGGCCAGATGCTTGATCGCAGCGTTGTCGCCAAACGGCACCCAGGGGCTGTCGACATCGCTCTGCGCGTCGATGTAGCGCCCGCCCGGGCTGTACTTTTCCACCAGCGCGCGCTGCGCGAACGGCACGTTGACGATCTGGGCCAGGCTTGATGGCGGTGCGGTCATCTTGGTCATGGTAACTCTCCCGTTCTAGTATCAGTTGGTAGGTGCGGTGGTGCGCCGCGCCAGCACGCGCGGCGCGGTTTCGGTCAGGCCAAGGGCAACGATCCCGCCCAGCACGGTGAGCCCCAGCATGATCCACAGCGGAGCGCCCAGCCCCCAGTGATCGGCCGCGACGCCGGCGCCCAGCGGGCTGAGCACGCCGCCCAGCACTTCACCGGTGCCCATGACCATGCCCGTGAGCGTCGCGGCGAGCCGCGGATCGACCGATTCAGACGGAACCGTGGCCATGAACAGCGGGAACACCCCGTTGAGCCCCCAGCCGACGAAGAAGATCGCTGCCAGCCCCCAGGTCGGCCCGGTGTAATAGAGCGCGCCAAGCGGCAGGATCACGCCGAGGAAAGCAAAGCCCGCCATCACCGGCCGGCGACCCCAGGCATCCGACAGCGCGGGCACGATGAACGAGCCCACCCCGGCCGACACGCCCAGCACCGCCATCAGCCCGCCCATCGTCTCGGGCGCGAAGTGGCGCACCTGGGTAAGATACAGCGGCATGAAGGCCCAGCACACGACCAGATAGGGCACCATCAGCACCGCGATGATCGTGCACAGCGCGACATTGCGGTTGGCCAGCGCCTCGCGCAGGGTCACGCGCGGGCGATCCTCGACGGCGTCGGTCTGCGGCGGCTCGCGCAGGGTGAACCACACCAGCGCGGCAGTGAACAGGCCCGGCAGCGCCGCGAAATAGAACCCCTCGCGCCAGGACCAGGCCAGCGCGATCGGCACCAGCACCAGCGGCGCCAGGGTGGAGCCCAGCAGGTTGGAGCCGAGGTTCTGCCCCACGCCCATTGCCAGCCCGCGCCGCTCGGGTGCGACTTCGGCAACGATCATCGAGTGGCTGATCGGCATGATCCCGCCTTCACAGGCCCCCATCAGCAGCCGCGCCGCGAGCAGCAGCACGAACGAGGCAACCGCCCCGGTCAGCGCCGAACACACGCAGAAGGCAATCGTGGCCAGCACCAGCACCGGCTTTTTCGATCCCAGCCGGTCAGACAGCCCGCCGACGAAAAAGCCCGAGAGCGCCCAGGTCAGCGACAGCGCGGCGCTGATGATCCCGACCTCGGTATTGCTGAGCTGCAGGTCGGGCTGGATGAAGGGCATCAGGAAGTTCGTCGCCTGACGGTCGAAGAACACGATCCCGAAATTGAGGCTGAGCAGCACCACCAGCCAGAACTGGTAGGCCGCGCTGCCTTTGGCTTGCGCCTGCTGCATGACATTCTCTCCCCCTATGGCCGGCCCTTTGGGCTCGGCGTGATTGCCTTAGATGAAGGGCCGCACCGGGTCCGCCCCGTCCCAGCCCTGCGCGGCGCGCCAGAAGCTGGTGAAATGGGCGTCCATCGCCTCGCTCACCGGCAACAGCTCGATGAAGCAGGGCGCGGCGGCGTGGCCGTTTTCCAGAAAGATCACATCGCCCCCCGTCGGCACCGGCGAGCGGAAACATTCGCTCCAGCCGCGCGAGAGATAGTCGGCCCGCGCGGCTTCGACGTCGGCAAGGGCGATGCCGTGATGGTGCAGGCCATAGCCGCGCTGCTCGATCACTTCGCGGTAGATCGAGGGGTGATCGTCAAGCGGCTGGATCAGTTCCAGCCAGGTCTGCCCGGCAAAACCCATGGCGATGCGCATATCGGCCTGGCTGGGCGCGCCGCGATAGGTCTGCGCGCCGGGCTGGAGGAAGTGGTCGATCACGAAGAACGGGCCAGCGCCCAGATCGCGGATGCAATGGTCAATCGCCGCGTCGAGATCCTCGACGACATAGGCCAGCTGCGCCACGCTGCCGAGCGCCTGGCCCCACCCGAGTTGCCGCATCGCACATCCTCTCTGGAAATTGTAAGTTATTACGCCTATTCTTGCCACAGGCACGGCAAAGCGCAAGCGCTATCTGCCCGCCCCAACCCCAGACAAACGGCACCATAACGCCGGCCGGAGAGGATCAGCATGGCCCAGAACAACACGATTACCTTCTACGATCTCCAACACGCCAGCGGCTGCACCACCAGCCCGTTCGTCTGGGCAACCAAGTATGCGCTCAAGCACAAGGGGTTTGACCTCGACGTCGTCGATGGCGGCTTCACCGGGATCATGGACCGCACCGGCGGGCGCAGCGAACGCCTGCCCGCGATCGTCGACGATGGCGAATGGGTGCTCGATTCCTGGCTGATCGCGGAACACCTCGATGCCAAGTATCCCGATCGTCCGACCCTGATCGCCGATCCCTCGCTCAAGCCGCTGGTCGAATTCCTCGAAGGCTGGCTGTGGAAGACCGCGGTGAGCCCGTGGGTGCGCTGCTTTGCGGTGCAATACCGCGATCGCTGCAAGCCCGAGGACATCGGCTACATCACCGAAAGCCGCCTGCGCATGTGGGGCCAGCCGGTCGAGGACATGGCCAAGGACCGCGAAGAGGTGTTCGGCAAGGTGCTGCCCGAACTCGAACCGCTGCGCGCGCTGCTGCGCGATCGCAAGTGGCTGGGCGGCGATCAGCCCAACTATGCTGACTACCGCGCGCTGGCCGTGTTCCTGTGGTGCGCCAGCGTGGCCGACGTGCCGCCGATGACCGACGACGAGCCGCTGCGCGACTGGATCGAGCGCGGCTTTGACCTGTTCGGCGGGCTGGGCCGCATCCCGGGCATGAGCCCGCTGTTCGGCTATCAGCCGCGCCCCGGCGATCCCGAGCCGTTCGAGCGCACCCCGCGCGATTTCGGGCTCAACAAGCGCAACACCGGCCCGGCCTCGACCTCGGCCGAAACCGCGCGCCTCGCGGGCAAGGACTAACCGCTCCTCCCCCTGCCGCTTTGCATCGGCCGCCAAGATGCGGCACAAGGGCGCAAACGGCAGGGGGGACAGCACAACATGCAGGCATCGGCAAAGCGGCCGCCGCGCGCGATCGACTGGGCCTCGCTGCCCAATGGCGGCGACCTGTTCGGCGAAATGCACCTGGCCGAACACGCCGATGCCGCCGCGGCGCAGCGCCACGGCCTGTTCCCGGGCCTCGCGCTCTGCGCGGTCGCGGCAGCGGCAGCGGCCTGGCTGTCGGACCATTACGGCTTCCCGATCATCCTGCTCGGCCTGCTCGTCGGGCTCTCGCTCAATTTCATCTCGGCCGATCCGCGCACGCACCGCGGGCTCGACTTTGCTTCGCGCAATTGTCTGCGGATCGGGATCGTCGTGCTGGGACTGCAAGTCACCGCCAGCCAGATCATCGCGCTGGGCGCCGCGCCCTTTGCCGCGCTGGTGGTGGTCATGGCGGTGACCTTTGCCGCCGGGATGCTGGGCGCGCGGCTGTTTGGCCAATCCTCCTATGCCGGAATCCTGGCGGGCGGAGCCACCGCGATCTGCGGGGCCAGCGCCGCGCTCGCGCTCTATGGCGTGATCGGCAAGAACCGGGTCAGCCAGGCGCAGTTCGCACTGACCCTGGTGGGCATCTCGCTGGCCAGCGCCTTTGCCATGTCGATCTATCCCGCGCTCGCGGGCGAGCTGGGGCTGAGCGACCGCGAGGCCGGGTTCCTGATCGGAGCCTCGATCCACGATGTCGCTCAGGCGATCGGCGGGGGCTATGCCTTCAGCGATGTCGCCGGCGGATACGCGACGATCGTCAAGCTGTCGCGCGTGGCGCTGCTGGCCCCGGTGGTGGTGCTGGTCAGCCTGTTCATCGGCCAGGACGGCGCGGCCACCGGCCAGCCGATCTGGCGCCGCCTGGCCCTGCCGTGGTTCATCACCGCGTTCCTTGGCGTGGTCGCGCTCAACAGCCTGGTCAGCCTGCCGGCCGAAGCGACCAAGGCCTGCCTCACCGGATCAAAGGCGCTGCTGCTGCTGGCAGTAACCGCGACTGCGATGCGTAGCCGGATGGACCTGCTGCTGGAAATGGGCTGGCGAGCGGCGATCCCCGTGGTGATCGCGACACTCGCCAGCTTTGCAGCGTCGCTGGGGTTTGCCCTGCTGCTGCTCTAGGGGTGCGACCCGAAGGACCCTAGATTACGAAATCGAGTTGCGCGTTGCGCGCCGTTCCCACTGGCGGCGCGGGCAGCGGCTTGCGCCGCCGGTTGGTGACCATCCGCTCGTGCAGCACGGCGATCTGCATACTGCCGGTCTTCACGAACAGGAACGGCAGCAGGCCGTGGAGCAGGCAGGCAATCCCGCCCGCCACCATCCGCAGCCCGAACCCGCTGGCCATGACCAGATGCTCGCCATAGCTTTCGCCCACGCTGGCGGGATGGTCGGTAAACAGCTTGGCGGGATCGATCATGGCAGGCTCCGTTGCTGGAGGCATATTTGCCCCAGCCGCCATGCGATTTCATCACCTGTTTTCTAGCATTATGTCGATTTTGCGGTTAATCTATCCCAATGAACCGCAATAATTTGCAACTTGATACGATTGACTGGGCCATCCTGGGGGTCTTGCAAGCCGATGCCGCGCTGGCCGTGCACGAAGTGGGCGAGCGCGTCGGCCTGTCGAGCAATGCCTGCTGGCGGCGGATCAAGCGGTTGGAGGATGCCGGCGTGATCGCCCGGCGCGTGGCCCTGCTCGATGCCGACAAGCTCGGCCTTGCCACCACCGTGTTCGTCGCGATCCGCACCGGACGACACGACCAGCAATGGCTTGAAGCCTTCGCGCGCGGGATCGACGCGCTCGACGAAGTGATCGAATGCCACCGCATGGCCGGCGATGTCGATTATCTGCTCAAGCTGGTGGTGCGCGATATCGCCCACTACGACCGGATCTACCGCAAGCTGATCGCCGCGGTGCCCGATCTTGCCGATGTCAGTTCGACCTTCTCGATGGAGCGAATGAAGGCGACGACCGCGCTTCCCCGCCCCATCTGAAAAGGCAGTCTTACTTGCCGGGGTGCAGCCGGATCGCCGCGCCGCCGCCAGGGGCCAACCACAGCGTGACCGTTTCACCCTGCTTCACGGTGCGGGTTTCATAGGCAATGTTGAACCGCGCCGAGGTGGCATAGGTCGCGCCTTCGCCGTCCTTGGCGATGGTGGCGACATAGCGCTTGCCCGGCTCAAGGAAGTCGAGCTTGAGCGTGACCGTGCGCGCCACCTCATTGTTGACCCCGCCGGCGAACCAGTCGGCGCTCTTGCGGTCCTTGCGCGCGAAGATCGCGTATTGCCCCACTTCACCGGCGATCAGGTGGCTTTCAGCCCAATCGGTCGGCACCTTGCTGATGAAGTCCAGCTCGCGCGGGTGCTCCAGCAGCTTTTCGGGGAAGTCGGCCGCCATCTGGATCGGCGAATAGATCGCCAGATAGAGCCCGAGCTGCTTGGCCAGCGTCGAGGCCAGCGGCACGTGGTTCGCGCCTTCCAGGCTCAGCACGCCGGGGGTGAAGTCCATCGGGCCCGAAAGCATCCGGGTATAGACCAGGTTCACTTCGTGGCCCGGCGGGTTCGCGAACTGGCCCCAGGCGTTGTATTCCATGCCGCGCGCGCCTTCGCGGTCGATCCAGTTGGGATAGGTGCGGCGCAGCCCCGTGTCCTTGACCGGTTCGTGGGCATCGATCGAAATGTGATACTTCGCCGCCGTTTCCACGACCTTGAGATGGTGCTGCACCTGGCGCTGGCCATCGTGCCATTCCATCCGCACTTCGCCCGGCTTGTCACCCGGCGCGATGATTCCGCCGGCATCGGCGACATAGCCGGTCTTGACCGTATCGACGCCAAGCCCGGCGTAATACTTCATCGCATCGTCAAGCTGGGCTTCGTAGTTGGCGATGTTGCCGCCGGTTTCATGGTGGCCGATCAGGCGCACGCCCTTCGCCTTGGCATAGTCGGTGACCGCCTTGATGTCGAAATCGGGGGTCGGCTTGGTGAAGTTGAATTCAAAGCCGCGGCTGAACCAGTCGGCGTTCCAGCCCTCGTTCCAGCCTTCGACTAGCACGCCGCCGAAATTGTACTTCTTGGCAAAGTCGATCGTCGCCTTGGTCCGCGCGGTGGTTGCGCCGTGGTCGGGACCGGTCGCCCACGACCACTTGCCCGTGATCATCCCCCACCAGATCCCGACATAACGGGCCGGCTTGACCCAGCTGACATCGCCCAGCTTGTTGGGTTCGTTGAGGTTGAGTTCCAGATCGTTCTCGACCAGCCCGGCGGCGTTGTCCGCGAGGCGGATCGTGCGCCACGGGGTGGCGAAAGGCAGGTCGCGCACCACCCGCGCGCCCTGCGAGGAGGGCGAAAGCGTGGTGCGGAAATTCTGCCCGGTGGCGCGTTTCAGCCAATAGGCCGAATAATCGACCAGCGCGGCTTCGTGGAAGGCCATGTGGGTGCCGTCTTCCAGCACCATCGTGATCGGGGTGTGCGCGGTCGACACCGCATCGATCGGGGTGTTTTGATAGAGCTGCTCGTAGCGGTTCCAATCGCCGCCCGGAATCCACAGCGCGGTGCCCTTGGGGACCACGTTGAACTGGGTCAGTTCATCGGCAATCCGCATGGTCTTGATGCCGGGCTGCGCGGGCAGTTCATAGCGAAAGCCGATGCCGTTATCGAACAGGCGCACCCGCACGTTCATCAGCCGCGACCCACGGTCTTCGGCCTGGCGATACTGCACGGTCAGCTCGTTGTAGTGATCACGCACATAGCGGCGCTCGCCCCACGGCTGTTCCCAGGTGTCATCGCCGCTGGCGCGCGTTTCACCGATCAGCTTGAACCCGCGATCAAGCGCCAGTCCATCGGTCAGCAAGAAGCCCAGCCGCGAGGCCGAGATCAGCAGCTTGCCCTTGCGCGACAGGGTCCAGACCGGATGGCCATCGACATCGGTTGCGAAAGTCGCGGTGATCGAGCCATCGGGCGATGCCAGGCTGGCCTCGGCCGGGCTGGGGGCAGTCTGGGCCGCGGCCGGAACAGCGGCCAGCAGCGCCGAAGCGGCGCCCAGCAAGCGGACAATGCGCATAAAAACCTCTCCTCGCCTTGGGGTTTCAAGGCTGGCTCTGGTTATGCGCCCGCCAGCGGAAGGCAAGACGGCATACGTCTGCATTGCTTCCGCCGGGGACCGATCAGAAGTCGGCGATCACCTGCACCAGGGCGGCGCGCGGCTGGGTATAGGTCCAGCCGCCGCTGGTCGACACGTTCCAGCCGTAATTGTTGGTCGCGTTGATCAGGATCGGCCGCACCAGGAAGCTGCCGCCAGCCATGTGGAAGCGATAGCGCGCGCCGAGGTTGAGCGTGGTGCGGGCCGGCGCGTTCAGCGTATTGGCGGCGTTGCCGGTGCGGCTCGACAGGCTTTCGAGCGCAAGATCGAACGACAGCGGCCCCTTGCCGCCCGCGGTGCGCCAATCGAGGTTGAGCACCGAACGGCGGCGCACCTGGCCCACCGGACGCGGCCCGATCTGCCCGGCATCGACCACCTCGCCCGAAATGCGCGGATCGAGCAGCAGCGTGCCGCCGACCACGGTGAGCCCCGGGGCGATCTGCCCGGTAAGCGAAAGTTCCAGCCCCCGGTTTTCCAGCGTGCCGAGCTGGCGATAGCGCAGCGCCGGATCAAGGTTGTAATAGGGCTTGGTGATCGTGAAGGCCCCGGCGATCAGGGTCATCCGGCTGGTCAGCGCCAGCTTGGCCCCGGCCTCGATCTGCCGGGTGTGGATCGCTGGCGGCGCCTCCGAACGGTTGACCGCGATATCGGGGGCAATCAGCGCTTCTTCCTGACCGTGGGTCAGCCCGGCATAGAGCGTGACCCACGAGGCCAGCCGCCGCGACAGCGCCACGCTCCACAAGGTCGGATCATCGGCCGTGCGCGGATCGGCCAGCGCCGGATCGGCAAAGTCCACCGCCTTGCGATAGCGGCTGCGGGCGAGATCGAAATCGAACGTAAACCCGCCCGGCGTCATCAGGTTATAGGCCAGCCCCGCGGTCCATTGCCTGACCCGGTCCTGGTTCTTGGCGCCGAACACGTAGGCCGGCTCGAGCCGGGGATCGCGCGCGGCAAGGTTGGTCGCCCCAAGCTGGAAGGACTCGCTGCCGCCGAACAGGCGCTCCTTATTGCGGCCGCGCAGGCTGGCGATCAGGCGCTGATGCGCGCCAAGCCCGCTCCATTCGCGCACCAGCCGCACTTCGCCCGACAGGGAGCTATCAAGCGCGCCGGCTTCGGCCACGATCTTGTGGCCGGCAGCGGTCCCATCGGGCAGCACGCCGGTCAGCAGGTCGGCATAGGACCGGTGGCTGCTGCGCCGGGTGTAGAACACCCCGCTTTCGAGCCGGAACGAGCCCACCGGCAGCTTGACGATCGTGCCCCACAGCCAGGTATCGCTGCTGCGCGCGGTCCACGGCTGCGACAGGTCCAGCCCGCGCTGCACGCGCGGCGCGCCGGCGGTTCCGGCAAGATAGAGAGTCGGATGGGCTTCGTCGCTGCGGTTGAGGAAATCGCCGCCAAACACCAGCACTTCGGTATCCGCCGCGGGGCGATAGGCCAGCGTCAAGCCGGCCGTGCGCACCAGGCTTACCCCGCCTTCGGAGCGCTGCGCATTGCGAAAGCCCACGCCGCCCGAGATCCCCCAGCGTCCGCCCGCGAAGGGCTGCTTGATCTCCAGCGAACTGCCCGGGCCCACCGCAGTGGTCGATCCGGTATCGACTTGCAGCGAATAGCTGGTGGCACTGCGCGGCTGGGTCAGCGAATAATCGACCAGCCCGGTCGGTGCGGGAAACGGATAGCCCAACGCCGCCGGGCCAACCCGGATCGTGCTGCCATCGACCAACCGGGTCGAAACCTTGTCGATCTGATCGAAATAGAGCCCCTCGATCCGCACATTGCCGGCATCGACCGGGTTGAACCCGCGCACGTCGTCGCTGTTGTAGAGCCCGCTCTTTTCGTTGCCGACCGCGCGGCCAAAGGCATCGCCCGACTGGGTGGTAACGTTATCGCCCGCGCGCTGCGCCAGCGCCGGGGCGCCGTGCAGCACTGCTGCTGCCGAAATGGCCCACGGCCAAAGATGCCTCGAAATGCTCACCGCTCGCCCCATAGCCTGATCCGCCGCCCCGAAAAGCTCTTATTCCGGGCGCGGCAATTGCTGGCTGGAACAGTGGAAGCTGCCGCCCCCTGCCAGCACCGCATCGGCCAGCACGCCGACCGTGTCGCGATCGGGGAACAGTGCGGCAATCGCGGCCACGCCTTCAGCGTCGTGGGCCGTGCCATAGGTCGGCACCACCACCAGCTTCGAGGTGATCGCAAAGTTCATGTAGCTGGCCGGTTCGATCCGGCCATCGGTTTCCACCCGGCCGGGCGAAGGCACTTCGCGCACGGTAACGCCCGCCGCCTCGGCCCGGGCCTTGGCATCGGCATAGATCGCGGCGTTGGGATCATTCGCCCCGGTTGCGCGCGGCAGGGCCAGCACGTTTGGCGCGACGAACCGGGCCAGGTTATCGACATGACCATCGGTATGATCGTTGATCAGACCATCGCCCAGCCACAGCACCCGGTCGAACCCGAGATCGCGCGCAAGGCGGGCTTCAAGATCAGCGCGGGTGAGGTGCGGGTTGCGGTTGGGGTTGAGCAGGCACTGCTCGGTCGTGGCGACCAGCCCGGCCCCATCGGTGTCGAGCGCCCCGCCTTCAAGGATCCAGTCGCAGGTTTCGACCGGCAGGCCGACGCTCTGCGCCAGTTCCGCACCGATCTCCTGATCGCCGTCCATCAGATACTTGCCGCCCCAGCCGTTGAAGCCGAACCGGCGCGCCACTTGCCGCGCGCCAGCCTGCACCACCAGCGGGCCGGTATCGCGCAGCCAGACATCGCCGTAGCGGCGGGTTTCGAGCACGACCTTGGCCGAGCACAGCGCCGCCGCGCGGGCGTGGTTGGCCTCGTCGCGCACGATCAGGCGGACTTCCTGCCCGCTATCAGCCACCGCGCTGGCGAAGGCCGCGATCTGTTCCTGCGCCCGCGCGAGGAAGCCCGGCCATTCGACCGGATCGTGCGGGAAACCGATCCACAACAAGGACTGCGGATGCCATTCGGGCGGCATCCGCATCGAGGCCTGGGGCATCGCTTACTTCTTCCCGCCGGCCGCGCGGCTCTGGTCGCGCACGGCGCGGAATTCGTCGGTCGGGTGCCAGTTGGGCCAATCGGTGGTCATCGCCAGCATCCGGCCAAGCCGGTAATAGAGCGCGGTTTCCTGCACCGCGCCCGACCAGTCCCAGCTCGGATCATACTGGTCGCTGGGCTGGTGGTAGCGGTTCTTGACGTAATCCTCGCTCGCCGCTTCGCCCGCGGCCTTGCCGCCCTTCACCCAGTCGGTCCCGCGGCCCACCGCGAACATCGGCACCCCGCGCTTGGCAAAGCTGAAGTGATCCGAGCGGTAGTAATGCCCGCGCTCGGGATGATCCTCGGCCGTCTGGTACAGGCCAAGCTGCTTCATCGCCGCCTGGAGGTAGCGGGTCAGCTCGGACTTGTCGCCGCCGGTCACCTGCAGGTCGCGGGTTGGGCTACCGGGGCCGACCCCGTCCATGTTGACCCCGCCCACGGTGCGGGCCAGCGGATAGACCGGGTTCTGGGCGTAGAATTCGCTGCCCAGCAGGCCCGATTCCTCCAGCGTTACCGCCAGGAACACCTGGCTGCGATCGGCGGGGCCGGCCTTGACGTTGGCCTCGGCCAGCGCAGTCAGTGCGGCGATCCCGGTCGCATTGTCGACCGCGCCGTTGCAGATATCATCGCCGGTCTTGTCGGGCGTGCAGTGGCCAAGGTGATCCCAGTGCCCTGTGTAGAGCACGTATTCGTCGGCGTGCTTCTTGCCCGGCTGGATGCCGATGACGTTGTGCGAAATCGCGCGCTTGATGTCATTGTCGAACGAGAGGCTGGCGGTCGCGCCCAGCGGCACAGCCTTGAAGCCCTTGTGCCCGGCGGCTTGCGTCAGCGCGGCCAGATCCTGCCCGGCGGCCTTGAACACGGCTTCGGCCACCGGCTTCTGGATCCAGCCGTTGGCTTCGGTCTGGTCCATCGCGTCGTTGGCTTTCTGGACATAGTCCTGCGAGCCGGTCCAGCTCGAATTGACGACGTTCCAGCCATAGGCGGCGGGGAAAGTGTCATGGATGATCAGCGCCCCGGCAGCGCCCTGGCGGGCGGCTTCCTCGAACTTGTAGGTCCAGCGGCCGTAATAGGTCATCCGGCGGCCCTTGAAGAGCCCTTCTTCGGTCGGATTGGCATAGTCGGGATCGTTGATCAGGATCACCGCGATCTTGCCCTTCATGTCGAGCCCGGCATAGTCGTTCCAGCCGAGTTCAGGGGCATTCACGCCGTAACCGACGAAGACCAGCGGCGCATCCTTGAGCGCGGTGTGCGCCGTGACCCGGTAGCTGGCCGCGACCATGTCGGTGCCATCATTGAAGTGCAGGCTCTGCCCGCCCGCGGTCACGGTCAGCCCGCTCGAATTCTTGGCCGTGATCTCGACGATCGGCACATCCTGCACCCAGCTGCCGTGGTTGCCGGGCTGCAGCCCCGCCGCCTTGAAACGCTCGGTGATATAGGCAACCGTCTTGTCCTCGCCGGGCGTGCCCGCGCCGCGCCCTTCGAACGCATCGGACGACAGCACCTTGGTGACCGTGTCGAGCGTGGTCGCCGAAATCGCGGGGACTTTCACCGTCGGCACCGGCACCGGACGGGCCTGAGCCCCAGCAGCAAGAGCAAGGGCAAGCGTGCCGGCGGTCAGCGAAAGCAGGCGGAGCGGGGACAGGGCCATAATGATGGAGCCTTTCGTTATGCGAAACTGCAAGCCGGGCGGCATGACGCCGCCCGGGATCGGCGCTGTCTGGCAAAGTGGCGCAGCGCGCGCAAGGCGCGCATCGACGAGCGACTTTTACAGCCCGACTTTTGATCCAGTCCCTTGATCGCAGCCCCGCGCCAAGGCATCGCGGTGTCGATGACCGATCGACCAACCGCCGACTGGACCAGCGCGCTCGCCCGCGCGCGCGCGCATTCGCCCTATCTGACGCGCGGACTGGATCGGCTCCCGGCGCTTGAAGCCTTGCTCGCGGCGGGTGACGGCGAAGGCGCACTGGCCTTTGCCCGTGCCGCCGGAGAAAGCGCCGATAGCGTGGCAAGCGCGCTGCGCCGTGAAAAGCTGGCCCTGGCCGTGGCGCTGGGCGTGGGCGATCTGGCCGGTGCCTTTCCGCTGCTGCGGGTGGTGGGCGAACTTTCCAGCTTTGCCGACCGCGCGCTCGATGCCGCGATCGCCGATGCAATCCGCGCGCGGGTGGCCGATGCCGAGCCCGCCGGGTTCATCGCGCTGGCGCTGGGCAAGCACGGCGCGGGCGAACTCAACTACTCCTCCGACATTGACCCGATCCTGCTCTACGATCCGGCCACGCTCCCCCGGCGCGAGCGCGACGAACCCGGCGAAGCGGCGCAGCGCGTTGCCCGCACTCTGATGCAGACGATGAGCCACGTTGACGGCGAAGGCTATGTCTTCCGGGTCGACCTGCGGCTGCGCCCGGCCTCCGAAGTCAGCCCCTTGGCGATCCCGGTTGAAGCCGCGCTCAGCCACTATGAAAGCTCGGCGCTGGCGTGGGAGCGCGCTGCCTTCATCCGCGCGCGGGCCTGTGCCGGCGATGTCGCAGCGGGCGAGGCATTCCTCGCCGCGATCCGGCCCTTCGTCTGGCGCAAGAGCCTCGATTTCGGAGCGATTACCGAGATCGGACGGCTGACCCAGCGGATCCGCGCGAACCACACCGGCCCGCAGCGTCCCGGCCCCGGCTTCAACCTCAAGCAGGGCCGCGGCGGGATCCGCGAAGTCGAATTCTTTGCCCAGACCCACCAGCTGATCCACGGCGGGCGCACCCCGTCGCTGCGCCTGCGCGGCACCCGCGCCAGCCTCGATGCGCTGGCCGAAGCCGGACTGATTGCGGCCGAGGATGCGCGTGTGCTGGGCGAAAGCTATGACCGGCTGCGCACGCTCGAACACCGCTTGCAGATGGTTGCCGACCAGCAGACCCATTCGCTGCCCAGCGATCCTGCCGCGCTCGACAATGTCGCGCAGCTCGAAGGGCTGGAAAACGGCGCAGCGCTGATCGCCGAGCTTGAAGCGATCACCGAAGCGGTCGGCCAGCGCTATGACCGCCTGATCGCCCAGCACGCCGAGGAAAGCCCCGCGCTTGCCGCCCCGGCCCCGGCGGGCGAGGCGCTGGAGGGCCAACTGGCCCGGCTTGGCTTTGCCGATCCCGCTGCCCTTGCCGAACGGATCGAGGGCTGGCGCTCGGGCAAGCTGCGCGCGCTGCGCAGCGATGCCGCGCGCGCCGCGTTCGATGCCATACTTAGCCCGCTGCTCACCGCCTTTGCCGCCGCGCCCGAGCCTGAACGCACCCTGCTGCGCTGGGAAGAACTACTCGGCAACCTGCCCAGCGCGGTCAACCTGTTCCGCCTGCTCGAAGCGCGCCCGGCGCTGGCGCAACTGCTCGCCCGGATCCTCGGGCTGGCGCCACCGTTGGCCGATGCGCTGGCCCGCCGCGCCGACCTGCTCGATCCGCTGATCGATGCCTCGGCGTTTGATCTGCCACCGGATGTGGCCACACTTGCCGCCGAGTTCGCCCGCGGCGAGGACGATGACGATTACCAGCAGGTGCTCGACCGGGTCCGCCGCCGGGTCGGCGAACGGCGCTTTGCGCTGGGGGTCCAGCTGGTCGAAGGCGCGCGCGATCCGATGGAAATCGGCCAGGGTATGGCCCGCGTTGCCGAAGCCGCGCTGATCGTGCTGGCCGATGCCACCGTGACTGAATTCGAGCGCGCCCACGGCCGCATCCCCGGCGCCGATCTGGTGATCATGGGGCTGGGCCGGTTTGGCGGCGGGGCGCTGACCCATGCCTCGGACCTTGATCTGGTGTTCCTGTTCACCGGCGATCACGGCAGGGAAAGCGACGGGCCGCGCCCGCTGGGCGCCACGCTCTATTTCAACCGGCTGGCCCAGCGGATTGGCGCAGCGCTCTCGGTGCCCACAGCCGAAGGCGCGCTCTACGAAGTCGATACGCGGCTGCGCCCCTCGGGCGCGCAGGGGCCGCTCGCGGTCAGCCTCGACAGTTTTGCCCGCTACCAGCGCGAAAGCGCGTGGACCTGGGAACACATGGCGCTGACGCGGGCCCGCCCGCTCTATGGCCCGGCAGCCGGACAGGCCGAACTCAGCCAGATCATCCGCGCGGTGCTGACCATGCCGCGCGAGGCGGCCAAGCTGCGCGCCGACGTGCTGCAGATGCGCGGCGACATGGCCCACCACAAGCCAGGCAAGGGCCCGCTCGACATCAAGCTGACGCGCGGCGGGCTGGTCGACGTCGAATTCATCACCCATTACCTGCAGCTGCGCGAGGGGGTCGGGCTGTCGCCCTCGCTATCCTCGGCGGTCGGGGAGCTGGCCGGGGCCGGGCTGGTTTCAGCCGATCTGGCGCGCGCCCATGCGATCCTTGGCCGGTTCCTGATCGCCGCGCGGCTGCTCGCCCCCGATGCGCAGGAACCGCTGCCCGCCGCGCGCGAGGTGCTTGCGCGCGCCTGCGGTTGCGGCGATTGGGAAAGCCTGCTGGCCGCGATGGCCGATTCCCGCCGTGCGGTGGCCGCCCAGTGGCTGGCAACCTTCGGTGAAGCACTGGAGATCGAATGATGAGCACCCCGCCCGCCGTTGGCGCCGCCCTGCCCGACATCGCGCTGACCGCGCCCGATGGGTCCAGCATCAAGCCGTCGGACTTCGCCGGGCGCAAGCTGGTGCTGTTCTTCTATCCCAAGGACGATACCCCCGGCTGCACTACCGAGAACAAGGACTTTTCCGCGCTGGCCGATGACTTCGCCAAGGCCGGAACGGCGCTGCTCGGCATTTCCAAGGATCCGCCGGCCCGCCACCTCAAGTTCATCGCCAAGCACGAACTGTCAGCCCCGCTGGCGAGCGATGCGGAAACCGGCGGCCTGTCGGATGCGCTTGGGATCTGGACCGAAAAGCAGAACTACGGACGCACCTATATGGGCATGGTCCGCACCACCTTGCTGGTCGGCGCCGATGGCCGCATCGCGCAGGTTTGGGACAAGGTGAAGGTCAAGGACCACGCGCAGGCCGTGCTGGCAGCCGCCCGCGCGCTCTAGGTTTCACGTCATGTCCGGTGCTCAACTGCCCTCGCTTTCGGCCGCGATCCGCGCGGTGCTGCTCGAATGCGATCCCCGCGCCAAAGTGATGGCCACTCGCGCGCTGGTCCGCGATTGGCGCGCCGGGCGGCTGGCTTTCAGCTTTGACACCGCGATGCCCGACGAACCCGGCCGCCCCGCCCAGCCCGAGCTGCTCGCCCCCGGTCAGATGCCCAAGCGGCGGCGCGGCGGATCGGAACGCGGGCGAATCGCGCTGTGGCACGCGCTGGCCCATATCGAATTCGTCGCGATCGATCTGGCGCTCGACATGGCTGGTCGCTTTGGCGGCGAAATGGGCCGCGAGTTCGTGGCCGATTTCCTCGCGGTCGCCGCCGACGAGGCGATGCATTTCGCGCTGATCGAGCGGCATCTGGGCACCATGGGCAGCCATTACGGCGCGCTGCCGGCCCACGGCGGACTGTGGGAAGCCGCCAGCAATACCGCGCATGACGTGGCCGCGCGGCTCGCCGTGGTGCCGATGGTGCTCGAAGCGCGCGGGCTCGATGTCACCCCTGCCACGCTGGCGCGGGTTGAGGCCTCGGGCGACCGAATCGGCGCGCGAATCCTCCAACGAATCCTTGACGATGAAATCCGCCACGTCGGCTTCGGATCAACTCATTTCGCCGCAGTCTGCGCCAGCCGGGGCGAATCTGCCGAGAATCACTGGAAAATGCTGGTTGCGCGCCATTTCAGTGGGGGTCTGAAGCCTCCATTCAACGACTCGGCGCGCCTTCAAGCCGGTTTACCGCGCTCCTTCTATGGCGGGGTTGCTTGTTAACCAGAGCCGCGGTTAAGCCCCGCTCACGAAATGGCCGGGGTTCCTTCGTCCACTTCGCACAATGTCCAGGATCGCGCTTTCGGGTTCGTTCCAAGGGTCGCAAAACAAGGTAATGCCCAAGTGGTCGCGATTGAGTTTCTTGCCAAGGTGAAGACGGTTGTCGGCGCTATCGCCGCTTTCGCCGCCATGGCTATCACCCAGCCCGCACTGGCCAACAGTGCCGCCAACGCCGACGTGACCGCGCCGCTGCGCGCCGCGCAGGCCGCCAAGTCGGCACAGGGCGGGGACGATCAGTTCCGCAGCCTGTTCGCTGGCTGGACCACGTCCTCGACCAGCACTTCGGCCGCTGGCACGCTCGGCATGGTGCCGACCGCCGCGACCATGCGCCCCACCACCGTTTCGGTTCCCTCGCGCATGCCGGTTGAAGGCGCTGCGCTGACCAGCGGCTATGGCATGCGCGTTCACCCCGTGCTCGGCGGCCGCCGCCAGCACAAGGGCGTGGACCTTGCCGAACCGACCGGCACCCCGGTCTATGCCACGGCCGACGGCATGATCAGCCGCGCCGACTGGTTTTCGAGCTACGGCCTCTACATCAGCATCGAGCACGGCGCTGACATCCAGACCCGCTATGGCCACCTTTCGCGCCTCAACGTTGCCGCCGGCCAGACGGTCCACAAGGGCGACGTGATCGGCTACGTCGGCACCACCGGTCGCTCGACGGGCCCGCACCTCCATTATGAAGTCCGCATTGCCGGCGCTTCGGTCAATCCGATCCCCTATCTGCAGGGCATCGGCACCGCCAAGGCCGCTGCTGGCAGCGTCCAGGCGATGGGCGACGGCGACGACGAATTCTAAGACTTTGACGGATTGCTGACACCGGGCAGTAGATCCGGGTCAGACAACAGCTTCGAGAGGATGCTGGGAAGCGGGCGGTGGCAGGGCCATCGCCCGCTTCTTTTTGGCCCTCTCCTTTTACCGCGCGCCTTTTTTGCATCACCCCCCTGCGCCGTGCCGCTTTTCCTTTGCGGGCATTTAATCGTTCGGTTAAACACATCTCCAAGCAGGCCAAACGGCCGCGTTGGAGAGAGATTCGATGCACCCTTCAGTCCATGCCCGGACCAATCCCGGCAAGCCCGCGATCATCATGGCGGCCAGCGGCGAAACCATCACCTACGGCGAACTCGACAAGCGCTCGAACCAGGTCGCCCAGCTGATCCGCTCGCGCGGGATCGCGATTGGCGAAACGATCGCGATCTGCATGGAAAACCACCCGTGGTATTTCGGCGTGGCCTGGGGCGCCCAGCGCGCGGGCGTGCACTATGTCTGCATCTCCAGCCGCCTGACCGCCCCGGAAATCGCCTATATCCTCGAAGACAGCGGCGCCAAGCTGCTGCTGGGCTCGGCCTATCTCGCCGCGACGCTCGATGAAGTGGCCGCGCTCTCGCCCAAGGTTGCCCAGCTGCGCTTCGACACGCCGGGCGCGCTCAGCGCCGAAGCCGCCATCGCCCAGCAGCCCGACACCCCGATCGCCGACGAGCGCGCAGGGGTCGACATGCTCTATTCCTCGGGCACCACCGGCAAGCCCAAGGGCGTCAAGATCCCGCTCCCGGTCGATCCCGACATTGCCCAGATGAACGCGCTGGTCGGCCTCGCTAATCAGGCGTTCGGGATCCAGGGCGATGCGGTCTATCTCTCGCCCGCGCCGCTCTACCACGCCGCGCCGCTGCGCTGGTGCATGTCGGTCCACAAGCTGGGCGGGACCGTGGTGGTGATGGAAAAGTTCGATCCCGAACACGCGCTCCAGCTGATCGAAACCCACAAGGTCACCGACAGCCAGTGGGTGCCCACCCACTTCGTGCGGATGCTCAAGCTCGATGAAGCCGTGCGCACCAAGTATGATGTCTCCAGCCTCAAGTGCGCGATCCATGCCGCCGCGCCCTGCCCGGTCCCGGTCAAGCACGCGATGATCGAATGGTGGGGCCCAGTGCTCTACGAATATTACGCCGGCACCGAAGGCAACGGCTTCACCTTCATCACCAGCCCCGAATGGCTCCAGCGCCCCGGCTCGGTCGGGCGCGCGCTGACCGGCACGGTCCGGGTCTGCGATGAAAACGGCGATGAAGTGCCGCGCGGCACCGAAGGCCAGATCTTCTTCGAACCGGCCGAGGACACCGTGCCGTTCGAATACCACAACGACCCGGCCAAGACCGCCGAAAGCCGCAACAAGCACGGCTGGTCGAGCCTTGGCGATGTCGGGATCGAGGACGAGGACGGCTATGTCTTCCTGACCGACCGCAAGAGCTTCATGATCATCTCGGGCGGGGTCAACATCTACCCGCAGGAAATCGAGAACCTGCTGGTGCTGCACCCCAAGGTGGCCGATGCCGCGGTGATCGGCGCGCCCGATCCCGATTTTGGCGAACGCGTGGTCGCCGTGGTCCAGCCGGCCAACATGGCCGATGCCGGCCCGGCGCTGGCCGACGAGCTGACCGCCTATCTGCGCCCGCAGCTGTCGGGAGTGAAGATGCCGCGCCAGATCGACTTCCGCGAGGCCCTGCCCCGCGAACAGACCGGCAAGCTCTACAAGCGGCTGCTGCGCGATGAATACAAGGCGGCCTACGAAGCCGCCCAGGCCCAGGGGTAAGCGCGATGAACGCCCCGATCGCTTCGCCCGAAGTCGCCCGCGCGATCATCGACCCCAAGTCCTATGCCGAATGGGACGGCCTACTTGACCTGTTCGACCAGCTGCGCGCCGAAACCCCGGTCCTGCGGATCGAGGCGCCCGATGGCGATCACGAGCCGTTCTACCTGCTGACCCGCTATGAAGACGTGATGCGCGTCAGCAAGGAAAACGCGACGTTCCTCAACGCCCCGCGCGCCACCGTGTTCACCAACAAGGGCGGCGAGGCGCTGGCCCGCCAGATCACCGCGCAGCAGGGCGATGAAAGCCCCAACCTGGTGTCCTCGCTGGTCGTGCTCGATGCGCCCAAGCATCCCAAGCTGCGCCGGCTGACGCAGGAATGGTTCATGCCCAAGAACCTGCGCTCGATCGAGGCGAGCATCCGTGAGCTGGCGAAGAAAACCGTCGACCGCTTGGTAGCGGCCGGGCCCGAGGCGGATTTCGTCAAAGAAGTCGCCTCGCCCTATCCGCTCCACGTGGTGATGCAGATCCTGGGCGTTCCCGAGGAAGACGAACCGCGGATGCTGTTCCTGACCCAGCAAATGTTCGGCGGGCAGGACGAAGAACTCAACAAGTCGGGCATGGCCGAACTGACGCCCGAGCAGATCACCCAGATCGTGTTCGGCGCGGTGGCCGATTTCGAAGCCTATTTCGAAAAGCTCGCGGCCGATCGCCGCGCCAACCCGACCGGCGATGTCGCCACGATCCTCGCCACGGCTGAAATCGATGGCGAGCCGATCAGCGCACGCGACCGGGCGGGCTATTACATCATCACCGCCAGCGCCGGGCATGACACCACCTCGGCCTCAACCGCCGGGGCCATGCTGGCGCTCGCCCGCGATCCCGCACAGTTCGCGCGGGTCAAGGCCGATCGCAGCCTGCTGCCCGGGATCGTCGAGGAAGCGATCCGCTGGACCAGCCCGGTGCAGCACTTCATGCGCAGCAACGCGGTCGATGTCGAAATCGGCGGGGTTCAGATTCCGGCGGGCGAGTGGCTGATGCTCAACTATGTCGCCGCCAATCACGATCCCGCGCAGTTCGAAGATCCGCGCACGTTCGATGCCGCGCGCGCGGCCAACCGCCACCTGGCCTTCGGCGCGGGCGCGCACCAGTGCCTGGGGCTGCACCTCGCGCGGCTGGAAATGCGCATCCTGTTCGAGGAACTGCTCGACCGGATCGACAGCGTCGAACTAGCAGGCGAGCCGCGCCGCGCGAAAAGCACCTTTGTCGGCGGGCTGAAAACGCTGCCGCTGCGCTTTACCGCCAGCCGCTGAACCGGGCCGGGAGGGGCGGCCCCCTCCCGCCACCGGCTCCTAACCTGGCGGGTTACTTCCCCGTGAAGCGCGCCGGGCGCTTTTCGAGGAACGAGGTCACACCTTCCTTGAAGTCTGCGCTGGCGAACAGCGGCAGCAATTGCAGGTAAACGTGCTGGACGTGGGTCGGGAATGGCTCGTCCAGCCCCATCCGCATCATCCGCTTGGAGGCGCGCACCGCCATCGGCGCATTGGCCGCGATTTCAAGCGCCAGCGCGCGCGCCTCGGCGGCAACGGCATCGGCCGGAACCACCTTGTTGGCGAGCCCTTCAGCGAGGCAATCGGCCGCCGAAAGCGTGCGCCCGGTGAAGATGATCTCGCTCGCCTTGGCCCAGCCGACCATCCGCGGCAAAAACCAAGTGCCCCCGCTTTCGGGCACCACCCCGCGCTTGACGAAAGCGGCGGCCAGCTTGGCATTGTCAGCCATGATCCGGATGTCGCAGCCCAGCGCGAGATCCATGCCATAGCCCGCGGCCGAGCCGTTGAGCGCGCAGATCACCGGCTTGTCGATTTCGAACAGCACCGTGGGCGGGGTGTTGCGCAGGTCGAGCGTGTCGGCAAAGCTGCTCTGCCCGCCGATCCCCTCGCCGCTCGATGCCTCGTTGAGATCGAGCCCCGCGCAAAAGGCGCGCCCCGTGCCGGTCAGCACGATCACCCGCACGTCCTTGTCGTGATTGGCGCGAACGAGCGTCTGGGTCAGTTCATCGAGCATCTCGCGCGAGATGGTGTTCATCCGCTCGGGCCGATTGAGCGTGATCGTCGCGATGTGATCCGAAACTGCGTAGTCAAGCGCGGCCATTGGCCCTTCCCCTTCCCTCTCCATTGCTTTGCACACACTCTATGCAGCGCGCGGGCAAGGGCAAGAGGAAGGACGGGGGCGCTGTCTCAGTCGCCCAGCAAGCGGCGGGCGATCGCGCGCACTTCGTCGGCCATGTCCTCGCGCTGGAGCGCGATTGCCAGCGTCGCTTCGACGAAGCCGGTCTTCGAGCCGCAGTCATAGCGCTTGCCGCCAAAGGTCACCGCATGGAACGGCTGTTGGCCGATCATCTGCGCCATCGCGTCGGTCAGCTGGATTTCGCCGCCGGCACCCTTTTCCTGACCTTCGAGCACCCGCATCACTTCAGGCTGGAGGATATAGCGGCCCGAGATGATGAGGTTCGAGGGCGCCTCCTCGCGGCGCGGCTTTTCGACCAGCCCGGTCACTTCGGTCAGCGCGCCGCTCGCGCCCTTGCCCCGCGCGCCCGGCGCGACCACGCCATAGCTCGACACTTCGTCATCGGGCACTTCGAGCACCGAGATCAGGTTGCCGCCAACTTCGTTATAGGCATCGACCATCTGCTTCATGCAGCCCGGGCTGCCGATCATCAGTTCATCGGGCAGGAAGATCGCGAAGGGTTCATCGCCGACGATTGCCCGCGCACACCAGATCGCGTGGCCCAGCCCCAGCGGCACCTGCTGGCGCACGGTGACGAGGTTGCCCGGCTGGATCCGGGTCGGCTCCAACACTTCAAGCGTCTTGGCGCGGTCCTTCATCGTGGTTTCAAGTTCGAAGGCCATGTCGAAATGCTCGACAATCGCGGTCTTGCCGCGGCCGGTCACGAAGATCAGCTGCTCGATCCCCGCCTCGCGCGCTTCGTCCACCGCATACTGGATCAGCGGGCGATCGATGATCGGCAGCATTTCCTTGGGGATCGCCTTGGTCGCGGGCAGGAAGCGGGTGCCAAGCCCCGCCACCGGGAAGACGGCCTTGCGGATCGGTTTGCGCGCGGATGCAGTGCTCATGTCTTCGTAATGACCCATTCGTGTTGCAGGCGCGTTAAAGCGGTTTCACCGCCACCGCGCAACCGGCGCTGTGCATAGCAATCCGCAAGTCTTGCCGCCGCCCAAAATCCGGCTAAACCGCGAACATGGACAAGATCATCATCGAGGGCGGCAAGCGCCTTTCCGGCACCATTCCGATTTCCGGCGCGAAGAACGCCGCGCTGACCCTGCTGCCTTGCGCGCTCTTGACCGACGAACCGCTGACCCTGCGCAACCTGCCGCGGCTGGCGGACATCGACGGGTTCCAGCACCTGATGAACCAGTTCGGCATTTCGACCACGATCGCCGGCAGCCGGCCCGAAGATTTCGGCCGGGTGATGACGCTGGAAGCCCCGCGCATCACCAGCTCGGTCGCGCCCTATGAACTGGTGCGCAAGATGCGCGCCTCGATCCTCGTGCTTGGCCCGATGCTGGCCCGCATGGGCGAAGCCACCGTTTCGCTGCCCGGCGGCTGCGCGATCGGCAACCGCCCGATCGACCTGCACCTGAAGGCACTCGAAGCGCTCGGCGCAACGATCGAGCTGGCCGCCGGCTATGTCCGCGCGATTGCGCCCGATGGCGGCCTGCCCGGCGGGCGCTATTCCTTCCCGGTGGTCTCGGTCGGCGCGACCGAGAACGCGCTGATGGCCGCCGTGCTGTGCAAGGGCAAGTCGGTGCTGCACAACGCCGCGCGCGAACCCGAAATCGTTGACCTGTGCCGCCTGCTGGTGGCGATGGGCGCGCAGATCGAAGGCATCGGCACCTCCGACATCACCATCCACGGGGTCAATCGCCTCCACGGCGCGACCTACCGCGTGATGTCCGACCGGATCGAGGCCGGCTCCTATGCCTGCGCCGCTGCGATCACCGGGGGCGACGTGTTCCTCAAGCACGCCGTGGTCGAGGAAATGGACGCCACCGTCCAGGCGCTGCGCGATGCCGGCGTGTTCTGCGAACCGCGCACCGATGCCAACGGGGTCAGCGGGCTCTATGTCGCCGCCGATGGTCCGCTGAAGCCAGTGACCCTGTCGACAGCGCCCTATCCGGGCTTCGCCACCGACATGCAGGCCCAGTTGATGGCGATGCTGTGCCTCGCCAAGGGCTCCTCGGTGCTGACCGAGACGATCTTCGAAAACCGCTACATGCACGTGCCCGAACTCAACCGCATGGGCGCGCACATCGAAACCAAGGGCCGCACCGCCGTGGTCCATGGGGTCGACAAGCTGACCGGCGCCGAAGTGATGGCCACCGACCTGCGCGCCTCGATGAGCCTGGTGATCGCCGGGCTTGCCGCCGAGGGCGAAACCCAGGTCCACCGCCTGTATCACCTCGATCGCGGGTACGAACGGCTTGAGGAAAAGCTGGCGCTGGTCGGCGCCCAGATCGAGCGCGTCGGCGGGGATTAATCCGCCGGCCCGGCCCGCGCCGCGAGCCAGCCTACCAGCCAAATCCGGATCGCCCCCGCCAGCCCCGGCGGGGTGGGCGCCTTGATGCGTTCACCATCGATCCGCGCGACCAGCGCGTTGATCGGCAGCGCCTCGGCCTCGGCGGCACGGCGCAGCATATCCCAGAACACCGGCTCGAGGCTGATCGAGGTCTTGTGCCCGGCGATTTCGACCGAACGTTTGACCGGGGGGTGATAGGGCGTGGTCATTACCCGCCCTGCCTAGCGCGTTGTCGCGCCAAGGGCAAAGCTACCCCGCCAGATCAATACATGTGCTGGCCGCCGTTGATGCTCATGGTCGAGCCGGTGACGAAACCGCCATCCTCGCTGGTGAGGAAGGCCACGCCGCGCGCGATTTCCTCGGCATGGCCGAGCCGGCCGACCGGGATCTTGGCGACGATCTTTTCGAGCACCGGCGCGGGCACGGCAGCAACCATGTCGGTATCGATATAGCCCGGTGCGATCGCGTTGACCGTGACCCCGGCCTTGGCGCCTTCCTGCGCCAGCGCCTTGGTGAAGCCGTGGATCCCGCTCTTGGCGGCGGCATAGTTGACCTGGCCATATTGCCCGGCCTGCCCGTTGATCGAGCCGATGTTGACGATCCGGCCCCAGCCGCGCTCGCGCATCCCGGGGAAGGTGGCCTTGGCCATGTTGAAGCAGCCGCCCAGATTGATCCGCATGACCTCGTTCCAGTCATCAAAGCTCATCTTGTGGAGCACGCCATCGCGGGTCACCCCGGCATTGTTGACGACGATGTCGATCGGACCGTGATCGGCCGCAACCTGAGCGCAGCCGGCAAGGCAGGCTTCGTGATCGCCCACGTCCCAGCGATAGGCCGGGATCCCGGTGCGCGCGGTGAAGGCCTTGGCCTTTTCCTCGTTGCCGGCATAGTTGGCGACGACGGTGTGGCCCTGGGCCTGCAGCGCCAGACTGATCGCTTCGCCGATACCCCGGGTTCCCCCCGTCACAATCGCCACGCGCGCCATCGTCTGTCCTTCCCGAGCCGTTGATTCCGTAAGGTCATGCTACGCAGCACGCAGGCCGCCGACAAGCCGCCTGCATACGTAATGGCGCTAAGGAAACGTCAGAAGCGGAACTGGGTTCCGAGATAGACCGCCTGGCTGTCCTGCCGGCCATCGGTCAGCGGCACCAGCCGGTCACGATCGGAGGAATAGCGCACCCCGGCGGTGACGTTGAGATTGCCGGTCACGCGGTAGGAGCCGCCCAGATCGACCGTCTGGTCGCTCTGCTCGAAGGTGCGGGGCGAGCGGCCCGACTTTTCACGCTCATCCAGCGCGATGCGCGGGGCAAAGCGCGAAGGATCGGCCGGCGCAGTGCTGCCGCGCGGGCGATAGCTGGCCAGATCGGGCATTTCGATCCGGCGGATGTCCGGCCCGGTGCTGCCGCCGCCGTTCTGGGCAAAGCTGCGATAGCCGCGCGTTGCCCCGAGGCTATAGGCCGTGGGCGCGATCCGCAGCGCCGAAGAACCGGCGATTTCGCCGCCCTTGCCGCGGGCCGACAGGGTCCGGGTCGAATTGGCATCAAGCCGCACCGCCACGGTCAGCGAACGGTCCATCCGGCTGGCGGTTGCCGCCGGGGTAAACCGGAACGTCCGCCCCTTGGACAGCGCGCGCACCGTGATCGACCGTGCGAGGCGCGGATCGACATTGGCGGGCATGAAGCTGGCGGCGGGCCCATCGCTGCCGCTGGCCACGGCCGGGGCATCGAACCGGCTGGCAAAGGCCAGCACCGCGCTCGGCAGCGCCAACATGCTCACTGCCCCGGCAAGCATCACCGACGCGGCAGTCGCGCCGCGATTGGTGCCCGGTTGCTGGGTTAAGCGCATGACTGCCATCGTGCCTGTCCATGACCGGGGAGCGAGTCCCCGTGCCCTCAATATAGGCGCCTTGCGCCGCCTGCGCAATTTCCTCTAGCCGCCCGTGGCCCCGGAGGGCTGAATTGCGCCTTAACGCCGCGCCATTCAGGACGCATTCACGCCGCCGACACCCTATAGGCCCCGACCATCGGGCAAACCGGGCTTGCCGCCTTCGCCGCCTCGGTTATAGAAGCAGCCAAGGGCAGACGGACCGTCCGGCACAGTGCCCGCATAAACAGGATTCGACCCACCCATGACTGCCAGCACCTTTACCGCCCGCACTCTCGTTCAGGCCGGGCTTGTCGGGCTTGCCGCGCTTTCGCTGGCCGGTTGCGGGCACAAGGATCGCCCCAAGGCCGATCTCGCCGCCGCGAAGATCAACACTATCGGGGTCAACAGCTACCTGTGGCGCGCCAGCCTCGAAGCGCTGAGCTTCATGCCGCTGGTCCAGACCGACAGCAACGGCGGCGTGATCGTCACCGACTGGTACGCCAATCCCAACAACCCGAACGAGCGCATGAAGGTGACCGTCACGATCCTCGATCAGGATCTGCGCGCCGATGCGCTGCGCGTGGCGGCCAGCCGCCAGGTTGCGCAGGGTGGCGGCTGGGTCGACGCCCCGGTTCAGGCCGCGACCGTCCAGAAGCTGGAAGACGTGATCCTGACCAAGGCCCGCGATCTGCGCCGTCAGGCCTCTTCCGCCAAGTAATTGCCCAAGCTCCCCCTCGACAAGCCGCGCCGAGCGGTTAGAGGGACGGGCATGACCAGCGAACGTTTTGATCCCGCCAGCGCCGATCCGCGCTGGCAGCGCGTGTGGGATGAAGCCCAGAGCTTCAAGGCCGATGACACTTCGGCCAAACCCCGTTCCTATGTGCTAGAGATGTTCCCCTATCCATCGGGGCGCATCCACATCGGCCATGTGCGCAACTACACGATGGGCGATGTGCTGGCCCGCTACAAGCGGATGAAGGGCTTTGAAGTGCTCCACCCGATGGGCTGGGACGCCTTCGGGATGCCGGCGGAAAACGCCGCGATGGAAAAGGGCGTCCACCCCGGCGGCTGGACCCGCGACAACATCGCCAACATGAAGGCGCAGTTGAAGCGCCTCGGCTTCGCGCTCGACTGGAGCCGCGAAATCGCGACCTGCGAGCCCGAATATTACGGACACGAACAGGCGCTGTTCCTCGATCTCTATGCCGCGGGCCTGGTTTACCGCAAGGAAAGCGCCGTCAACTGGGATCCGGTCGACATGACCGTGCTGGCCAACGAACAGGTGATCGACGGGCGCGGCTGGCGCTCAGGCGCACTGGTCGAAAAGCGCAAGCTCTCGCAGTGGTTCCTCAAGATCACCGACTTTGCCGACGAGCTGCTCGAAGGGCTCGGGGGGCTTGAGAACTGGCCTGAAAAGGTCCGGCTGATGCAGGAAAACTGGATCGGCAAGTCGCAGGGCCTGCAGTTCCGCTTCCACAGCGCCGACAAGGCCACCGAAGTTGAAGTCTTCACCACCCGGCCCGACACGATCTTTGGCGCGAGCTTTGTCGCGATCGCCGCCGACCATCCGATTGCGCAGCGCCTTGCCGCTGCCGATCCCAAGGTCGCCGCCTTCGTCGAGGAATGCCGCAAGGGCGGGACCACCGCCGCCGAAATCGAGACGCAGGAAAAGCTCGGCTACGATACCGGCATCCGGCTGGTCCACCCGTTCGACGCGGGCATCGAACTGCCGCTGACCATCGCCAATTTCGTGCTGATGGACTATGGCACCGGCGCGGTGTTCGGCTGTCCGGCGCACGACCAGCGCGATCTTGATTTCGCCCGCAAGTATGACCTGCCGGTGACCCGCGTAGTTGCCGATGGCGATCAGACCGCGCCGCTGTTCGAAGGCACCGAGGCCTATACCGGCCCGGGCGCGCTGGTGAACTCGCGCTTCCTTGACGGGATGGACATCGAAGCCGCCAAAGCCGAAGTGATCGCCCGCGCCGAAGCCGGCAGCTGGGGCCACGGCACCACCGTCTGGCGGCTGCGCGACTGGGGCGTTTCGCGCCAGCGTTATTGGGGCACGCCGATCCCGTTCATCCACTGCGAGATCTGCGGGATCGTGCCGGTGCCCAAGAAGCACCTGCCCGTCACCCTGCCCGAGGACGTCAGCTTCGACGTGCCCGGCAATCCCTTGCTGCGCCACCCGACCTGGAAGCACGTCGACTGCCCGCAATGCGGCCATGCCGCCCAGCGCGAAACCGACACGCTCGACACCTTCGTCGACAGTTCGTGGTATTTCCTGCGCTTTGCCAGCCAGCCCGCCGACCGGCCGTTCGATCCCGAAGTGATCAAGCAGTGGCTGCCGGTGGAGCAGTACATCGGCGGGATCGAGCACGCGATCCTGCACCTGCTCTATGCCCGGTTCTGGACCCGCGCGCTCGCCCACATCGGGCTGATCGACGTGAAGGAGCCCTTCGCCAGCCTGTTCACGCAGGGCATGGTGACCCACGAAACCTACAGCCGGGTCGATCCGGGCAATGGCCAGCCGATCTATTTCGCCCCCAGCGACATCGATCGCGGCGCGGACAGCGCCACGCTCAAGGCCGATGGCGCCCCGGTGGAGATCGGCCGCGTCATCAAGATGTCGAAGTCGAAGAAGAACGTGGTCGATCCCGACGATATCATCGACCAGTACGGCGCCGATGCCGTGCGCTGGTTCATGCTGTCGGACAGCCCGCCCGAGCGCGACCTGCCGTGGTCGGAAGCCGGGATCGAAGGCTGCGCCCGCTTCGTCCAGCGCCTGTGGCGCCTGTTCGCCCAGTATGACGCTGCCGCCACCGGCGAGGACAAGGCGCTTGATCGCAAGCGCGACCAGACCGTTGCCGCGATCGCGGAAGACATCGAAGGGCTGGGCTTCAACAAGGCCGTGGCGCGGATCTACGAGCTGACCAGCGCGGTCGAAAAGGCCGCGCCTTCCGCCAGCCGTTCGGCCGCGATCCGCGCACTGCTGCTGCTGGTCGCGCCGATGATGCCGCACCTCGCCGAAGAGGCCTGGTCGGCATTCGGAGACGGGCTGGCCGCCGATGCCGCCTGGCCGCCGGTTGATCCCGCACTGCTGGTCGAAGACGAAGTGACCATCGCGATCCAGGTGCTCGGCAAGCTGCGCGATACCATCACCGTCGCCAAGGGCCTGCCCAAGGATCAGGTCGAGGCGCTTGCCCTCGCCTCGGACAAGGTGCAGCGTGCGCTTGATGGCAAACCGGTGAAGAAAGTGATCGTCGTGCCCGACCGGCTGGTAAATCTCGTCGCATGAAGGCCTTCCGCGCCCTGCTGATCGCCGTTCTGGCTACGCCGCTGCTGGCCGGGTGCGGCCTCCAGCCGATGTATGCCGGCGGCGCTTCGGGCGCGGTCGCACAGGGGCTTTCGGGCGTGATCGTCACCCCGATCGAAGGCAAGTCGGGCTGGCTGGTGCGCAACGCGCTGGTTGACCGGCTGGGCGCCAGTGGCGCGGCCGGATCGGCCCGCTACCGGCTTGATGTCAGGCTGGATGACCGGCTTGAAGGCATGGGCCTGCTCTCTGACGATACCATCGCCCGCGAACGCCGCACCCTGCGCGCACGCTATCAGTTGGTCGACATGGCCAGCGGCGACATTCTGCTCGATGCCACCGCCGGGTCGGACGCCGGAATCGACGTGGTCAGCTCTGAATATGCCACGGTCGCGGCCGAACAGACCGCGCTCGAAAACCTCTCGCGCGAAGTGGCCGGCCAGATCGTGACCCGCGTCTCGCTGCACCTGCGCGGCCGGGACGCGGCGGGCCAGTGAAGGCCAGCCAGAAGGACTTTCGCGGCATCGCCGCCAACGCGGCGCGCCAGGCCCGCGTGTTCTTTTTCTGCGGCCCGGACGAGGCTGGCACCACCGACGCCGCCAACCACATCGCCGCGCTGCTGCCCGAACCGGGCGAACGGGTCGAACTGTCGGGCGCCGATCTGCGCAAGGATCCGGTGCGGCTGGGCGATGAAGCCCGCTCAACCTCGCTGTTCGGCGATGCCCGGCACATCTGGGTCCGCGCCGCCGGGGACGAAGCCCACGATGCGGTCGAAAACCTGCTCTCGGGCGAAGGCGAAGCTTGCCCGGTGCTGATCGTGGCCTCCAGCGCCACCGACAAGTCGCGCACCGCCAAGCTGCTTGCCAACCGCCCCGATGCACTGGTCGCAATGTTCTACCTGCCCGACCTGCGCAGCGTGACCGGCAGCGTGCGCGACATGGCCGATGCCGCCGGGGTGCGGCTTGGCGGCGATCTGGCCGAACGCATCGCCCGCGCCGCAGCCCTCGATACCCGCCTTGCCCAGTCCGAAGTGACCAAGCTCGCGCTCTATCTCGACGCCAGCCCCGCCGCCCCGCGCAACGCCGATCTCACCGCACTGGAAGCGATCGGCGCCAGCACCGAGGACGATGGTTTCATGCCGCTCGTCAACGTCGTGCTGAGCGGGCAGACCGCCAAGCTGCCCGGCGAACTGCAGCGCCTGCGCGAATTGGGCATGAACCCGGTCGGACTGCTGCTGGCCTTCGAACGCCGCGCCGCGCAGCTCGCGGACCTTGCCGGCAAGCTTGGCCCGCGCGGCGATATCAAGGCGCTGCTCGATGCCGAATCCACCGCGCGGCGGGTGTTCTGGAAAGACACCCGCGATCTTGCCACCCAGCTTGGCCGCTGGCGGGGCAAGCGCCTGTCGCGTCTGCTCGACCGCCTGATGGACCTCCACCGCGCGCTGCTGGGCAACAGCCAGAACGCCGAGCTACTGCTGGCCCAGGGCCTCGCCGAAATCACCCGGGCCGCCGCACCGCGCAGCTGATTTCTAAAATATCTCAATAAAAGCAATATTTTGCTTTGCGAATCCTCAGGGCGCAACCTAGGGAATTGCCCGTGGTCGCAACACACCGTTCTTGTCCGTGAGCCGGGTTTCGGCGGCACGCGCGCCTGCCGCGGACGCAGCGCGGTCAGCACCGCTGCGCGCCCTGCCGCGCGCCCGCCCGCTCGAACGCCGGCGCCTGCAATGCTACATCGCGCTGATGCTCGCGGATATCGCCGCGCTGTTCGCCAGCTTCTGGATCACCGGCTATCTCTATCTTGGCCCGCAAGGCCCGGCGATGACGTTGCTGCTCGCACACCTGATCCTGCCGCTGTTCCTCACCATCGGGCTTTATAACGGCGCCTATTCCGCCGATGCGCTCGCCGCCGCGCCGCGCGGCATCGCCAAGGCGCTTGTCGCGCTGGCGCTGTCGGGGGCGGCCGTGGTGTTCATCGCCTTTTACACCAAGTCGAGCGCGGAATTCTCGCGCGTGGCGTTCAGCGGCGGGGTGCATGCTGGCCATGCTCGCACAGGGCTGGACCCGGCTCATCATGCGCCGCTTTGTGGCCTGGCGCTGCGGGCGGGCGGTGATCAACGAATTGCTGATCGACGATGGCGGCCCGGCGGTGAGCCTGCCCGGCATCCGCAGAGTGGTGCTGGCTGACTATGGCCTCACCCCGGCGCTCGATGATCCCCAGGCGCTGCACCGCATCGGCACGCTCCTTCACTCGGTCGACCGGGTGGTGATCACCTGCCCGCCCGAACGCCGCGCGGCCTGGGCGATCATCCTCAAGGGCGCGAACATTGCCGGCGAACTGCTGGATGACAGCGTCGCCCGGCTTGGCGCACTAGGCGCGCGGATCGGCGGGGGGCACGGCTGGCTGCGCGTTTCGATCGGGCCGCTGGGGCTGCGCGCACGGGCGTTCAAGCGGCTGTTCGACATCGTGGTGGCGGCGCTGGGGCTGACCCTGCTGTCCCCGCTCCTGCTCGCCGTGATGCTGGCGATCAAGATCGAGGATCGCGGCCCGGTGCTGTTCGTTCAGCGGCGGGTCGGACGCGGCAACCGCTTCTTCGCGATGTACAAGTTCCGCTCGATGCGCACCGCCAGCGGCGACCGCGCCGGGCTGCGCTCGGTCACGCGCGAGGATCCGCGCATCACCCGGGTCGGCAGGATCATCCGCGCCACCAGCATCGATGAGCTGCCCCAGCTGGTTAACGTGCTGCTGGGGGAAATGTCAGTCGTCGGTCCGCGCCCCCATGCCCTGGGCTCACAGGCGGGGGACAAGCTGTTCTGGGAAGTCGACCTCAGATACTGGCAGCGCCACGCACTCAAGCCCGGCCTGACGGGGCTGGCCCAGGTGCGCGGGCTGCGCGGGGCAACCGATCACGAGGCCGACCTCGAAAGCCGGCTCGACGCCGATCTCGAATATGTCGACGGCTGGTCGCTGTGGCGCGATGTCCTGATCGTGCTGGCCACCCTGCGCGTGCTGGTTCACGACCGCGCCTATTGAGCGTTTCCGTGCTGGGCGGTGGCTTATTCCGGGTGCCGCTTCCGGTGCCGGATCGACCAGACGATCGAGAGGAAGATCGAAACCGCCCCGATCAGGCCGGTGAAGGCTTCGGGAATTTCGACAATGGCCGAGGCCAGCATGGTCCCGCCCAATGCCACGATCGCCCAGAAAGCGCCGTGTTCCAGGAACCGGAATTCAGCCAGCGCGCCCTTGTCCACCAGCATGACCGTCAGCGAGCGGACGAACATCGCGCCGATCGACAGGCCCAGCGCGATGATCACCATGTTGTTGGAAATGGCGAAGGCCCCGATCACCCCGTCAAAGCTGAACGAGGCGTCGAGCACGTTGAGGTAGATGAACCCGCCCAGCCCCGAGCGGACCAGCGCTCCGGCGGCCTTGAGCCGTTCTTCGCGCGCCTCAAGCGCAACGCCCAGCGCATCGACCGCAATAAATGCGGCAATGCCCAGCACCGCGCTCCCCAGGAAACCGTAGGCTTCGGCAACCGGCAGTTGCAGCGAAATGCTCCAGACCAGCAGCAGCACCAGCGCCATCTCGATCGAGGGCAGGCTGGAGAACCGGGTCAGCCAGCGTTCGATCACCGCGATCCAGTGGACGTCCTTGTCTTCATCGAAGAAGAACTTGAGGCCGACCATGCTGAGGAATGCGCCGCCGAAGCCTGCGATCGGGACATGGGCCGACGAGATGATCACCTCGTAGCGGTGGGGATCGCTGAACGACAAGTGGATCGCCGCGATCGGGCTGATGTTGGCGGCCAGTGCCACGATCAGCAGCGGGAACAGGATGAACATCCCATAGACCGCGATCACCATGCCCCAGGTGAGGAAGCGCTTGCGCCATACCTCGTCCATGGTCTGGAGCACGGTGGCATTGACCACGGCGTTATCGAAACTCAGGGATACTTCGAGGATCGCCAGAATGGCGACCGACCACAGCGCGGCGAGCGCACCGCCCGCGGTGTGGGTCTGATACCAGCCAAAGCCAAGGGCTGCCGCGAGGCAGACGATGGCGAACAGGATGGAACCTTTAAGATAACTAAGCATTGGCTGCCCCCTTGGCGGACCCGATACCGCGTTAGGCATCCAATCAAAACGATTTTTCATGAAAGCCTGCTGACGGGCCGCCGCATTGCAAGCATTCGTGATCGTCAGTAACCCAGCCCCAGAGCAACGTAGAAATGGAAGCCAGCCTTGCCGCCTCCGTCGCTAAAAGTCGGGCCTGCACTGGCCAGGAGGCGGAATGGCGCCTTGAGCTGCAGAATCCCTCCGACACCGAGGCTGGTAGAGGCTTCGCCGTCGACCGCATCGCGATCCTGCCGGTCAGCTTCCAGCCCCAGCATGAGCTTGTCCCCGAATTGGCGGGAAACTGCGATGCCGCCGCTCCAGAAATCGCGATTGCCAGCCCCCGGATTGACATTGTAGCCGCCCCCGCCAAACACTGTCCACCGCCCGCGGTCCTTCTGAAACCAGATCGGGAGGAACCCGGTGACCTTGCCGGCGCCCATTCCCTTTCTGGCTGTCGGAATGGTTGCCCCTGGGAAGGCTGCGATTTGCAGGCCGTTAGCCTCATCATGATAAAAACGGTACTTGGCTGATACGGCCAGATCACCGCCACTCCACTGCCAGCCGGCCATATCGTGCACATAGGCGGCTGGCAGGCCGAGCGTCACCTGCAAGTCATTCGCCGCACCATAGTTGATCTCAACCCCGCTTGTTCCTGCGAAGTCAGACCCGCGCCCCTCGCCTTCGATCAGCGGACCATAGATTTCCCAGTGGCCGGTCTCGGTCGGTTCAGGGTCATCCGTCAGGAATGGCGGCCCTGCCCAGACGGGCGACGCAAGTGACATAACGCCGGCAGCAACGGCGAGGCAGCGCAAACGAGAACGCATGAGCTTTACTCGATCCATTCTTAGTGCCCGTTGCCAGCTCTGGCTGCACGCTGCGGCCAAGCAATCAAGCAGGCGCCTATCGCTGCAAGCAGCGCAATCGACGCGAGCGGGCGGCTGAAATCAAGCCCGCCCTTGGCGATCGGCTTGTCGAGCAGGTCGCCGACTGTAGCCCCCAGCGGGCGGGTAAGGATGAAGGCCGCCCAGAACAGGACTGCGCGGGAAATTGTGGTCTTGAAGTAAAGCAGCGCAACGACGAGCAACAGTGCGCCGAACAAGATCGCACCCGTCGTAAACCCAATCGGCTCACCGCCCCAGGTCGTGTCAGCAGTCCAATCGCCAAGCGCGGTGCCAAGCGTCTGCGAGAAAGTGATGGTCATCCAGTAAAACGTCTCGGCCTTGGGCTCATGGACGCTTTCGACCGCAATCGAGCCCATCACGCGCTTCCACAATGCCAACGAAGCCAGCACGCATCCGAGCAGGATGATCGAGCCCAGCAGATAGCTCTCCGCAGTGCCCTCCCCGAGGAAGCGCGTGCAAAAGTCGGCAAGCGTAGTGCCAGCCGTCGTCGAGGCAATGATCGTCGCCCAGTAGAGCCAGACATTGAACCGCATCGCTTTAATCTGCGTGAACACCAGCAGGACCAACGGCACTGCTAGAATGAGCGTGCCGTATAGGTAACCCCAGTGGCCGGCCTCAAACAGCGGCTGGTCGGTGGTTTCGCCGAACCAGCTCATGGTCAGGGCATCCCCTGCTGTCTCACCCAGCGTCGTTGCCAGAATTTTGACGATCCAGAACCCGAGGGTCAGCGCCGGCACTTTGGCAAGCGTGGCCTTGGTGGTGTCGTTCACGCAAGTTCTCCTGAAGGGTGCGACTTAGAGGCGGGCTATGCTTGCGTTGTGCGCTCAGCACAAACGCAAAAAGCTCCCCGAAGGGAGCTGCTGCGAATGGATTGTGATGGGTTTTGTTGGTTGCGGGGGTAGGATTTGAACCTACGACCTTCAGGTTATGAGAGTGCGCTATTTCACGATAGACTACGCCACGACACCCTAAACCCCGTTTTTTGACGCAATTTCAACTACGTAAAAACTCTCCGCTATATGCTTTCTCCGACACTTCGTTTTTCCGCCTTAACCTGAAAGTTTGGAAGAGTTTTGGGTGTGAGAAACCACATTAGAACCACCCCCAGCCCCTTCTTGCGGCGATTACACTTATTTTTCACCGCATAAATTGCGGTGAATACAGCTTGCCCTGCGGAGAAAAAGGAGCATAATCGGCGCAAAGGATGCGGAGAATATGCGCTACATTCACCAGTTGCCCGAATGGCCGAAGTTTCGTTGGCGCGAAGATGAGCTCTCCGTACCATTAGCTACCGTGCGCCACCGTCAGGGGCGGCTGATTGGTCGAATGGAGGGCCTAGGGTTTGAATGGCGCAGCGAAGCCATACTCGCGACGCTAACCAACGACGTGCTTAAATCGAGCGAAATTGAGGGTGAAGAGCTAAATCGTGATCAAGTCCGCTCCTCGATCGCACGCCGGCTTGGAATGGATATCGGCGGCTTGGTACATTCTGACCGAAATGTAGAAGGCGTGGTCGAGATGCTGCTCGATGCCACACAGAACTTCGCCCAGCCATTAACCGACGAACGCCTCTTTGGTTGGCACGCCGCACTATTCCCGACCGGCCGAAGCGGAATGACCCGAATTACCGTCGGAGCGTGGCGTATGGATGAGGATGGGCCGATGCAGGTCGTGTCAGGACCGTACGGCAGGGAGAAGGTACACTATCAGGCTCCGGTCGCAGCATTACTGACCCACGAGATGAACCGCTTTTTGGAATGGTTCGAAAACGCTCAAGAATATGATCCGGTAATCAAGGCGGTAATTGCGCACCTTTGGTATGTCACCATCCATCCGTTTGACGATGGTAACGGCCGCATTGCCCGCGCCATCGCGGACATGGTCTTGGCGCGCTCCGAGGGCAGCTCGCAGCGGTTCTATTCAATGTCCGCCGAGATCCGGCAGCGCCGAAAAGCCTACTACGACATTCTCGAGAAAACCCAGAAGGGCGATCTCGATATTACTGCATGGCTCGCTTGGTTTCTGGACTGCCTCGACGGCGCGATTAGTCGTTCAGAGGTCGAACTGCGGAACGTGCTGTCCAAAGCACGGTTCTGGGAAACCATGCGTGACGCCCAGCTAAACGAGCGGCAGCGGATGATGCTTAATAAACTCCTGGATGGCTTCGAGGGAAAGCTGACTTCATCAAAATGGTCACAAATCGCAAAATGCTCCCAGGACACCGCACTTCGTGACATTGATGCGCTAATTGCTTTGAGGGTATTGGAAAAAGAGGCCGCTGGAGGGCGGAGCACTAGCTATGCTCTTCGAGCATAACGCCTCGGCGAACCTCAACTAGGGCCAATTCTTTAGAGACACACAAAGGACCCCATGTTCTTTGGTGGTCAGTAGCCGCCGCGTAGTGGGCTGAGTGGTCAGTGACAGGATGAAGAAGTAATCTGGCGAGCCGAGCACTGGCCATGGCCGTGCGCCTCCGTAATCCACCGTCGGGCGGCCTTTCCCAATCTGATTCGCGGTAGCCAATATTGCTCTTATGCCTATCAGAAGGCGCTGCGGGCTCACGGCCTGCGTCCATCTATGAGCGGCAAGGGCAATTGTTATGACGATGCCTCCGTTGAGACCTTCTTAAAATCCCTGAAGGCGGAACTCATCTGGCGGCAGAGCTGGCCAACGCGGCGTCAAGCCGAGGCTGCCATCTTCCAGCACATCAACAGGTTCTACAACACCCGCAGACGACTTCACATCTGGGTGGCATCAGACCACTCGCGTTCGATGCTAAGGTGACATAACGCGATAGGTGACCGGCGCAAAACCGTTACAAGTCCACTACGCGTACTGCCCGCTCACGACCTCAGGTGCCAACGTGTTCGTCGCCTTGCTCATGGTAGACTTTTCCTTTCAGGAGTAAGGGCCTCCGGCAATCCCGGTGCGGTTCATATTATCTGGAGCCTGGCACTAACAGCGTGACCGGTCCGATCAGGCCTGAACGACGCAAGGGGGCTTCCTTCAGGTAGGTTGGGATTGCGGTCCATGTCACTTGGGCAGCACCAGCTTGGGCATCACCTATCAAGCGATTGACCCACAAGTTGGCAACACGCACGATGAGCAAATTGCCCCCCGGTTTGGCCGCATTAGCGACATTTACCCGGTAAGGTGCATGCCAGACCGTTCCAACATCTTCCCCGTTTACGCTGACCTGTGCAAGATCTCCCACCTCGCCAAGGTCAACCCATAGGGGGCGGCCCGGCTTCCAACCTCTAGGGGCCGTGAATTTGCGAGAATACGTGGCTATGCCGGAGAAGAACCTAATCCCTGGCGCACTGTGTTCATCGAGCGGGGCAAGCTTTGCGAACGTGGCTCTGGCGGGCGCGCCGCGCCCCGGCTGAAACTGAACCGACCAGCCCATATCCAGCGCTCCGACTGGCGTTAAGACTGGCTGCAAGACTTTCAACGCAGGCCTAGTCGCCGGCTTACGAAATACCACAAATACAGACTCTTCGGCCGCAAGAGCAATCGGAACAACCGTAATATCGCCTTCCACCCGGTAACCTATCGGTTCGCTGACGCCGGTATCGGCATGCCATAGTTCGGGGGCTTTACCACTAACGCGAAAGCGTGCTTCGCCGTTTGTGGCTCGGCTATTGCGGTTGACAAGGAAGTAGTAATCGCCATCGCCATCGCGGCGGTGAACAAATGGCACATCGTCCCCAGGCGATCCCACAAAAGAAAAGTCGGGCAGTAAACCCATCGTGCGCAGGGCTGCCTCGATGTCATTGCCAGCAATGACACGGCCATTGCCGATGCGAGTATCGCCAGAGCCAGGCCAAAGCCTAGACACCAGCGCCTGCCACTCATCGTTTTGGTTGCTCCCCATCAGACTGGGTGACGTTTTGGGTGCTTTGCCCACGATGGTCGCGCCACCTTGCACCAACCCCGCAATCCGCTGCAGGGCGCCCAGCGTCATATGATCCGAGGATCCGCCAAGAAACAAAGCCCGATAACGCGCGCCGCTTGGCGCAACGATGTCGGGACCATCATTGGCCAGCACGTTCATCAGCGCATCGCTGTTTACGAAATCATAAGCGTTGGTGCGCGGGGCATCTCCAACCAGCCTCTCTCCGTACAGACCGGTGAGCGGTGCTTCCTCGCCATAGAAATAGGCCACGTCTGCGACATACCGGCCGCGCTGAAGTAGCAAGGCACTGCGCGCCATGTAATCCATCCAAGGCTTCGCCAATTCAGCCCAGGTTTCGTGTCGATTGAAGTGCTGTCCGAAAATCATAAGCGACAGGCCCGGCTCTTTGTCATCCATCGGCGAATGAACCGAGGTGTGAATGACCGGGCGATTGACCCCTGTGACGAATTCGAGGTCGATGATCCGGCGAAGGTCTCGCGGGGAATAGGCCCAGTAAGCCAGTGCAGACGTCATCGATTCCGCAGCGACGAGATTTTGACCGTAGAGATGAGCAACCGATGCGGCGCCCTTAATGTCGGCGACGAAACTGGGCATCGGGCCCGCCTGGCTCGCAAATGTCCACATCGCCGCCATTGGCACGTCCGCGTGGCTTCGCATTGCCATGTCATCACCTAGCGAGGGGCGACCATTCTCCAGCGCTTCGCCATAGACCTTTAGGCCACGCTCGTGGGCAATCCGAGCAATCGTGCCATAGTGCTGCGAGGCAATCAGGTCGCTCAGCGTGCGGCGCCAATCATAGAGGAACTTGTCGCTCTGATCGCGGGAGCCGACAACCACGCCTGTCAGCACAGGCATCCAAGGTCTCGGATCATAGCCGCGCAAGATGCGAAACTGCTCCAACATTTTGGGCGTCCAATTCGCCGCGCCCACTTCAATACTGTCGGTCAGAATCGCGCGCACGCCCCGCTGCCCCAGCAGGTCATCCCCGACCGCATCGCGGTACATGCCGATGTAGTGATTTAGATAGGCCGCCACTGCAGCACCATCGAATTTGTCCACCTCCAGCCCGGTGGCCTCCTCTGGTGCGGGATGATTGGTCGTACCCAACAGTGACGCGCCGATCCGGATTACTCGCCAGCTCCCTTTGGGCGGAGTCCAGTTGAGAGTGCCATCATCCCGCAGTTTGTCAGTCAGGTCGACGACGTCTGTCAACGCGATGGCCGGCGCGTCTCGATCGCTTTGGTCCAAGGCGAAGTAGTTGCGTTCAAGCGCAAAGCCGGCCTTGCTTTCAAAGCGATCAACCCGAACTTCGCCGGATAGAGCGAACTTGCCAATTTGAAGCGGAGCTTGCGCTGCCGCAATCAAGCTGGTCACGAACGGCGGCGGAACGATACCCGGTGCTGAATCGCCGGGGGGCGGCGGAGGCGCTGGGGGCAATACTACGCGGAACATCCGCGCCGTGACCGGTGCAAAGCTGATAGTGGTCGGAACTTCGGTTACGGGGATCGCAGCCAGCGGGTGCCAACTCTTGCCATCCTCACTTATTTCGAGGCGCGGAACCAGTGTCACTCCTGAAAAGAGTCCCTTGGCGCCGTGCACCAGCAGGGTTGCGCTGCGAACCGTAACCGCATTTGGATAGGTTACGACAAATGTCGCTGGCGCCTCAGAAGTGCCGCGAGGAAGCGCGAGCGAAGTGTTCAAACTGTCGTCAAACAAGGCAGCGCCATTCAACAGCCGACCTGCTCCATCCGTCACTACCGGACTGGTCAGCGTGGCGCTTCCTGCGGGCACGGCCAGCACGGCAATATCGCGATAGAAGCGCGGCGGAACCTTTACATTGCCGCCACCTAGTTCGGGAATTGCATCTAGGGCAGGCATATCCTGAAATGGTCCGGCTACATCGGAGGGCGCAGCTAATTTGGCGCTGATGGGTCTCCCTCCGGTCACGAATGTTTCGGTCCAGACCAGCTTTTTAAGCCCATCTTGCGGTTGCACCCAAGGCCCACCTGTTTCCGACCAACCAGGTGATGCAGCGATAGCCAGCTCCAATCCGCGCTTGGCGGCTTGTTCAGCGGCAAAACGGAACGCGGCTTTCCATTCCGGGGTCATATACGCTAGGCGCTTTTCGACCATCACCGGTGTGGACAGATTGATGTCGAAGTTCTGCAACCCGCCAATCCCAACGCGTTGCATCCAATCGAGGTCTTTGGTGATGCCCTGTTCGGTGACGTTTCCGTTCAACCAATGCCACCAAACACGCGGGCGAGCGACGTTCGGTGGGTCGCGGAATTGTGCCTCTAGGCTGGCCCCCGCCTGATCGTCAGACTGGCTGACAGCAGAAGGCGCTTCTGCCAAAATCGCCTGCGCAGACAGAGCGATGCCAAGTGACACAGCAGCTCTTGCAAGCGTCAACCAATTTGCATTCACCAACCACTCTCCTGCATGTGGATTTTCGATAGCAACTTACCTAGCTAAACAGGGCAGGCAAGGTTTAGCCCAGAACACGTCGCGATCGAAGGCGTCCAGAAATCGAGGGCTACTCACACCAGCCTTCCAAACCTTATTCAAAGTCTCGGCGGCAAGCGCAGCCTTATCTTGCGGCAAGAAGCGACCGTAGTGCTTGGCCACGGTTTCCGGAGTGTCCTGGATGGCGTAGCTAGCCTGTTCGTATGAACCGGTCTGTTTCAAGATATGCGTCGCCAGAACGTCGCGTACGTTATTTGGCCCGTGAGGGAGCAAACCCTTGACCACTCCCCTCTGAGTGTAAGGATTCCAAATTCCGTAACGCTGGATAGTCAGCCGCCACGCTGAGTAGAATGTGGTTTGGTCATATTCCGGATCCTGACTGGTCACTTTGACAGTCTTAACGAAGAAGGTGCCAGGGTCGGCTGCTTGTAAAAGAAGCAGAGGCCTATGACAGTTTAGGTAGTCCTCAATGTGCCGATAAAGATCGCCGAGGTCAGGCAGGACCAAGCGAAGAGGCCGTCCTGCAAAAAACGAAGATCCGGCATTTTTGAAGGCAACCGCTGGAATGAGAACCTCCCACCCCTGTTCCCTATCACTCCATCGAAGCTCGCCTCGCTTAAGCGCCTCCAACTGCCGCTCAGACTTTGGTGCCCGCCCCTTCGAACAAAACAGCAATTGCCGAAGATTCTTCTGCCGCACGCCTAGATGTAAACCGAGCCGCAGCATGAGGAACGAGCGCACTGCTTCAGCCGCTGCTCGCGGGTACCGCTTCGCATCTGGCATTGTCCGAATAATCTCTTCCGTGATCTTACGATACTCAGCCACGGGGCTCTCGGACTTCAGGATAGGCAAAATTGGCTCAAATGGATCTCGGTGCACCTTGGCAACGCGCTCGACCTCTTTGCATCGGGCTAAACTATGCGCGTGCATGCGATCACAGGCATGTGACCAATTCGCAGTGACATTCGCGATGTCTTGCTCCGAGACCAAATGTGGAATGGGTTTTAACCGAGCCCCCAAATCAGCATTCTGGCGAATCCAACCAGTCTCCCTGCGGGTAAGGGAAGCCGCAAGACGCAGCATATCGGCTTCCCAAGAGGTTAAGAAGCCCCGCCTCCGTTCGCGCCACTGCACATACCAATCCCACACCCGAGGGAATATAAGATGGCCAAAACTGATATCGTCGATAGGCGCCCCAAAACCTGAAACAGGACCGTGCGGAGATGCGGCCAATGCACCAAACATGAGGCCTAGGTGTTCAATCCGCTGGGCCGCGGTATCCTCGCCCCAAACCCCATTCCTTTGCTGCCCGATCTCCGTAAACGTAGCAGTCTTAAAGCGAACAAGCTCTTCCATTTCCGCCTGCAGCCGACCTGCTACCAATGCAGCAGAACTATCCGTCAGACAGTCCAGAGCACTAATTACCCCCCCAGGTCCCCTGCGTATTTTCCCGGCTGCCAGTGCGGGGAAACGAATGGCATACCGATTTTTGGAGGCCTCACTCTGAAAGCGACGGTAATCTGTGGAACCCGAAATGATATGAGTGCGCACCCATTCGAGTATCTCGCGGCGCTCCTTTGCCGATCTCTGGTTGAAATCAATCGGGAGATGCCATGCGAGCCGCCTTCGCTCTGACGGATCGACCCCGCGCAGATATATTCCTGTAGGTGCACGGTTTTGGTTCGGGAGTTTCGAGCGGAAATATCCCTCCGGCAAACCATAACGGCGCTCGATACGCCCCAGCACGTTGAAGCTGATCACGCTTCGCGGAGCCTTATCGCCGGCAAGCCATGATCTTAAGGTCGTCCTATTGAACGTTTCGCCAGGCTGAGTGATTGCCCTGCAAAGAAACAAATAGCTCTCG
Source organism: uncultured Novosphingobium sp. (assembly GCA_937996535.1). GTDB lineage: Bacteria > Pseudomonadota > Alphaproteobacteria > Sphingomonadales > Sphingomonadaceae > Novosphingobium. The sequence goes on along the minus strand of CALKVF010000091.1, from coordinate 695 downwards.
CCATGGCGCATCATATGAAAAGCCAGCGCCTCGTGAAATGCGGCAGGTTCCTGCCATTCAGGCCCACTCGGCGCCTCTGAATGGCCAATTAAATCATTGTATTTCAATAAACTACGCAAGTTTACGCCCCTTCTTGCTTCCACAGTGCTTACAGCGGGGCTAAAACGCAAAAAGCCCCCCGAAGGAGGCTTTGTATTTTTCTTTTATTTTCAAATGCTTAGCTGGTTGCGGGGGTAGGATTTGAACCTACGACCTTCAGGTTATGAGCCTGACGAGCTACCGGGCTGCTCCACCCCGCGTCACCATGCCCCATGTGGGGCTTAAAACCTGCAGAACAAGTCCTGCAGAAACACGAAAAGGGCCATCAAGGCCCTTTAAGCGCAGGCCTAAAGGCCCTGACATGTGAATGGGTTTTTTTTAAACCGTTGCCCGCCTGCCATAATGCCTGGCGACGTCCTACTCTTCCAACGCTTGAGCGTTAGTACCATCGGCGCTGTCAGGTTTCACGGCCGAGTTCGAGATGGGATCGGGTGGGGCACTGACGCTATGGCCACCAAGCAATAAAGCAGGCGGAAACGGTTTTTAATCGATGCACTTCTTAGGCGTCTCTGGCTGATATCGTCCTCATCGGCGACAGCAGGGCTGTCATTGATGGTGGGATTCATCAAGCATGATCAGAGTTATTAGGACTGGTT
>CALKVF010000090.1 GCA_937996535.1 uncultured Novosphingobium sp. | reverse complement strand
TCAAGAAGGCTGCCAACCTCAAGTCGGGCTCGAAGGAGCCGGGCAAGGTTTCGGCGGGAACCATCGCTCGCTCGAAGCTGGCTGAAATCGCGCAGACCAAGTTTGCCGACCTCAACGCCAACGACATCGAACAGGCGACCAAGATCATCGAAGGCTCCGCGCGTTCGATGGGCCTGCAGGTCGTGGAGGGCTAAGACATGACGAAGCAGACCAAGAAGCAGAAGTCGCTCGTCGCCAAGCTGGGCGACAACCAGCAGCACTACGGCGTTGACGCCGCAATCCAGCTGCTCAAGGATCTCAAGACCACCAAGTTCGACGAAAGCCTCGAAGTTTCGCTGAACCTGGGCGTCGATCCGCGTCACGCCGACCAGATGGTCCGCGGGATGGTCGTGCTGCCCTCGGGCACCGGCAAGGACGTCAAGGTTGCCGTGTTCGCACGTGGCGACAAGGCTGAAGCCGCGCTGGCCGCCGGTGCCGACAAGGTTGGCGCCGAAGACCTGCTCGAAGACATGCAGGCTGGTAACCTCGATTATGGCCGCGTGATCGCCACGCCGGACATGATGGGTGTGGTCGGCCGTCTCGGCAAGGTGCTGGGCCCCAAGGGCCTGATGCCGAACCCGAAGCTGGGCACCGTGACCCCGAACGTCGCCGAAGCGGTCAAGGCTGCCAAGGGCGGTCAGATCGAATTTCGCGTCGAAAAGGCCGGGATCATCCACGGCGGGATCGGCAAGATGTCGTTCTCGAACGAAGCGCTCAAGGCCAACTTCGAAGCCTTCGTCGATGCGGTCGTCAAGTCGAAGCCGGCTGGCGCCAAGGGCAAGTACGTCCGCAAGGTCGGCCTGTCGTCGTCGATGGGCCCGGGCCTGAAGATCGACCTCGGCGAGGTTCAGGGCGCCTAAGCGTTCTGCCAGCGAGACAGAAGGGGCCGGGGGGAAACCTCCGGCCCTTTTCGTTTCAGGCTGCTGGGTTTCAGGCTGCTGATCGGCGCTGCAGGTTGGCGCGGGTATAGCATTCCACCACCAGCGCCAGCGGCGCGCCATCGGGCAGGCGCAGCAGCGCGCGGTGGGTCAGGATGGTGCCCGCCGGGCAGCCTGCTCCGGCTCCGTGCTGGCTGGCCAGCCGCTCGCGCGTGAAATGCAGCGGCGCGGCCACTGTGCCGAACGGGGTGTCGGTGCTGGCCAGCGCGGCGTTCATCGGCGCGGTCAGCCGGGCGGGGACATACCAGTTGTGCGCCTCTGATAGCACCGCAGCGCCGCAACTCAGCCGGACGTGGCGATAGCCCAGCGCGGCTGGCGTCTCGACCTGCAGCAAGGTGGCGGCATCGGCCGGGGGCGGGGCACCCTCACCCGGGGCAGGCATGGCGCGGATGGCGGCGGGATCGGCGATCTGCCGTGCGGCGCACCATTGGCGCAGCGCCGCCGTGGCGCTGTCATTGGCGGCCAGCGCGGCTTCGAAGCGCGGCAGGGCCGGCGTGCAGGCGGTGAGCGTCAGCGCTAGGGCCGCAAGGCCCGGCGCAGCGCGGCTAGATCCCACCCGGCACCGCATCGCGCCCCAGCGCGGCAAGACCAGTGCTGAGCGCGGCCATCACTGCTTCGATCACGGCATTGTCGGTCGACCGCACCACGAAGTTCGCGCCAACCCGGCCTTCGCGGAAGAAGGGATAGCTGCCGATCGCGCAGCCTTCATGGGCCTTTTCGGTTTCGCGCAGCAGGTCGGCGATTTCGCTTTCGGCAACCCACGACCCCAGCGTTTGCGAGAGCAGCGGAAGCCCGCCTTCGAGCGTGCCGGTCAGCGCATCGAGCATCCCGGCCGTGATCGAGGGCACGCCCGCCATCAGGAACAGGTTGCCGATCTGGATCCCGGGGGCGCCCGACATGCGGTTGGGGATCAGGTCCGCCCCATCGGGCACTCGGGCCATGCGCAGCCGCGCCTCGTTGAGCCCGCCGCGCGTTTCGTAATAACGTTCAAGGATCGCGCGGGCTTCGGGATGGATCACCACGCCCACGCCCAGCGCCTCGGCCACGGCATCGACAGTGATGTCATCGTGGGTCGGCCCGATCCCGCCGGTGGTGAACAGATAGTCGTTGCGCGCCCGCAGCTGGTTGACCGCCTCGACGATGCACTCGGTCACATCGGGCACGACCCGCACTTCGGCAAGGCGAATGCCCTGCACGCCCAGCCAGATTGCGACCTGGGCGATGTTCTTGTCCTGCGTGCGGCCCGAGAGGATTTCGTCTCCGACGACGATCAGGGCAGCGGTCCAGATGCGTGATGAATCAGCCATGAGCCGGGCTTAGCCGCTGCGGCGCGCAGGGGGAAGGCGCAGTTACGCCCCCACCTTGCTCCGCGCCCGGGCGAACTGCATCACCCCATCGTCGATCGGGGCGTGGCGCATGTCCTGCCGGTCACGGCGATAGTCCTGGTTGAGCCGCCACGGCAGGCTTGCCGCGTTGCGCGGCATCTGGTCCTTGCCACGCTGGATGTAGCCCGACGAGAAGTCGAAGATGTCATCGACTTCGGGTTCGCTGCCGGCGGGCATGGCCGGCGTGGCGACCTGCACCTTGTTGGCATCCATCGCGTTGATCAGCCGGGTCAGGTAATCGCCGATGATGTCCACCCGCAGCGTCCAGCTGGCGTTGAGGTAGCCAAACACCCCGGCCATGTTGGGCACGTTCGAGAACATGCAGTTGCGGTAGAAATAGTGCTGGCTGAAATCGACCGGCTTGCCATCGACGCTGACCGCGATCTTGCCGGCAAAGACCATCTTGAGGCCGGTGGCGGTGACGATCACGTCGGCATCGATGTGTTCGCCCGACTTGAGCTTGATCCCGGTGGCATCGAAGCTGTCGATGTGGTCGGTGACGACCGAGGCCTTGCCCTCGTTGATCGCGGTGAAGAAATCGGCATCGGGCACCAGGCACAGGCGCTGTTCCCATGGGTTGTAGGGTGGGGTGAAATCCGCTTCAGAATAGTTGGGGCCAAGGTTTTCGCGCAGCTGGCCTTCGAGGAACTGCTTGACCTTGTCCGGGTTGGCGCGGGCGCGCTTGTAGACCAGATCCTGCATGAAGATGTTCTTCGCGCGGGTCAGGGCATAGGCCACCTTTTCGGGCAGGAACTTGCGCAGGGTGTTGGCGAATTTATCGCGCGCCGGGCGGCTGACCATCCAGGTCGGGGTGCGCTGGAGCATGGTGACATGGCCCGCGCCGGCCTTGGCCATCGACGGGACGATGGTCACCGCAGTGGCGCCCGAACCGATCACCACCACCTTCTTGCCGGTGTAGTCGAAATCTTCGGGCCAGAACTGCGGGTGGATGATCGTGCCCTTGAACTTGCTCCGGCCCTTGAAGCCAGCATCATAGGGATCGTCGTAGTCATAATAGCCCGAGCCGAGGAACAGGAACCGCCCGAGCACGCGCTGGCGGGTGCCGTCGGCGGCTTCGGTGGTCACCACCCAGCGCGCGGCATCGCTATCCCAGTCGGCGCTGATGACCTTCTGGCCAAAGCGCATGTGCGAGCGCAGATCGTGCTCGTCGGTGATCTCGTCCAAATAGTTGAGAATCGAGGGACCATCGGCGATCGACTTTTCGTGCTTCCACGGCGCAAAGGCGAAGCCCAGGGTGTGCATGTCGCTGTCCGAACGGATCCCGGGATAACGGAACAGATCCCAGGTGCCGCCCAGCTGCTCGCGCCGATCAAGGATCGCAAAGGTCTTGCCCGGGCAATCCTGGCGCAGGTGAACCGCCATGCCGATGCCGGAAAGCCCGGCCCCGACGATGATCATGTCGAGGCATTCCTCCACAGGCGACAGTGCGTTCATTGTCCGACTTCTCCCAAATATTGACATTGTTATAAGTTTCGCGTCGCAACCTAGCTGACTGCAAGCGGGATTGCCAGCATCATGGGCATTTGCCAGACCAAGGCAATGCCGATCATTGCTTCGCGCCGTTATGCCGGCGGCCAACTTCGTGACCCCCATCTGCCGATCGACGGAGCCGAGCGCACCTTGCTGCCCGAACGCGGGTTCGACTGGGTCGGGCTGGCCGATCCCACCGCGACCGAGATGGAGGCCGTGCGCACCCAGTTCGCGCTGCATCCCCTCGCGGTGGAAGATGCGCTCAATCCCCAGCAGATGCCCAAGATCGATCTCTATGGGCGGCAACTGTTCATCGTGACCCGCACCGCCGCGATCGCCGATGGCGAGAACATCAGCTACGGCCAGACCGCGATCTTCCTGGGCAATGATTTCGTGGTCACGGTGCGGATGGGATCGACCCGCGCGCATGACCGGCTGCGCCAGCGGCTGGAAAGCGATGCCGAACGGCTGGCCGAAGGGCCCGACTATGTCGCCCATGCGATCCTCGATTTCGTGGTCGATGGCTATCAGCCGATCCTTGAGCGGCTGGAGGAAGCCGTGCAGGCGATCGAGGAGCGCGCGATCGACGCCTTCCCCGAACCCTCGACCATCCGCCGCATCTTCCGCCTGCGCCGCCAGTTCCGCCGGTTTCAGCGGATCGCCGGGCCGATGGAAGAGGTCTGCGAGCGGCTGGCGATCACCGACCTGCCGGTGATCGACCCGGGCGCGCGGATCTGGTTCCGCGATGTGCTCGATCATGTGCGCCGGACCATGGCGCGGGTCGCCAGCCTCAAGGATACGTTGGCCAGCGTGGTGGAGACCGCCGCCCTGCTCGAACAGCACCGCCAGGGCGACATGACCCGTCAACTGGCCGCCTGGGCCGCGATCCTGGCCGTGCCGACCGCGATTGCCGGGATTTACGGCATGAACTTCGATTACATGCCCGAACTGCACAAGGCCTGGGGCTATCCGGCGGTGTGGAGCGTGATCCTGCTGGTCTGCGGCGGGCTCTATCTGCGCTTCCGCCGGATCGGCTGGCTCTGAGCGTTTATTCCCCGATCAGGAACTGTTCCCAGCGGCCGTGCTCACCCGGTTCGGCATAGGTGCTGAGCGTGAGGCTGCGCTTGGCGAAAGTCAGCTTGAACACCCGGTTGACGAAGCCGCCGCGCAGGCGGGGCGGCCGGGCGGGCTGGATCGCTTTCAAGGGGCCGAGCGGGGCAAGGCTGGCGCGGTAATCGGCCAGCACCTGGGCCGTGAAGTAATAGCGGGCATTGTCGGTGAACTGCGCCGGGTCGATCTTGCCGCCGAGCAGCGCGGCGGCGGCGAGGCGCGCGTCCTCGGTGCGCGGAGCCTCGCTGGTCTGGGCTTCGGCGGCGCGGGGCATGACGATCTCGGCGATGCCGCTGGTCAGCGCGGCTGTCGTGCCTGAAAAGTCCGCATTGGTCAGCACCACGATGGCCACCCGGTCATCAGGCCAGACGGTGTTTTGCGAGAGGAATCCCACCGATTCTCCGCCATGGTCGATCACCCGGCGCCCGCCTGCGGTGCGGTTGTAGATGCCCAGGCCATAGCCGTTGCTGGTCCCATCGGCGAGCCGGACCGGGCGTTCCATTTCCTCCCAGTCGGCGGCGGGAAGCAGGGTGCGGTTCATCCGGGCGATGTCCCATTCGGCCAGTTCGCCGGCGTTCATCGCGATTTCGCCCGCGGCCCACAGCCAGCCTGGCGCGGGCGGGGTGGCAGCGCGCACCGGGCCCAGAGCAAAGCGGTGGTAGCCTTGCGGAAAGCCCGCGCCGTTGGTGGCATCAAGCGGGTAGGGATGGATGCCAAGCGGCTTGAACAGGCGCTCTTCAAACTGCTGCCACAGCGGCGCGCCGCCAGCCTTTTCAGCGATCATCCCGGCCACGACATAGCCCGTGTTTGAATACTGCCAGCGTGTGCCGGGCGGGTAATCGAGCGCCCGCGTACCCCAGCGCGAAACGATCTGCGCCGGGGCGACCGGCTGCTCCATCGCCGCGAAGGCATAGTCCTGGGGCCAGAAATCCTGCAGCCCGGCGGTGTGGGACAGCAACTGACGCAGGGTCATCCGATCGGCATCGGTGACCCCGGGCAGCCATTTCGCCACTGTGTCATCGAGGCTGAGCTTGCCGTCATCCTCAAGCAGCAGCATCAGCGCGGCGAGGAACTGCTTGGAATTCGACGCGATCTGGAACGGCAATTGCGGATCGGCATCGGCAATCGTGTCCGATGGCTTGCCCCAGCCGCGTTCGAGCACGACTTCGCCGCCGCGCACCACCGCGATTTCGGCAGCGGGCACCCCGCTGTCGTGCAGGGTCTTGGTGACCAGAGCATCGATCGCGCTGACTTCATCGGGCGCCAGTTCCTGCGCGTGGAGCGGGGCAAGCGGCAGCAGGGCGGCAGTAATGGCGCAAATCAGGCGGTTCATCGCTGCAAGCCTAGTCCCTTGCAGCCACCGTGCAAGCGCGTAGGTTTGCGGATGACAGGAGGGAGACGCGCATGGCCGGACACGGTTCTACCCGGGTGATCGTCACGGCGCTGGCCGCCAATCTCGGGATTGCGGCGGCCAAATTTGCCGCCGCCGCGCTGACGGGATCATCGGCGATGATTACCGAAGGGGTTCATAGCCTCGTCGATTCCACCAACCACGTGCTGCTGCTCCACGGCAGCCGCCGCAGCCGCAAGGCGGCCGATGGCCAGCATCCGCTGGGCTATGGGCGCGAGCTGTATTTCTGGAGCTTCGTGGTCGCGATCCTGGTGTTCTCGCTCGGGGCCGGGGTCTCGCTCTACGAAGGGGTGCTGCACATCCTGCACCCCGAGCCGACCAAGGACATTGCGATTGCTTTTGCTGTGCTGGCGCTTGCCGCCGTGCTCGAAGGCTGGTCGACCTGGGAGGCGCTGCGCGAATTCAACCGCGCGCGGGGCAGCAAGTCGGTGCTGCGTGCGCTGATGGATACCAAGGATGCGCCGACCCTGATCGTCCTGCTGGAAAATGCGGGCGCGCTGGCCGGGCTGGCGATTGCCGGGGGCGGCATCGCGCTGGCGGTGCTTACCGGCAATCCGCTGTGGGATGGGCTGGCCTCGGTGCTGATCGGGCTGGTGCTGGGGGCGATCGCGGTGATGCTGCTGATCGAGGCCAAGGGCCTGCTGATTGGTGAAAGTGCCGATCCCGAGCTGGTCGAGGCGATTCGCGCCTGTGCGGCGGGCCATGCCGGGGTGATCGCGGTCCACGAGGTGCTGACCGTCCACCAGGCGCCCGACATGGTGGTCAGCGTGATCAGCGCCGACTTCGACGATGCGATCACCGCCCGCGAGGTGGAACAGACCGTACGCGACATCGAACAAGCCGTGGCCCGGCAATTTCCCGTGGTCACACGGATTTACGTGCGCCCGCTCGATTCCAGCCTGCATTGAGCAGGCGCGCCGCCATGGGGGAACTGTGGACAGGCGCGGGCGGTTGCAAACAACGCAATGGCCAATCCCTTGGGCCAGTGCCATAGGGGCCGCGCAATTTGAGGGGGAATGCACTCATGTTCGGTTGGTTTCAGCGCCTGCTGCCTAAGTCGGGCGATTTTTACGTCCTGTTCGAACGGCACGCCGCCAAGATGGGCGAAGCGGCCGAAGCGCTCGTCAAGCTGACGTCGGGCGAAGGCGATCGCGGCGCGCACCTGCGCACCATCCACGACCGCGAACACGCCTGCGACGAAGTGATCCGCGAAACGCTGCACGAAGTGCGCCAGACCTTCCTCGCGCCGTTTGATCGCGGGGCAATCACCTCGCTGATCGGGGCGATGGACGATACCGTCGACGAAATGAACGCCACCGCCACCGCGATCGAGCTGTTCGAAGTCGCCAGCTTCGATCCGCAGATGAAGGATATCGCGCTGCTGACGCTCGATGCCAGCCGTCTGATCGCCGAAGCCCTGCCGCTGCTGCGCGATGTTGAGCGCAACGGCCACCGTCTGCACGAGTTGACGGGGCGTATCGTCCAGCTTGAAGGGCAGGTCGATGGTCTGCACGACGCCGGCATGAAGGCCGCGTTCCTGGCGCAGAAGGCCAAGTCCGATCCGCTGGCCTTCATGGTCAGCCGCGAGATCTACAAGCACCTTGAGCGCATCGCCGATGCCTTCGAGGACGTCGCCAACGAAATCGACAGCCTGGTGATCGACCACGCCTGACAGGCGGCTGGATAAAGGAACACGGCAATGCACGAGCTTGCCTATCCGCTACTGGTTGGCCTGATCCTGGTCGCCCTGGCGTTCGACTTTCTCAACGGCCTGCACGATGCGGCCAATTCCATCGCGACCGTGGTTTCGACCCGGCTGCTTTCACCGATCTGGGCTGTCGTGTTTGCTGCGTTCGGCAACTTCGCGGCTTACTGGATCATGGGGCTGCACGTTGCCGACACCATCGGCAAGGGCATCATCAACAAGGATATGGTCACCCCGGGCGTCGTCTTCGGCGCGCTGGTGGGGGCGATGTTCTGGAACGTGCTAACCTGGATCAAGGGCATCCCTTCGTCCTCCAGCCACGCCCTGCTGGGCGGCCTCTTGGGTGCGGGCATCGCCCACGCCGGGCTTGATGCAGTGGAAAGCAAGAAGACGATCGAGACGATCATCGCGATCTTCCTGTCACCGATGATCGGCTTTGCCCTGGCGATGGCCATGGTGCTGCTGACCAGCTGGCTGTTCCGGGGCTTTCAGCCGCGCCGCGCCGAAGGCGTGTTCAAGACGCTGCATCTGGTTTCCAGCGCGGCCTACTCGATCAGCCACGGCGGCAACGATGCCCAGAAGACGATGGGGATCATCACGGTCCTGCTCTATTCGACCGGGCACCTGACCGGTGATTTCAAGACCCCCGAATGGGTCGTGATCGCGTGCTATTCGGCGATGTCGCTGGGGACGATGTCGGGTGGCTGGAAGATCATCAAGACGATGGGCACCAAGATCACCAAGCTCAACCATCACACCGGCTTCTGCGCTTCGACCGCGGGTTCGGTCGTGGTGTTCGGGGCCAGCATGATGGGCATCCCGGTTTCGACCACCCACGCGATCACCGGTTCGGTGATCGGCACCGGCGCTGCCCGCAAGGCCAGCGCTGTGCGCTGGGGCGTGGCGGGCCGCGTGGTGACCGCATGGTTCATCACCATTCCCGCCAGTGCGGCGGTGGGTGCGGTGTTCTACGTCCTCACCCGGATGTTCTGAAAATGACGTGACCGGGCGCGGCGTTTATCCGCCGCGCCCGGCCATGAAGCGGATCAGCGCGGCCAGATCCTGGTCCGAACACGCAGCACAGGCTCCGCCCGCCGGCATCGCGCCGAAGCCGACCTGGGCTTCGCTCAGCAAGACATCTTCGCCTTTCGCCCAGCGCGGATCCCACACGGTGCGATCCCCGGCCAACGGCGCGCCGCTGCCGGCAACCGTGTGGCAGGCCTTGCACGAATTTTCGTAAAGTTTCGCCAGCCGCGCGTCGGCAGGCTGGAGCACCGCGCTTTGCTGCGGGGTGAGCGGCTGGCGGCTGCAGGCGGCCAGCGCCAGCAGGATCAGCAGCGGGATCTTGGGCACGCGCATGGGTTTCTCCCGATCAGAGGCCGGGAGCCTAGCCCCGGCGGCGCCCATGTCAAAGACAGGCGCCGCCGGTGGGCCAGATCGTCTTAGCCGCGCGGACCGTGGGTGCGGCGCTGCGGGTTGTTGCCGCCGGGGCGGCCATCGCGGCGCGGGCCCTGCCCGTCGCGGCGGGGAGCTTGCCCATCGCGGCGCGTCGCCTGGCCGTCACGGCGTTCGCCGCGGCCGTCGCTGCGGCGTTCACCGCCTCGCTGCCCGCCATCGCGGCGGGGTTCGTCGCGCCGCGCGTCGGGACGTGCGTCGGTGCGCGGCATGTGGCCGAACTGGCGGGCTTCGCGTTCCTCGGCAGCCAGCGGGTTGAAAACGGGACCGCGCGGCGCGCCATCGCGGTCCATCCGCAGGTGCGCATCGCGGCTCCGGCCATCGCGGCCCTGGCCGCCATTGGCGCGGTTCTTGTTGGGCGACTGGCCATCACGGCGACCTTCGCCGCCACGACCTTCGCCGCGGCCCTGACCCCGGCCTGCGCCGCGTGCGCCAGCGCCGCCCCGACCGCGCGCATCGCGTGCTTCGCGGCGGGCATCCTGTTCGGCCTCGGCCGGCTTGCGGGTGGGCGCCGGCAGACGCGCGGCTTCCTTCTGGAATTCGTCAGGAAGCGACATCGGCATGAGCTTCACGCCGGTCAGCCGTTCGATATCGCGCAGGTACGGCTTTTCGTCGGGCGCGACAAAGCTGATCGCGATCCCGTCGGCGCCGGCGCGCGCGGTGCGGCCGATGCGGTGAACGTACTGTTCGGGCACGTTGGGCATTTCAAAGTTGAACACGTGGCTCACGCCGGTCACGTCGATCCCACGCGCGGCAATGTCGGTGGCGACGAGCACGGGGGTCGAACCCTTGCGGAAAGCGAGCAGCGCGGCGGTGCGCTGGGCCTGGCTCTTGTTGCCGTGGATTGCCGCAGAGTTGACCCCGGCAGCGTTCAGGTGGCGCACCACGCGGTCCGCGCCGTGCTTGGTGCGGGTGAACACCAGCGCGCGGTCGATTGCGCTCTGGCCGTCCTGCTGGGCCAGCCCGTCGCGCAACTTGATCGTGAGCAGCGCCTGCTTTTCACCCTGGTTGAGGTGGGTGACGAACTGGTCGACGCGCTCGGCCGTGGTCGATTGCGGCGCCACTTCGACGCGCACCGGGTTGTGGATGAACTGCTTGCCAAGATCAGCGATCGCCTTGGGCATGGTGGCCGAGAAGAACAGGCTCTGGCGTTCCTTGGGCAGCAGGTTGGCAACCCGCTTCAAGGGCACGATAAAGCCGAGGTCCATCATCTGGTCGGCCTCGTCGAGCACGAAGATTTCGACATTGCGCAGCGTCAGCGCGCGCTGGTCGATCAGGTCGAGCAGGCGGCCCGGCGTGGCGACGAGGACGTCGCAGCCCGGCACCAGCGCGCGGGCCTGCTTGCCCACCGGGATGCCGCCGAACACGCACTGGACCGAAAGGTTCAGGAACTTGGCATAGCCGCGCATGTTTTCAGCGATCTGGGCGGCCAGCTCGCGCGTGGGGGAAAGCACCAGCATCCGGCAGGCGGCATTGCTGCGCGCCTTGGGATCGGCGGCCAGGCGGTGGAGCGAAGGCAGCGAGAACGCGGCGGTCTTGCCGGTGCCGGTCTGGGCGATGCCCAGAATGTCGCGGCCCTGCAGCAGTGCGGGGATCGCCTGCTGCTGGATCGGGGTGGGATCGGCATAGCCCTTGGCCTCAAGTGCGCGCAGCAGGGGCTCGGCCAGGCCAAGGTCGGAAAAATAGGACATGGAAATTCTTTCAAATGAAGCGGCGCACCGGGGACGCGACAGCGCAACCGATACGAAGCAAGGGCTCGTTTCGATGCGACCCTGCGTGAAAAAGGCGGCTTCAGGTTCTGATCGAGCGGACGTCCGGGGCAAGTTCTGCGTTGAAACGCGAACCTCACGCTGCCCGGTCTCTGGCGGAAAGGGTTTCCGCGAGCCGTTCGATTGCAGGCGCTTTATGCTGCGTTGCGAAAAAACGCAAGGAAATTGCGCGCAGGGCCGCCGGAGCGGGCGGGGCTCAGCCGGTCAGCAGCTCTGCCGGCGTCTGTCCGAGCGCGATGGCAAGGGCGATGATGATCTTGAGCGAGGGGTTTTCCTGGCGGCGTTCGATCCCGCCCAGATAGCGCACATCGACCCCGACCCGATGGGCCAGTTCCTCTTGTGAAAGCCCTAGCTCCAGTCGTCTAGACCGTATATTTAAAGCTAGGATTTCGAAAAAGTTGGGGGCATGAAGCACACCCGGAAACGCCCTGATTGTGGCGTTTCGTTCAAGGAACTATAGTTCCATCAAGGGAAATAATTCCCGGGGATGAGTGGGCATTCTGCAAAGACCGACGGGGGCGGTTTGCAGCTACGAGATTGATTTCAAACAGGACGGCAGGTCGCCCGATTAGTGCGACCCAATTGGGAGGATGCCGAGACTGGCAAGGGCTGCGGGTGGTATGACCATCCGCGGCCCTTGTTCGTTTTGCGCGGCGGTCGTTCAGCGCGGGGCGATCACCCCGAACAGGTCGTGGGCGTCCGCCTCTTCAACCAGAACGTCGACAAAGTCCCCGGCCTTGGTCCCGGCGGGCACGTTGCGCAGGTAAACCGCACCGTCGATTTCCGGGGCATCGGCCTCTGACCGCCCGGTCGCGCCGATGTCGCCGTCCTCGTCTGCTTCGCCGACTTCATCGATGATCGCGCGGATCGTGCGGCCGACCTTGGCTTGCAGCTTGGCCGCGCTGATTGCCTCGGTCTTTTCCATGATCCGGGCGTAGCGTTCTTCCTTGACCGCTTCGGGCACTTGCCCCGGCAGGTCATTGGCCGCAGCCCCCGCCACGGGTTCGAAGCGGAACGCGCCGACCCGGTCGAGCTGGGCTTCATCGAGCCAGTCGAGCAGATACTGGAAATCGGCTTCGGTTTCGCCGGGGAAGCCGACCACGAAGGACGAGCGGATCGCGATGTCGGGGCACACTTCGCGCCAGGCCTTGATCCGTTCGAGCACCTTGGCTTCGTTGGCCGGGCGCTTCATCGCCTTGAGCACCGAGGGCGCGGCGTGCTGGAAGGGAATGTCGAGATAGGGCGTGATCAGTCCTTCGGCCATCAGCGGGATCACCGCATCGACATGCGGATAGGGATAGACGTAGTGCAGCCGCACCCACGGGGTTTCGCCCTGGGGCGTGCGCAGCTGGCCCAGTTCACGGGCGAGATCGGTCATGTGGGCGCGCAGGGAGCGGTCCTTCCACATGCGTTCCTCATGCCGGATGTCGACGCCGTAGGCCGAGGTATCCTGGCTGATTACCAGCAGTTCCTTCGTTCCCGCGGTCACCAGTTTTTCGGCCTCGCGCAGCACGGCATCGATCCGCCGACTGGCCAGCTTGCCGCGCAGCTGCGGGATGATACAGAACGCGCAGGCGTGGTTGCAGCCCTCGGAAATCTTGAGATAGCTGTAATGGCGCGGAGTCAGCTTGATGTCGGCGTCGGACGGCTGGGGGATCAGGTCGACGAACGGGCCCTGGCTGGGCGGGGCGGCTTCGTGGACGGCTTCGACCACGGCTTCGTACTGATGCGCGCCGGTCACCGCCAGCACATCGGGGAAGCGGGCGCGGATCGCCTCGGCTTCGTTGCCCATGCACCCGGTCACGATCACGCGGCCGTTTTCGGCAATCGCCTCGCCGATCGCGGAGAGGCTTTCCTCTTTCGCGCTGTCCAGGAAGCCGCAGGTGTTGACCAGCACCACGTCGGCGCCGGCATAGTCGGCGGACATGGCATAGCCATCTGCGCGCAGGCGGGTGAGGATGCGTTCTGAATCGACCAATGCCTTGGGACAGCCAAGGCTGACCATGCCGATCTTGCGCTGCGACGGGATTTCGAGTGCCATGGGACGGGGCCCCTACACCTGTTGCGCGGTTTTCGCTACTGCGGCGCGCATGAAGATCGTGATCACCAAGGGGCGGGGCAGCGATGCCATCGCGATTACCCGCGCTGACGGCACCCGCGCAGACACCACGCTGTCGCAAAAAGGGCCGGTTCCGCACGATGCGGTGCACTGGTTCGTCGAGCGGGCCTTTGCGCTGGATCGCGGGTTCTGGGGCATGGTTGCCGCCGGGCATCATCCCGAAGATCTGCTGGAACTGGCCAAGGCCGCGGGCCATGCCAGTGCCAAGCGCGCGGGCGTGCCCGATGCGGCGATTGTCGAACTGCTTCAGGCCGAACGGATCGTCGAATGTTTCGAGGCTGACCTGTGGAGCGGCGGTAGCGGTGCCGAGGATGATCTGCTGGCCATGGCGCAGACGGCCTGCGCGGCGTCTCACGTTGCCATGCCGGCGGTGCCGGCAGGTGCGGTGGCGCAGGTGCGCGAAGGGCTCGGGCGTTTTGCCCGCGAATGGATGGCCGGGGCCCAGGGCCACACGGCGCAGTTTGATTGGGAGGAGTGCTGATGGGGCCGGTTGATTGGTTTGCGGTTGTGGCGGCCGCGCTGGCGGCAACGGCGGTGCTGCTGGGGTTCCGCCGCCGGGGCAGCCCGCTGGGGATTGCCGGGCTGGCGGCGGTGATGCTGGTTCCGGCGGCCATGCTCGGCCATGCGCTGGCGCGGATCGGGCCGGACAAGCTGGCGCTCAAGCCGTGGCTCTACTTCATGCAGTCGGGCGGGCTGGCGATTGCCTTCATCATTCCCGCGCTGTGGGTCAGCCTGTCACGCAATGGGCAGCGCCAAGCCTTCGTGCGCGAAGCCGGGATGTGGCTGATCGCGCTGCTGGCAATGGGGCTGGCGTTCTACCTGATCTGACCGGCTGGCCACTCCGGCCTATTTCGCGGGGGAGGCGGGCAGGCTCGGCAGATAGGTGATGGGATCCTGCGCGGCGCGGTTGCGGCGCACTTCGAAGTGCAGCTGGGGCGATGCCGCCAAGCCGCTTTGCCCGGCAAGGCCCAGCTGCTGTCCCTTGAGCACGTGCTGGCCGTCCTTGACCGTCACCTTGTCGAGAAAGGCATAGGTCGTGGTCCAGCGGCCCGAGTGATAGACGATCACCGTCTGTCCGTATTCCTTGGGCCCTTGCCCGGCATAGATCACCTTGCCTTCGGCGGCGGCGTGGACGCTGTCCCCCTTGGCCGCGGCGATATCGATCCCGTCGTGATAGGTCTGTGCACCGTCGCGGGCGGTGAAGCCGCGCTTTACCTCACCGTGCAGCGGCCAGATCATGCGCGGGGCGCGGGTGTCGGGCGGCAGGGCGGCGGTGGTGCTGGCAGCTGCGGCGGGCGAGGCCGCAGCGGTCGGCGCCGGGCTGGGCGCAGGCGCCGGGGCCGCAGCAGCACGCGGCGCGGCCATGGTCGGGATCTTGAGCACTTGCCCGGGCTTTACCGCGGCCTTGGCATCAAGCCCGTTGGCGGCGGCAATCGCGCTCCACGGCACGCCAAGGTCCATCGCGATGCCAAAGCCGGTTTCACCCGCCTTGACGGTGTAGCTGCGGCGGCGCGGGATCACCAGTTTCTGCCCGGGCTTGATCGCGTAGGGCGGCTGGAGATGGTTGGCCTCGATGATCAGCACGCGCGGCACCTGCGCGCGCACCGCGATCCCGCCCAGCGTTTCGCCGGGCTGGACCACGTGGGCCGTCTCGGTCAGCGGGTCAGGCTGTGCTGGCTTGGCCAGCAGTGGTGCGGAACTGGCCGCGACCAGCGTTGCGGCAAGAACCGCGCCCCGGATCATCCCTGGAAACGCTGCGCCAGGGCGGCGAGCGACGCATCGTGCGTCAGATCGAGCTGGAGCGGTGTCACCGAAACGAACCCATCCTGTATCGCCTCAAGATCGGTCTTGTGACCGGGGGTGTGTTCGATGCCGTGCAGCCCGAACCAGAAGTAGCGATAGCCGCGCGGATCGGTTCCTTCAACCACTGATCCACGCGCATAGTCATGAAATCCTTGGCGAACTACCCGAATGCCCTTGACCTCTTCGGCGCGCAGCGGGGGGAAATTGACGTTGACCAGCGTGCGTTCGGCAAAGGGCGCGCCGAGCAGCGGTTCGATCACTTTCGCGCCCCAGGCCTCGGCGGCGGCGAAGGGCACGGTATCGCCCATGCCTTCCTTTTCGTAGACTTGGCTGAGCGCGATCGAGCGGATCCCCGCCAGCGCGCCTTCGATCGCGGCCGAAACGGTGCCCGAATAGGTCACGTCATCGCCAAGGTTCGCCCCGCGATTGACGCCCGAAAGGATCAGGTCCGGGGTGCCGGGCATGACTTCGCGCAGCGCCATCATCACCGAATCGGTCGGCGTGCCCGACACCGAAAAGCGCCGTTCGTCATGCTGGCGCAGCCGCACCGGGCGGCTCAGGGTCAGCGAATGGCCCGCGCCCGACTGTTCCTCGGCCGGGGCGCAGATCCACACGTCATCCGAAAACTGCCGCGCGATCTTTTCCAGCACGGCAAGACCCGGGGCGAAGATGCCATCATCGTTGGTCAGCAGGATCCGCATCACAGTGCTTCCAGCTTGGTCAGGCCGCCCATGTAGGGCAGCAGTACGGCGGGCACGGTGACCGAGCCATCGGCTTCCTGATAGTTTTCCAGCACCGCCACCAGCGTGCGGCCGACCGCAAGGCCCGAGCCGTTGAGCGTGTGGACGAATTCGGTGCCCTTCTGCCCTTCGGGGCGATAGCGCGCATTCATCCGGCGGGCCTGGAAATCGCCGCAGTTCGAAATGCTCGAAATCTCGCGGTAGGCGTTCTGCCCCGGCAGCCAGACTTCAAGGTCATAGGTCTTGCGGGCGGTGAAGCCCATGTCGCCTGAACACAGGATCACCTTGCGATAGGGCAGCTCCAGCGCTTGCAGGATCGATTCGGCGGAGGCCGTCATCTTCTCGTGCTCGGCCGCGCTGTCTTCAGGCTTGCAGATCGTGACCAGTTCGACCTTCTCGAACTGGTGCTGGCGGATATAGCCGCGCGTGTCCTTACCCGCCGCGCCCGCTTCGGAGCGGAAGCACGGGGTCAGCGCGGTCATCCGCAGCGGCAGGTCGGCCTCGCTCAGGATCTGTTCGCGTACCGAATTGGTCAGGCTGACTTCGGCGGTGGGGATCAGCCAGCGCCCGTCGGTGGTCTTGAACAGGTCTTCGGCAAATTTGGGCAGCTGCCCGGTGCCGAACACGGCCTCGTCCTTCACCAGCAGCGGGGTGGCGCATTCGGTGAAGCCGTTGGTTGCGGTCTGATGATCAAGCATGAACTGGCCGAGCGCGCGCTGCAGCCGGGCCATCTGCCCGCGCAGGAAGGTGAACCGCGCGCCCGAGATCAGCGCGCCGGTTTCAAAGTCCAGCCCCAGAACCGGTCCCAGATCGGCGTGCTCCTTGGGTGCGAAATCGAAGCTACGCAGCGTGCCCCACTTCGCCACTTCGACGTTCTGGGTCTCGTCCTCGCCCTCGGGCACTTCGGCGTCGGGCAGGTTGGGATGGCGGGCCAGTTCGTCGTTCAGCCGCGCGGTCAGATCGCGTTCTTCGGCTTCGAGCGCGGGGAGCGTGTCCTTGAGCGTGGCAACCTCAGCCTTCAGCCGCTCGGCCTCGTCCTTGTCGCCCCGGCCCATCGCCGCGCCGATTGCCTTGGAGGCATCGTTGCGCTGGCTCTGCGCTTCCTGCATCCGGGTCGCGACCGCGCGGCGCTCGGTATCAAGCGCGAGGATTTCGGCCGACAGCGGGGCAACCCCCCGGCGGGCTAGAGCGGCGTCAAAGGCTTGCGCGTTGTCGCGGATGAACTTGATGTCGTGCATGGCGCAGGCCTATGCCCGCTAAGGCCCCGGCTTTCAACCGAAGCGTGCTGTTCTAGCCATGTCAGGAGGCGGAAGTGGTGGGCGCGGCAGGGATTGAACCTGCGACCCCACCCGTGTGAAGGGTGTGCTCTACCACTGAGCTACGCGCCCACTTCCGTGCGGCCAAGGCCAGGGGCCGTTGAACCGAGAGCGGGCCCTTAGAGGGCTTCGCGCGAATTGACAAGCGGGGAAAGCGGGATAGAGCGCGTGACCATGAGCGAACAAACCACTTCCGGCACCGATGTGCCGCCCGACCACCTCGCGATCAACCCGCGCAGCGAGTTTTTCGATGCAGACAAGCTCCAGCGCGGGATCGGCATCCGCTTCAAGGGCGTGGTGCGCACCAACGTCGAGGAATACTGCATTTCCGAGGGCTGGGTGCGCGTCCAGGCCGGCAAGACCATGGACCGCAAGGGCCAGCCGCTGACCATCAAGCTCAATGGCCCGGTCGAAGCCTGGTTTGAAGATCTGGGCGATAATCCGCCGATCGCGAAAGCCTGATTATTTGGCGTGGTCCTCCCCAAGCGGGGAGGGCTGCGCTTACCAGCCGAGCTTGGCGCTGATCAGCTGCCCGATCGGATCGGCGCGCTTGGCGGCAGAAGGCTTAGCCAGCACGGCCAGGCGCGGCGCGGCAGTGCGGTTCTTGCCGGCATCGCCCGCCTTGTTCGCCAGCTTGCTGTCCGGCAGCTTGGGCTTGCCCGGATAGATGAAGCCCTGAACCGGCCAGTGCGATCCGCCCAGAGCCTGGATCGGCGCATACCACACCCGCACTTCGGACCAGTCGTTGTCCGGCGATACGTCAACCACCTCGACGTTGTCCTCGATCTGGCCGCGGCGGCCGTTGATCGGGCTCCAGTTGGCGTGGCGTACGAGGATCGTGCGCGGATCGACGATCCGGCTGACCGCCGCGACATGGCCAAGCGTCGAATTGCCATGCGGCTTGAAGGTCATCACCGCGCCGACCCTGGGGCGGTATCCGCGGGCATATTGCCCGCCGGCCTGATCCCACCAGGTGTGCGCATCGCCGTAGATGTTGATGCCGCTGACCTGCCGGGCATAGGGCACGCATTGCAGGTAGGGCGGCAGCGTGGTGTCGCCCGAATCGGACACGCTGGTGCTTTCGTCGAAATCGATGCTGCGCGCGATCGCCGGGGCCGACAGGGTCGCCCCGAACATGGCCAGCAGAAGGATTGCCCGACGTTTCATCGCCGCGCTTACTGGCAGATCAGGGTTAGGGCGGGCCTGCGGCAAATGGTTAACGGAGGCAAAACCCTGCCGCATTGCTTGCAAATTCTTGCCGGGGCTTGCAGGGCAGCGCAATGAACCTCCCTCAGGTGATCATTATCGGACGTCCCAACGTGGGCAAGTCGACGCTGTTCAACCGGCTCGTCGGCAAACGGCTTGCGCTGGTTGACGATCAGCCGGGCGTCACCCGCGATCGCCGCTTTGGCGAAGCGCACCTGCTCGGCCTCGATTTCTCGATCGTCGACACCGCCGGCTGGGAAGACGAGGACGCGGCCAGCCTGCCCGGGCGGATGCGCGCACAGACCGAAGCGGCGCTGGAAGGCGCCGATGTCGCGCTGTTCGTGATCGATGCCCGCGCCGGGCTGACCCCGATGGACGAGGAAATTGGCCGGTATCTGCGCCAGCAGGCCGAAGTGCCGGTGGTGCTGGTGGCCAACAAGGCCGAAGGCAAGGCAGGCGATCACGGCCTGTATGAATCCTTCGCGCTGGGCTTTGGCGATCCGGTGCCGCTGTCGGCCGAACACGGTCAGGGCATGGCAGACCTGTTCGAAGCGCTGCAGCCGCTGATCGAACACCTTCAGCCCGAGCCCGAAGAAGCGATCGACTACGAGGACGAAGAGGCGCTCAACAAGGCGCCGCTCAAGCTGGCGATTGTCGGCCGTCCGAACGCTGGCAAATCAACGCTGATCAACGCGCTGCTCAAGGAAGACCGGCTGCTGACCGGGCCCGAGGCTGGGATCACTCGCGATTCGATCGCGGTCGATTGGCAGTGGACCGATCCCGATACCGGCGAAGCGCGGCCCGTGCGGCTAATCGACACGGCCGGGATGCGCAAGAAGGCGCAGGTCATCGACAAGCTCGAAAAGATGGCCGTGGCCGATGCCCGCCATGCGATCGATTTTGCCGAAGTGGTCGTGCTGCTGCTCGATGCCACGCGCGGGCTTGAGCATCAGGATCTCAAGATCGCCTCGATGGTGCTCGAAGAAGGGCGCGCGTTGATCATCGCGATCAACAAGTGGGACGTGGCCGAGGATGCCTCGGGCCTGTTCAACGGGATCCGCGCCGCGCTGGATGAAGGTTTGGCGCAGGTGCGCGGGCTGCCGCTGCTGGCGGTTTCGGCGCGCACCGGCAAGGGGCTCGATCAGCTGATCAAGTCGGCCTTCGATATCCGCGCCGCCTGGTCAAAGCGCGTGCCGACCGGCCTGCTCAACCGCTGGTTCGATAGCGCGCTCGAAGCCAATCCGCCGCCAGCCCCGGGCGGGCGCCGGATCAAGCTGCGCTATATCACCCAGGCCAAGACCCGCCCGCCGGGCTTCGTCTTGTTCGGGACGCGGCTGGATGATCTGCCGACCAGCTATCAACGCTACCTGATCAACGGCATCCGCCGCGAACTGGGGTTCGAGGCCGTGCCGGTGCGCTTGATGCTGCGCAGCCCGAAGAACCCGTTCACCAATTAAGCCGGGCGGCAGCAGCGCTCAGTTGCTGGCCGCGATGCAGGTGATCCCGCCGCGCGCCAAGGAGGCGCAGGCGGCCTGCGCGGCTGCGCGCGTGGCAAACCCGTCGGCCTGAAGTTTGGTGACAGCGCCCGCGCGCACGTTGATGCGGGGGTGGCCGGCAAGTTCGGGCCGGGCCTTGACCTTCTGCCACAGCGCATCGGCATTGGCGGGTACGCCAAACGCGCCGAGCTGAAGCCGCCATGTGCCGCCGGTCGCGGGTGCGGGGGCAGGGGCGCTTGCAAGGATCGGTGCCGGGGCCGGCTTGATGGCAGGCAGGGGCGCCGGCTTGGGTGCCGGTGCGACAACTGGCGCGGCGACCGGCGCGGGGCGCGGGGCGGGCGGCTTGGCATAGTCGCTTCCGGCATCGCGCGGGCTGGCGCCGTGGGCAACGCGTTCGGCCTCAGCCAC
Source organism: uncultured Novosphingobium sp. (assembly GCA_937996535.1). Lineage (GTDB taxonomy): Bacteria > Pseudomonadota > Alphaproteobacteria > Sphingomonadales > Sphingomonadaceae > Novosphingobium. The sequence continues at coordinate 40,011 of CALKVF010000090.1, read as the reverse complement.
GGCGGTGCTGGCCGAAGCGACAGTCGGCGCTGGCTGGGCCGGAGCGGTGGAAACCGTGTTGCCCAGATCGACCGCGGCAAGCTGGCGGGCGCGGGTGGCCTGAGCCTGCGAATCGAGTTCGGCGGCGAGCGCAACGCCCTGCTGGCGCTGGTCGAGCGGGATAAAGCGGTCCATCTGCGCCATCGCTTCGCGCGCCTGGGGCAGACCCTGCTGGTTGGCAAGGCTGGTCAGGGCATAGGCGCGGACCCAGTCCTTGGGCACCAGCCCGCCGTTGAAATGGGCAATCCCGAGCAGGTACTGCGCGCGCGGATCGCCGCGATCGCTGGCGGCGCGCAGATAGGGCAGGGCCTTTTCGCGTTCGCCGCGCTGGAACAGCAGCAGCCCGAGATTGTCCGAGGCCTGGAGGTGGCCCATCGCCGAGGCCTGGGCGTAATAGCTTTCCGCGCGGATCAGGTCTTGCTTGACCCCGCGCCCCAGCTTGTAGGCTTGGCCGAGGTTGAACAGCGCATCGGCATCGCCCTTGGCGGCCTGATCCTGCCACTCGCGCAGCGCGCCGGCATAGTCCCCGCGCGACCAGGCTTCGACCCCGCTGCGCGTGTCGGCCAGTGCCGGAGCGGCCTGCAGCAGCCCCGCTGCGGCCAGCGCCGCGCCCATCAAATACTTGCGACCCATCGAAAAACCCCGTTGCCGTTCGCGCACATCAACCCTTGCGGCACGCGGGCGAATGCGGCGCGCCATGCCAAGGGCGCCCGCTTGGTAAATCGACATAGTGAAGATCGGGTTAGCAACGCCGGGATAAGTGCAACCGCGTAATTTTGGTCAGGCCGGCGGCGCGGCGTTTACCGGAAATTAGGAACGATCTGCGATCCCCCGCAGCCAGTCTCAATTGGATCTCAATTGGAATCGCCATCTAACGAGGGGAATGGGCTTTGCGCGTATTGGCATTGGCATCGCAAAAAGGCGGATCGGGCAAGACCACCTTGTCCGGGCATCTTGCCGTGCAGGCCCAGCGCGCGGGCGCCGGGCCGGTGGTCTTGATCGACATCGATCCGCAAGGCTCGCTGTCGGATTGGTGGAACGAGCGCGAGGCGGAATATCCCGCCTTTGCCCAGACCACCGTGGCGCGGCTGGCCGCCGATCTGGCGGTGCTGCGCCAGCAGGGCTTTCGCCTGGCGGTGATCGATACCCCGCCGGCAATCACCATGGCGATCCAGTCGGTCATTTCGGTGGCCGAACTGATCGTGGTGCCGACCCGCCCGAGCCCGCATGATCTGCGCGCCGTGGGGGCCACGGTTGACCTGTGCGAACGCGCGGGCAAGCCGCTGATCTTCGTGGTCAACGCCGCCACGCCCAAGGCCAAGATCACGTCCGAAGCCGCCGTTGCGCTGTCGCAGCACGGCACGGTCGCCCCGGTGACGCTGCACCATCGCACCGATTTTGCCGCCTCGATGATCGATGGCCGCACGGTGATGGAAGTCGATCCCAATGGCCGTTCGGCGCAGGAAGTCACCGCGCTGTGGAACTATGTTTCCGACCGGCTCGAAAAGAATTTCCGCCGCACCGTGTTCGCCGCGCCTGCCAGCGTTTCGCCGCTGGCCGGGGTGCATCGCAGCCAGGGCGGCTTTGGCCGCCGGGTGTCCGGGTCTTGAGCAGGAGCGCGCGAACCATGAGCGAAGCCAAACCTTTCGCGTCGCTGGGCGCTAGCCTGCTGGCCCGCAAGGGCACCGCCCGCCCGGCCATGCGCCCGCAGCTGGCCGCGGTTGCCTCGGCCCAGATGCTCGCCGCGGCCGAGGATGACCTCGGCTGGAACGACATGGGCCATGAGGGCGATCATGCCCCCGTTGCCCCGGTCTTTGAAGTTCCTGCTGCTGCCGAAGTGCCCGCCGTGGTGCGCCAGCAGCAGGATCTGACCCGCCGGATCGCTGGCCCGCGCCGCTCGGCGCTCGCCGATGGGCGGCGCTGTGCCTTTACGCTCAGAGTCGATGCCGAACGCCATCTGCGGCTGCGGCTGGCCTGCACCCTCAAGGGCCGCAGCGCCCAGCAACTGGTGACCGAGGCGCTCGATCACCTGCTCGCCGATCTGCCCGAAGTGGTGCAGCTTGCCCAGCAGGTCGCGCGCAAGGCCGCCAAGTAATCACGTTTCCAGTGAAAGGGACTGCCATGACCCGCATCAGCAACCGCCGCAAGATCAAGGCCCTTGGGCTGCCTGCCGGGCTTGCCGGGGTGCTTGCCGTCACCCTGCTCGCCAGCACCGGGGTGAGCACCACGGCTGCGGCCCGGCCGAGCCCGGATCGCACCGCGGTCAAGGTTCAGGAGGCGCTGGCCAAGGGCAAGACCGCCAAGGCGATCGAACTGGCCGAGGAAGTGGTGGCCGCGTCCCCGCGCGAGCCGGCCTACCGCGCGCTGCTTGGCACGGCCTATCTCAAGGGCGGCCGGTTTGAATCCGCGGCCCAGGCGCTCAACGATGCGATGAAGCTGGGTGACAACAGCGCGCGTACCGCGCTGTCGCTGGCCCTGGCCGAAATCGGCGCGGGCGAGCCGCGCGAAGCGGTCGCCATTCTGGATGACTGGCGCGATGCAATTCCGCCGGCGGATCGCGGGCTCGCGCTCGCGCTCGCGGGGGAAACCGGACGCGGGGTGGCGGTGCTCGCCGATACTCTGCGCGCAGGCGAGAATACGCCCAAGGTGCGCCAGAACCTGGCCTATGCCTATGCGCTCGACGGACGCTGGCGCGAGGCGCGGTTGATGGCCGCGCAGGACGTGCCCGCCAACCAGATCAGTGACCGGATCGGCGAATGGGCCTCGCGCTCGCGCCCCGAAGATCATCGCCAGCGGGTGGCCGCATTGCTTTCGGTGCCGGTGCGCGCCGATCAGGGCCAGCCGACCGCGCTGGCGCTGATCGATAGCCCGGCGACCGAACAAGCTGCCGCCGAAAGCGGCGCGCTTGCCAGCTTGCAGCCGGTGGCTGCGCGTCCTGCGCCAGCCCCAGGTGAATTGCCGGCCGTCGCCCCGGCGCACAGCCAGCCGGCGGTCGATCTGGCGCAGTATCGCCCCGTTGCTGCGCCGATCGCGCTCGCGCCGGTTGCAGTCGCTGCGCCGCTGCCTGCACCCGAACCCGTTGCCGTCGCCCCGGCTCCGGTCCGCACGGTTCATGCCGCCATCGCTATGCCGGCCGCGCCGCGCCGCGCGGCGGCTGTCCGTCCGGCGCCGCGTGCGGTGGCGGGCAAGGCGACGCATCTGGTTCAGCTGGGGGCGTTCTCCAGCCAGCAGGGCGCCCGCCGGGCCTGGGGGATCTATGCCGCGCGGACCCCGCAGCTCAAGAAATACCGCATGTCCATTTCGGGCGTGACCGTGCGCGGCAAGCGCTATTGGCGGGTCGCCGCAGCCGGGTTCGATGCCGGCAGTGCGAGCGGCCTGTGTTCCAGCCTCAAGGCGCGGGGCGGTTCGTGCTTTGCCTATGCCGCGCGCCCGGTGGCCGCTCCGCTGCGCGGTGCCAAGCCTGCGCCGATGCTGGCCAAGGCCCAGCCAGCGCGCAGCCCGGCCGGGCCGGCCAACGCCCGCCGCCACTGATTTTGCTTACCCGGTAAGGCCAGCCCCTCTCGCTCCGCGCGGGAGGGGCTGCCTGTTTCAGCCGATTGCGGCGCCGCCTTTGAACAGCGCGGTGACGCGGCCCTGAACGCCCTGACGGTCGAACGGGGTGTTGCCGGCGGCTGCGGCCATCTTGTCCGACGAGACTACCCACGGGCGCTCGGAATCGATCAGTGCGATATCGGCCTGCGCCCCCACTTCAAGCCGCCCGGCATCGACCCCGAGCAAAGCTGCGGGATTGCTGGCGAGCAGCGCAAAGGCGCGGGCCGTGTCGATCACCCCATCACGGACCAGCCCCAGGGTCAGCGGCAGCAGCGTTTCCGCCCCGGCCATGCCTGGTTCGGCATCGGCAAAGGGCAGGCGCTTGTCTTCGGGACCGCGCGGATCGTGGCCCGAGGCGATCACGTCGATCGTGCCGTCGGCCAGCGCGGCGCGCACTGCCTGCCGGTCTGCCTCGCTGCGCAGCGGCGGGGAGAGGCGGGTGAAGGTGCGAAAATCGCCGATCGAAACGTCCGACAGCATGAAGTGCGCAGGCGTAACCCCGGCGGTTACCGCCAGCCCGCGCGCCTTGGCGCTGCGCACCAGATCGAGCGCCGCTGCCGTGGTGACCTGCCGCAGATGCAGCCGCGCGCCGGTCAGCTCAGCCAGCGCGATATCGCGCGCGACGGCCAGTGCCTCGGCCTCGGCCGGGGCGGAGGGCAGGCCCAGCCGGGTCGCCATTTCGCCCGCCGTGGCCACCGCGCTGCCTGTCAGCCCGCCATCTTCTGAATGGGTGACCACCACCAGCCCAAGCATCGCGCAATAGGACAGCAGGCGGTGCATCGTGCCCGAATCCGCGATCCAGCGCCGCCCGGTGGCAACCGCCTTGGCTCCGGCATCGCGCATCAGCGCCAGCTCGGCCAGTTCGCGCCCTTCCAGCCCCTTGGTCGCTGCAGCGAGGGGGTGCACCCACAGGTCCGGCTTGCCCGACTGCGCGGCAAAGCGCACCGCCGCCGGCTTGTCCAGCACGGTGCCCTGATCGGGCATCAGCGCGGCGCGGGTGATCCCGCCAAAATGGAACGCCGGCTTGTCGATCGCGAAAACGCCCAGATCGACGAGTCCCGGGGCGATCAGCGCGCCCTTGGCGTCGATCACGCGGTCACCATCCTGCGGCGCGGCGGCGGCGCCCACCGCCACGATCCGGCCATCGGCGCAGCGCAGCGCGCCGGCCTGAGGCTCGCCCGCCGGGCCGACGATCCGGCCGTTGGTGATGGTCAGGGGTGCCAAGGTCTTCATGCCCAGCCCTCCAGCCCGCGCGCCTTGCGGGTCAGCACTTCGAGGCAGGCCATGCGGATCGCCACGCCCATTTCGACCTGCCGGGTGATCAGCGAGCGCCCGGCCAGATCGGCCACGGTGCTGTCGATTTCCACGCCGCGGTTCATCGGGCCGGGGTGCATGACCAGCGCGTCGGGCTGCGCCTTGGCCAGCCGTTCGGGGGTCAGGCCATAGAGATGGCGGTATTCGCGCGGGCTCGGGATGAACTGGCCTTCCATGCGTTCCTGCTGGAGCCGCAGCATCATCACCACGTCCGCGCCTTCCAGCGCGGCGTCGAAATCGTGCATCGGGGTCACCTTCATCGCCTCGATCCCGGCCGGCATCAGCGCGGGCGGCGCGCAGACCCGCACATCGGCGCCCAGCGTGGTCAGGCAATGGATGTTCGAGCGCGCGACCCGGCTGTGCAGGATGTCACCGCAGATCGTCACGGTCAGCCCGCCGAAATCCTCGCGCCCGCGTTCGCGCAGCGCCGTGCGGATGGTCAGCGCATCGAGCAGGCCTTGCGTGGGGTGTTCGTTCTGGCCATCGCCCGCGTTGAGCACCGGGCAATCGACCTTGTCGGCGATCAGCCGCACCGCGCCCGAGGACTGGTGGCGGATGACGATCGCATCGGGGTGCATCGCGTTGAGCGTCATCGCCGTGTCGATCAGGGTTTCGCCCTTCCTCACGCTCGATTGGGCGACATGCATGTTGACCACATCGGCGCCCAGCCGCTTGCCAGCGATCTCGAAGGACAACAGCGTGCGGGTGGAGTTTTCGAAGAAGGCGTTGATGATCGTCAGCCCTGCCAGCCGATCGACGCGCTTGTGCGGCTGGCGGTTGAGCTCGACCCATTGTTCCGCCTCGTCGAGCAGGAACAGGAGCTCCCACGGGGCGAGTCCGGCAAGCCCCGTCAAATCGCGGTGCGGGAAGGCGGCGGAGCCGGCTGGATAGCGGCTCGCGGTGCCTGGCTCGGGGCGTGCGTCTGGCGATGTCATTGAAGACAGCGCCCTATCCTTGCACTGGCCTTGGCTCAAGTGCGAAGTGCATTCGGCGGTGGACAAGGCCCGCTGGTCGAGCCGGCTCTGGCCAAGCCGGTCGGGCCTGCTTATGGCTGGGGCAAACCAAGGCCAAGGAATACCGCATGATTTTTGCCCGCAAGGTCTGGCACCTGCTTGTCGCGATCAAGGACGGGCTGGTGCTGCTGTTCATGCTGCTGTTCTTTTTCGCGCTCTATGCCGCGCTGACCGTGCGGCCGGGCGTGGCCCAGCTGCGCGACGGGGCGCTGCTGCTCAAGCTTGATGGCGCGGTGGTCGAGGAAACTTCGCTCAACGATCCGCTTTCGGGGCTGGTCACGGGCGAGCCACCGGCGCGCGAATATGCCGCGCGCGATGTGGTGCGGGCGCTGCGCCTTGCCGCCAGCGACGACCGGATCAAGGCCGTGGTGCTCGATCTGTCGCGCTTCGATGGCGGCGGACTGGTTCACATGGAGGAAATCGGCGCGGCGATGGACGCGGTCCGTGCCGCCAAGAAGCCGGTGCTGACCTTTGCGGTGAGCTATGTCGACGATGGGGTGATGCTGGCAGCCCACGCCAGCGAAGCCTGGGTCGATCCGATGGGCGGCGCGTTTGTTACCGGGCCGGGGGGCAACGGGCTCTATTACGGAGCGCTGCTCGAACGGCTCAAGGTCAAGGCCCACGTGTTCCGGGTCGGCACCTACAAGGATTTCGTCGAACCTTATCTGCGCAGCGATCAGTCCGCGCCGTCGAAGGAAGCGCGCAAGGCGCTCTATGGCGCGGTGTGGGACAACTGGAAGGCCAATGTCGCCAAGGCACGGCCCAAGGCCAATCTGGCGCTGGTCACCGGCGATCCGGTGGGCTGGGTCAAGGCGGCGGGCGGAGATTCGGCCAAGGCCGCGCAAAGCGCCGGGCTGGTCGACAAGCTGGGCGATGCGGTGGCCTTTGGCGAGCGGGTCAAGCAACTGGTTGGTGCTGATCCTGACGATTCGCGCCCCGGTGCCTTTGCCCATTCATCGATGACCGCGCTGCTTGGCGCCCATCCCGCCCCGCGTGAGGGTAGCGCCGTGGCGGTGGTGACCGTTGCGGGCGAGATCGTCGACGGCGAGGCTGGCCCCGGCAGCGCCGGGGGCGACCGGATCGCGGCGCTGATCGACGAGGCCAATGCCGACGATGCCGCGGCGCTGGTGCTGCGGGTCGATTCGCCGGGCGGCTCGGTGATTGCGTCGGAACGGATTCGCAGCGCGCTGGAACGCTTCCGCGCCAAGGGGCGCCCCGTGGCCGTGTCGATGGCCAACATGGCGGCAAGCGGCGGCTATTGGGTATCGACCCCGGGACAGCGGATTTTTGCCGAACCCGCGACGATCACCGGCTCGATCGGGATTTTCGCGATCATCCCCAGCTTTGAAGGCACGCTGGCGAGCTATGGGGTAACCACCGATGGTGTGCGCACCACGCCGCTGTCGGGCCAGCCGGATCTGCTGGGCGGGCTGACGCCCGAAATCGAGGCCATGCTCCAGGCCAATATCGAGAACGGCTATTCGCGCTTTGTCGGGCTGGTTGCCAAGGCCCGCGGCAAGAGCCTGGCGCAAGTTGATGCCGTGGCGCAGGGCCGGGTCTGGGATGGCGGAACGGCGCGGCAACTGGGGCTGGTTGACCAGTTTGGCGGGCTCGATGATGCGCTGGGCTGGGCCGCCAATGCCGCCAAGCTCGAACGCTGGCACCCGCAATTCTATGGCACCCCGGCCGATCCGCTGGGCTCTTTGCTTGAACGCTTCGGCGGCGGGGACGAGGACCGCGAGGATACGGGCCTCGTTTCCGGCGGGCGCGATTTTGCCGGGATTGCCGCGGCGCGCCAGCAGCAGATCGTCGGCCGGGTGGGGGGTGATCTCGCGCGGTTGCTGTCGGCCCGGGGGGCGCAGGCCTATTGCCTCGAATGCCCGGTTCCGGTGAGCCAGACGCCTGTGCCGCGTGCGCGGTTGCGGATAATCGCCCAGCTTCTGGCCCTGCTCGGGATCGCTTGAGCCTATCGCCCTTGCCCTTTCGCATCGGGGCCACTAAGGGCCACCGCTTGATTCCGTATATCTGTGCGCGCCTTGGCGGGTTTGGAGATACGGACTTCGTCGGGCCGCGGGCGTGGCGGAATTGGTAGACGCGCTGGTTTTAGGTACCAGTATCGCAAGATGTGGGGGTTCGAGTCCCTTCGCCCGCACCAGTTCGGCCCTGCGGAACGGCGCAACACGGATGCATTCTAGAAGGCTTCATTTGTCATGCAGATTGTCGAGACCAGCAACGAGGGTTTGAAGCGCGCCTACACGGTGAAAATCGCCGCGAAGGACATTGCCGCGCGGATCGAGGGCGAAGTTTCCAAGATCGCCCCCCAGGTGCGTATGCCCGGTTTCCGCCCCGGCAAGGTGCCGGCGAACCTCGTCAAGAAGATGCATGGCCCGCAGCTTCACCAGGAAGCGCTCAACACCTCGGTGCGCGAAGCGCTCGACAAGGTGATCGCCGATAACAAGCTGCGTCCCGCGATGCAGCCGCAGGTTGACCTCGGTGAAGGCTACGAAGAAGGCAAGGACGCCGAGCTGACCGTCAGCCTCGAAATCCTGCCGACCATCGCCGCTCCTTCGCTTGACGGTCTGAAGCTTGAAAAGCTGGTCGTGACCGTTTCGGAAGCCGAAGTCGACGAACAGGTTGCCCGCATCGCTGCCGGCGCCAAGAGCTTCACCGACGCCAAGAAGGGCAAGAAGGCCGAAACCGGCGATCAGCTGATCATCGACTTCGTGGGCAAGCTCGACGGCGTCGAATTCGACGGCGGCAAGGCCGAAGACGCCGCGCTGGAAATCGGTTCGGGCCGGTTCATCCCGGGCTTCGAAGAACAGCTCGTTGGCGCCAAGGTCGGTGATGAAAAGACCATCACCGTGACTTTCCCGGCCGACTATCCGGCTGAAAACCTCAAGGGCAAGGACGCCACCTTCGACATCACCGTCAAGGCGGTGAAGGTTGCCGGCGAAACCGTCATCGACGACGAATTTGCCAAGAACCTCGGTCTTGAAGGGCTGGACCAGCTCAAGGGCCTGATGCGCGGCCAGCTGGAGCAGGAAACTGCCGGCCTGACCCGCACCCAGATGAAGCGTGCGCTGCTCGACGTGCTGGCCGCCGGCCACGATTTCGACGTGCCGCCTTCGATGGTCGAAGCCGAATTCCAGCAGATCTGGGCGCAGCTGACCCAGGAAGCCAGCCGCGAAGAAGATCCCGCCGCCGCGATCGCCGAGATCGAAGCGGAAAAGGACGATTACCGCGCGATCGCCGTGCGCCGCGTGCGTCTCGGCCTGCTGCTTTCGGAAATTGGCCAGGCCAATGGCGTTGAAGTCAGCAGCCAGGAAATGTCGATGCTGCTGCAGCAGGCTGCCCAGCAGTATCGCCCGGAAGACCGCCAGCGCTTTGCGGAATACATCCAGCAGGATCCGCTTGCCGCTGCCCAGCTGCGCGCCCCGCTTTACGAAGACAAGGTCGTCGACTTCCTGTTCGACAAGGCCGATGTCACCGAGCGTGAAGTGACCCGCGACGAACTGCAGGCCGCGATCGAAGCCGAAGAAGGCGCTCCGGCGGCTGCCAAGCCCGCCAAGAAGCCCGCTGCCAAGAAGGCGCCGGCCAAGCAGGCCGAAGCGGCTGACGAAGCCAAGCCGGCGGCGAAGAAGGCTCCTGCCAAGAAGGCTGCGGCGCCCAAGGACGAGGCCAAGGCCGAAGCCGCGCCCAAGAAGAAGGCTCCGGCCAAGAAGGCCTGATTGCCCGAATCATGAAACGGCCCGGTGCGCCAGTGCGCACCGGGCCGTTTTGCATCTGGCGTCCCGGCTTGCGACCCTCGGCCGGCACCAGGTGCCGGCCTGCCGGAACATCAGCCTACTTGGCCTTGCAGGTGTTGATCCCGAGGACCGAGTAGAGCGGGCAATAGCCCATCAGGCCGGTGAGCAGCGGCACGACGCCGATCCAGCCCAGAGCGGTGGTCCCGGATACGGCCAGGCCGAGCAGCAGCACGCCGACGAAAATTCGTAGCGTGCGGTCGATGGTTCCTTCGTTACAGGTCATGGTTCCATTCCCCTTTCTTCCGCGACAGGTGATTGCGCTGGGTTCGCGGCCGGTCGCCTGAGTGCCACAGTCACCGCAATTGTAATTGTTGCAACGCAAATCGTCGTTAAATCCGCGCGGGGCGGTGCTGGCTGCGGGTTCGGAGGCAATTGCCGGGCAAAGTAAGGGTTAATCCCCTTGAACATCGGCGCGCCAGTCGCGACATAGACGCTTCATCGCACGCAATGAGGAATTCCATGATCGATCTGTTCGGCTCGTCCAATGCCCAAGGCAAGTTCACTGTCGATCCGGTAACGGGCGCGCTGGTTCCGACCGTGGTCGAGCAGTCAAGCCGGGGCGAGCGCGCGTTCGACATCTTCTCGCGCCTGCTGCGCGAACGCATCATCTTCGTGACCGGCGAGGTCGAGGACCACATGGCCTCGCTGATCGTCGCCCAGCTGCTGTTCCTTGAAAGCGAGAATCCCAGCAAGGATATCTCGATGTACATCAACTCGCCGGGCGGCGTGGTGACCGCGGGTCTCGCGATCCATGACACCATGCAGTACATCCGCCCCCGCGTGTCGACCGTGTGCATCGGTCAGGCCTGCTCGATGGGCAGCTTCCTGCTCGCTGCGGGCGAACCGGGCATGCGCATTGCTCTGCCGCAGGCGCGGATCATGATCCACCAGCCTTCGGGCGGCGCGCGCGGCATGGCCAGCGACATCGAAATCCAGGCCCGCGAAATCCTCCGCCTGCGCAAGCGCCTCAACGAACTCTACGCCAAGTACACCGGCAAGAGCCTTGAGGAGATCGACGCGGCGGTTGATCGCGACAACTGGCTCGATGCCGAAGAAGCCAAGGCCTTCGGGATCGTCGACAAGGTGTTCGAAGCCCGCCCCGATAGCGATGCCGTGGGCGAGCAGACCGGATCGGGCGGCGCGCCCGAATAAGTCACCGGGAACTGGCGCGGCCGGTAAGGATTCGTCCACCGTGCCGCTTCAGCTGCCGGCAATGTGAAGCGCCCTATGGCGCGGGATTGATAATTGGTCTCACCGGGTTACACTCCGGGTGAGTCCCGCCCCCAGGGCGAAACGGAAGAAGGCATGACCAAACTGAGCGGATCGGACGCCAAGAGCACTCTCTACTGCAGCTTCTGCGGGAAGTCTCAGCACGAAGTGCGCAAGCTGATTGCCGGGCCGACCGTGTTCATCTGCGATGAATGCGTCGAACTCTGCAACGACATCATCCGCGAGGAAACGAAGGCGGGCATCGCGGGCAAGAAGGACGGCGGCGTCCCTAGCCCGAAGGACATCTTCGAAACGCTCAACGATTACGTGATCGGCCAGGACCGCGCCAAGCGCGTGCTCTCGGTGGCGGTGCACAACCACTACAAGCGGCTCAAGCACAGCGGCAAGGGCGGCGAGGTTGAACTCTCGAAGTCGAACATCCTGCTGGTCGGGCCGACCGGTTGCGGCAAGACCCTGCTCGCGCAGACCCTGGCGAAAACCTTCGATGTGCCCTTCACCATGGCCGATGCGACCACGCTGACCGAAGCCGGTTACGTGGGCGAGGACGTCGAAAACATCATCCTCAAGCTGCTCCAGGCCAGTGACTACAACGTCGAGAAGGCCCAGCACGGCATCGTCTACATCGACGAAATCGACAAGATCAGCCGCAAGGCTGAAAACCCGTCGATCACGCGCGACGTGTCGGGCGAAGGTGTGCAGCAGGCCCTGCTCAAGCTGATGGAAGGCACCACCGCTTCGGTGCCGCCGCAGGGCGGGCGCAAGCATCCGCAGCAGGAATTCCTGCAGGTGGACACCACCAACATCCTGTTCATTTGCGGCGGGGCGTTTGCCGGGCTGGACAAGATCATTTCAGACCGCCTGCAAAAGCGCTCGATCGGGTTTGGCGCCCATGTCGCCGATCCGGACAAGCGCAAGGTGGGCGAACTGCTTCAGAAGGCCGAGCCGGAAGATCTGCTCAAGTTCGGGCTGATCCCCGAATTCGTCGGTCGTCTGCCGGTGATCGCGACGCTCGAAGACCTCGACATCGAGGCGCTGGTCAAGATCCTGCGCGAACCCAAGAACGCGCTGGTCAAGCAGTACGCCAAGCTGTTCGATCTGGAAGACGTGACCCTGACCTTCACCGACGACGCGCTGGAAGCGATTGCCAAGAAGGCCATCGCCCGCAAGACCGGTGCGCGCGGGCTGCGCTCGATCGTCGAAGGGCTGCTGCTCGATACGATGTTCGATCTGCCGACCGAGCAGGACATCGCCGAAGTCGTGGTCGACAAGGACGTGGTCGAAGGCCGCAAGGAGCCGGTCCGCGTCCTCAAGGGCAAGGAAGAAGCAGCCGCCTGATCGGGCGCTGCTTCCCCGCGCGGCCAGTCCGGGGACTGGCCGCCATGTCCAGATTTAGCTGCCCTGGTGGAACATGGTTTCGCCGTCGCGCTTGACGGTGACGTCCTTCTGCACGCTCTTCTGCAGCAGCCAGGTGCCGTTGCTGTTCGTCCAGGTGTCATCCGACACGACGATCATTTCTAGCTGATGCTGCGCCCCGTCGGGGCCGGTGCGGGTCATGCTGCCGTTGAGCTGCAGCTCAACCGCGGCGGCGGTGCCTGAAACGGTCGCTGACAGCACGGTGGTGTTGATCTTGCGGTCGCCGCCGCTGGCCATCTTGCTCGCGCGTTCAACCAGCGCCGCGCCGTCATGGGGATCGCCGTTGATGTCGGTTGCCTGAAAATCGGGGGTCAGGAACGCGCGCACGGCCGCGACATCATGGGTCGCCATCGCGCCCTTCAGCGCCTCGTAACGCGCGGCGAAGGTCGCCTTGGCGGCATCGTCGGCGTGGGCCGGGGCGCTGGCAGCGATGAAGGCGGTTGCGGCAAGAAACATCTGGGGCAGTCGGTTGCGAAGCAGCATGGGACGTCTTTCGTGCTGGAATGACCGCAGATGCGGCGGGTTGGGTCTGGTGGGGCAGGGCTGAACGGCGCCTGACGCGCTTAGTGGCGCTGCTCCACCGGCAGGTGGCAATCGCCATCGGCCTGTTCGATCTGGATCGTCGCGTGGTGGATGCCGAACCGCTCTGCCAGTTCGTCAGCCAGCCGGTGCAGGAATTCATCGCCCGGATGGCCCGCCGGCATCACCAGGTGGGCGGTAAAGGCCACTTCGGTCGTGCTCATCGGCCAGATGTGCAGATCGTGCACTTCGCTGACCCCGGGCAGGGCGGCAAGATGCCCGCGCACGGCCGCGCCGTCGATATGGTCGGGCACCGCGTGCAGCCCCATGCTCAGCGTGGCCTTGAGCAAGCCCCAGCTGCTCCAGCCCAGCACCAGCGTGATGACAAGGCTGGTGACTGGATCGATCCACTGCCGCCCGGTCATCAGGATGGCAAAGCCGGCGGCGACCACGCTGGCCGAGACCGCTGCATCGACCAGCAGGTGTTGGAACGCCGCGCGCAGGTTGAGATCGCCCTTGCTCCCGCGCGCGAACAGCAGCGCCGAGGCAAGGTTGATCGCGATCCCGAGGCCGGCGACCAGCATCACCCCGCGCCCGTCAACCGCGGCGGGCTGCCACAGCCGGTGCAGGGTTTCGATCAGCACCGCACCCAGCGCCACCCACAGCAGCGCGGCATTGGCGATCGCGGCGAGGATCGAGGAGCTTTTGAGGCCATAGGTAAAGCGCGCCGAGGATGGCCGCGCGGCCAGCACGCTCGCGCCCCAGGCCAGCAGCAGCGACAGCACGTCGCCCAGGTTGTGCCCGGCATCGGCGAGCAGCGCGGTCGACCCGGTGATCGCGCCTGCCACCCCTTCGGCCACTACGAACCCGGCGTTGAGCACGACTGCGATGGCAAAGGCCCGGCCGTGTCCGTGGCCATGGTGATGCCCATGATCGTGGCCATGCCCATGCCCATGATGGTGCGCGTGCCCGTGATGATGGCCGTGTCCGTGCTCCGAACCGGGAAAATGGCCGTGGGAATGGCCGTGCGCAGCGCTCATGGAAGTCCTTTCGCGCTTAGCGTTGCACAAATGCCGCAGTGCAGCAAGAATCGTTGAAGCAATTTTCCGGCGAGCTAAGGGCAAATGCCGAAAGCAGCGCCAAATTTTGTTATATGATTACGCCTCGACGGGGTCTTGCGTAACGACCTTGCGGATGGGGCAGGTGGCGGGGCAAATCGTCCGCCAATCGTCACAGGACCGTCACACTCGGGTGTTTAGACGCCCCAGCAGCGCTTGTATGAGCGTCGCCAGTCACGCCCCCACGCGATTCGTTTCGGGGGTGGAAACAACGACTACCGCTATTGTTCAGCAAACAGGGATCTATCACCCATGCGTCTCAACTCCGTCTTGAGCCTCGCCACGAGCACCGTCGCGATCGGCGTCGCGGCCATCAGCGCCCCGGCTTTCGCCCAGTCGACCGGTTCGGTCGATTTTGAAAAGGTCATCGTGGTCACCGGTGCCCGCGGCACCATCCAGCAGGTTGCCGGCGTGTCGGCTCCCGATACCTCGAAGGCCAAGGCGGTTCTGACCGCTGAGAACATCTCGCGCCAGAACCCGGGCCAGACCGTGCTCGACACGATCAACCAGATCCCGGGCGTCAGCTTCCAGAACAACGACGCCTACGGTTCGGCCGGTGGTACGCTCAACATCCGCGGCTTCTCGTCGGATCGCGTCAGCCTGACCTTCGACGGCGTGCCGCTCAATGACTCGGGCAACTATGCGGTTTACTCGAACCAGCAGATCGACCCCGAATTGATCGAACAGGTCAACGTCAACCTCGGCACCACCGACGTCGACAGCCCGACCGCTTCGGCCGCTGGCGGCACGGTCAACTACCTGACCAAGAAGCCCGACCACGATTTCGGCGCGATGCTTTCGGGTTCGGCCGGCCAGTTCAACTTCATGCGCATGTTCGCCAAGGTTGAAACCGGCGATCTCACCTCGACCGGCCTGCGCGGCTATGTCGCGGCCAGCCGCACCACCAACGACAACCCGTTCAACAACTACGGGCAGATCGACAAGCAGCAGTACAACGCCAAGCTGTACCAGCCGCTGTCGGGCGACGATTTCGTCTCGCTGTCGGTGCACTACAACCGCAACCGCAACAACTTCTTCGGCTCGCTGCCGCTGCGTTGGGACACCACCCAGAGCCCGACCAACTCGGCTGCTCGCGTGGTCGGTTCGGCCAGCAGCAACCGCTTCCCGATGAACTCGGACGAGCGCAAGTACCTGATCAACTATCCGTGCTCGGTCGACGTTCCCCAGGCGGGCGTGGCCGATGCCACCAACACCTGCGGCACCGAATTCGACCGCCGCTACAACCCGTCGGACACGGGCAACATCCGCATGCAGTCGCGCTTCACGCTGACCGACAAGCTGATCCTGACCGTGGACCCCAGCTTCCAGTACGTGAAGGCCAATGGCGGTGGCACGATCACCGGCCGTGAAGGTCGTCGCACCATCGGCGCGATGAGCTACACCGGCTTCATCGGCGGTCAGTACTACTTCGGCACCGACCTCAACGGCGACGGCGACGTTCTCGACACCTGCAGCACCACCGGTGCTTCGTGCTCGTCGAGCAACACCAACGGCGTGACCCTGCTCGCCCCGAGCCAGACCACGACCGGCCGCATCGGCGTGATCATGGGTCTGCGCTATGAAATGGACGAGCACCACACGCTGCGCCTCACCTACACCTATGACCGTGCGCGTCATAAGCAGACCGGTGAAGTGATCGCGCTGGCCTCGAACGGCGAACCGCTTGACGTGTTCCCGGCCGATGCCCCGCTGCAGAGCGGTGGCGGCTTTGCCATGCAGAAGCGTGACCGTCTGTCGTTCGCGATCCTGAACCAGCTGGGTGCGGAATACCGCGGTGAATACCTGAACGAAGCCCTGACCGTCACTGCCGGTCTGCGCGTTCCGTTCTTCCGCCGCAACCTCACCAACCACTGCTTCACCACGGCTGCCAACGGCAACGTTGACTGCCTGGGCCGCGATGTGGCCGTGACCGGCGTCTATGCCGCTGCCAACCCCTATACCTACACCGCGTCGACCAACACGGTGACCGGCTATGCGGGTCCGCAGCAGCGCATCTTCAACTACAGCAAGGCGCTGCCCAACGTTGGCTTCGTCTACCACGCGGTCGACAATGTCAGCGTGTTCGGCAACTTCTCGCAGGGCCTCTCGGTCCCGGGTACGGACAACCTTTACCAGTCGTTCTACTTCCCGCTGGGCACCGCCCAGGCGACCCCGAAGCCGGAAACCACCGACAACTTCGACCTGGGCGTTCGCTTCCGTTCGAACACCATCCAGGCGCAGCTCTCGGGCTTCTACAACCAGTTCCACAACCGTCTGGCCTCGGCCTACGATCCGGAGCTGAACACCACGGTTTATCGTAACCTTGGCAACGTGAAGAAGTACGGGCTTGATGGCTCGGTGGCTTACCAGCCGGTTGATGCCCTGACGTTCTACGTCTTCGGCTCGGTGATGAAGTCGGAAATCAAGGACAACGTCGAAATCGGCAAGAACCTTGATGGCACCCCGATCTACGCGATGACCGCTGGCAAGCGTGAATCGGGCGCTCCGAAGTACAGCTTCGGTGGCTCGGTCCGCGGCGAACTCGGCCCGCTTGAAGTGGGTATCGTCGCCAAGCGCACCGGTGGCCGTTACATCTACGACACCAACACCGCCGTCTACACCGGTTCGTTCATCCCGTCGGGCGCCAAGGCCTGCTCCAGCACCACCGTTTGCGCCACCCCGGCGCTGACCACCGCGCAGGCCGCTGGCACTGCCCAGGTGTTCGGTGCGGTTGCTCCGGCTTACTGGCTGGTCAACCTCGACGCTCGCCTGAGCCTCAAGGCGATCGGGCTGAACGACAAGAGCTACCTGCAGTTCAACGTCTACAACCTGTTCGACCAGTTCTACGTCGGCGGTTTCGGTGGCGGTCTGAACCAGAGCCTGACCTACACCCAGTCGAGCGGCACCGCGAGCTACGGCAGCGTGCCGAACGTGCAGGTCGGTGCTCCGCGCACCATCAGCGCAACGCTCACCCTGGCGTTCTGATCCTAGCGATCGGAATACCCGGACAAGAAAAGGGGGAGGGACACCGCGGTGTCTCTCCCCTTTTTCGTTGCGGGTGACGCGGCTTAGAAGTTGACGGCCAGCCCCATGCCGGTGACCCCGGCGAGCAGCCCGACCGAAATGTAATTGACCGTGCGGGCCTGCTTCGGATTCTTGTCGATCAGGCTGCGATAGCCCAGGTAATGCACCGCCGAGGTCAGCAACTTGACGCTGACCAGCCGCATCGGGCTTGGCTTGCGGCCCAGCAGCGGATTGACCTCGTGGCAGCTGTTGGCACCCAGACACCGCGCGGTCAGCAGCCCATCGACCAGATTGAGCGCGTGGAACGTGTATTCGAGCGTCTTGGCGGTCTTGCGGGCGCGCAGTTCCTCAGGCGTCCAGGTGCGGCCGTGAACGTCGATGATCGGGTGCAGCCCATAGTCCGGCACGCGCGCCGGCGGTGGCAGGCCAAGCCCGGTTTCGGGCAGCATGGCGAGATCGCGGTCGACCGCATCGCCCAGTGCGGCGCGCGGGGGCGGAGCATCGCCAAGGTCATAGCTGATCGCCAGATCGTCGGCATGGGCGGTGCCGGCCATCAGTAGGCCGGCGGCGCCCGCCAGCATGGCCGCCATGCGCCGCGGCGAGGTCGCGCGCGTAAATGCCAGGTTGCAGTATCGAGACTGGCATTTATTTGACATGCTATCCCCCTGTGAACATTGGGGAAGCATCTAATTGGCCGGTATTTATGTCCATTAACCAAGGTAATGAGTATAAATACGCATCAAGAGGTGGTTTGTTAGGTATTTATCGGGAAAATGCTTGTTCTTCAGCCAATTGACTTGAAGCAAGTGTAATAAATGCCACCCGAAACGGATCAAAATGCTTTTAATTCAGCATTTTGATTGCCCGCTGCACTTAATCGTAGACGCAGGTGTCGAGCGCGGCGGTGCGCACCACGCTGCTGCGCGCGGCGATGGCATTGCCGTGGCGGCGGGTGAAGCCACCCGGCGCAACCACTGCGCGGCGCTTGGGCGCGGGCAGGGCGGCGGCGATGCGTGCGGCCTCGATCCGGTCGAGGTGGGCGGCCGAATGATGGAAATAGCGCTGGGCGCCGGCTTCGACCCCATAGGTGCCGATCCCGGTTTCCGCGACGTTGAGATAGACCTCCATGATCCGCCGCTTGCCCCAGCCGTGCTCGATCAGGAACGTGAACCACACTTCCAGCCCCTTGCGGACATAGCGGCTCCACCCGCTGCCTTGCCACAGGAACACGTTCTTGGCGGTCTGCTGGCTGATCGTCGATCCGCCGCGCAGCCGGCTGGAATGCGCATTGCGGGCCAGCGCCTGCTCGATTGCGGCGGTATCAAACCCGTTGTGCTCGCAAAACCGTGCATCCTCGCCCGCGATGACCGCATCGACCATCGAACGATCGATCCGCGCCAGCGGGGTCCACTGTTTGTCGAAGCCATTGGGGTCGGTGATCATGGTCAGGGTCACCGGCACCGGCACGAAGCGGTACAGCGCGGTCAGCGCGATGCTGGCGGCAACAAACCAGATAAACCCCTGGGCGAACCACCAGCCAAGCCGAAAGGCGCGGCCGTGGTTGGACGAAGGGCGCGGAAGCGTGAGGAAGCGGGCCATGGCTGGCAGTGTTTACCCAAGCCCACTGGCGGCGCAAGCGGGGGGCTGATACCAGCGCGCCATGAAACGCCTGCTGATCCTTGCCGCCTTCCTTGCAACCTGCGCTCCCGCGCTGGCCCAGAGCGACAATGCTCTTAGTGACGATGCCCTTTGCGTCGATCGCCCCGGGCTGGGCGCACCGGCCTGCGTCCTGCCCAAAGGGCAGGCCATGGCCGAACTAGGCTTGCTGGGCTGGGACCACCGCGCGGACGCGGCCAGCGTGGCGGACGAGCTGGCCTATGGCGATCTGCTGCTGCGCTACGGGCTGGGCAGCGCGACCGAGATCGAGCTGGGGATCGAGGCGCTCGGCACCGAGCGCGTGCGCGACCGGGCCAGCGGCACGGTCGAGCGGGTTTCGGGCGTGGGCGATGTCACGCTGGCGCTGCGTCACAATCTGAGTGGCGGCGATGGGCCGATGGCGGTCCATGCCTATGTCACCCTGCCGACAGGGCGCGACGGGATCGGTGCAGGCGATTGGGGTGCCGGGGTGCTGGTGCCGATCGAACTGCCGCTTGGCGCCGGGTTCGAGCTGGGGCTGACACCCGAAGTGGACGCTGCGGTCAATGCCTCGGGCCGGGGTCGGCATCTGGCCTGGGGCGGGGTGGTTGGGCTGGGCCATGACCTTACCCGCAGCCTTTCGGCCGAAGCCGAAATCGCCGCCTGGCGCGATCAGGATCCCGAAGGCCATGCCACCGATGCGCGGGCCGCGCTGTCATTGGCGTGGCGTGTCGCTGCGGATTGGCAGCTCGATGCCGAGGTTGAGCTGGGGCTGACCAGCGCGGCGCCGCGCCATTCCGTGTTCTTCGGTCTGGCGCGGCGGTTTCGCTAGGGATCAGGCGGCGGGCAGCAGCCGCTTGTCGGTGGCAATGCGCAGCATCGCCTTCTGCAGCTTTTCAAACGCGCGCACTTCGATCTGGCGGACGCGTTCGCGGCTGACGTTGTATTCCTGGCTCAGTTCCTCAAGCGTCTGAGGATCGTCGATCAGGCGGCGCTGGGTCAGGATGTGGCGTTCGCGTTCGCCCAGGCTTTCCATCGCCTCGACCAGCAGGGCGTGGCGATTGCGCGCCTCTTCGCCTTCCTCGGCGATGGTGTCCTGCAGCGGACGTTCGTCCTGCAGCAGATCCTGCCACTGGCCTTCGCCGTCATCGTTGAACGAGACGTTGAGGCTGGCATCGCCGCCCATCATCATCCGGCGGTTCATGTTGACCACTTCGGTCTCGGACACGCCGAGATGGGTCGCGATCTTCTTCACATCGTCGGGATGAAGGTCGGTGTCCTCGTAGGCATCGAGGTTCTTCTTCATCCGTCGCAGGTTGAAGAACAGCTTCTTCTGCGCGGCGGTGGTGCCCATCTTGACCAGCGACCAGCTGCGCAGGATGAATTCCTGCATCGAAGCCTTGATCCACCACATCGCGTAGGTCGCGAGGCGGAAGCCGCGATCGGGTTCGAATTTCTTGACGCCCTGCATCAGGCCGATGTTGCCTTCGCTGATCAGCTCGGACACGGGCAGGCCATAGCCGCGATAGCCCATCGCGATCTTGGCCACGAGCCGCAGGTGGCTGGTGACCAGCTGCTTGGCGGCATCGGGATCCTGGTGTTCGGAATAGCGCTTGGCGAGCATGTATTCCTGCTCTGCCGTGAGCACCGGGAACTTCTTGATCTCGGCCAGATAGCGGTTGAGGCTTTGCTCACCGCCCAGGCTCGGCATGGTGGTGCCGCCCGTTGCTGGCAGGTTCTGATTGCGTTCCGACATACGACTCATTCGTCCTTTCATCGTCGGCCCACCCATAAGCGACCCTTTAGAGGCATCGCTTGGCGGCGGCCACACAGGCTTTGTATCTACACCAAAATGTCAGCTTGGTGCCTTCAATTCGACCAACAGCCCCATCATGTCGGCGGGCAGTGCGCTTTCGAAGCGCAGGTTTGCCCCCGTAACGGGGTGGACAAAGCCCAGCACTGCGGCGTGCAGCGCCTGGCGGCGGAAGTGAAGCTGGTTGAGTATCGGCCTGAGCTTGGCGTGGGTGCGTCCATAGATCGGATCGCCCAATAGCCCGTGGCCGATTGATGACATATGAACGCGCACCTGGTGGGTGCGGCCGGTTTCCAGCCGGCATTCGACCAGCGCGGCGCCGGGGCCGAGGCGTTCAAGCGTCTTGTAATGGGTAACCGCGTGCTTGCCGCGCCCGTCATCGACGAGCGCCATCTTCTTGCGGTCAAAGCTGGAGCGCGCGATCGCGCCGCGCACGGTGCCGGCCAGCGGATTGGGCATCCCGCTGACAATCGCAAGATAGGCCCGCTCGATCGAATGGTCAGCAAACTGGGCGGCCAGCCCTTCGTGGGCCTTGTCGGTCTTGGCGACGACCAGCAGGCCCGAGGTATCCTTGTCGATGCGGTGGACAATGCCCGGCCGGGCGACCCCGCCGATCCCCGACAGCTGCCCGCGGCAATGGTGCAGCAGCGCGTTGACCAGCGTGCCATCAAGATTGCCCGCCGCCGGGTGGACCACCAGCCCGGCGGGCTTGTCGACCACGATCAGGTATTCATCCTCGAACACGATGGACAGCGGGATGGCCTGGGCGGCGGCTTCGGCGGGGACGGCCTCGGGGATGCGGATTTCGAACAGGGTGCCTTCGGCGGGCTTGAAGCTTGCCTGGCTGACGACTTTTCCGCCCAGCGCGATCCGGCCTTCGCCCAGCAGCGCCTTGATCCGCTCACGCGAAAGCCCGCTCGCCTCGGCCAGTGCCTTGTCGAGCCGCTGGTCGCCGGTGGCGACCTCGCCGGAAATGATGCGTTCTCCCCCGTTCATTGCTAACAACTTGGGGATGGCAATCCGGCTGACAAGTGGCGCTTTGGCCACACTCCTCGCAGAAGCGACCCGCGCGGCCCCGCGCGAGGCGTGTGGACTGCTGCTTGGCCGCAGCGAAATCGCGGTCGCGGCGCCCTGTGCCAATGTCCATGCAGAGCCGCTGCGCCACTTTGAAATCGATCCCGCGGCCTTGATTGCGGCGCACCGCGCGGCGCGTGCGGGCGGGCCGGCGGTGTTGGGCTATTACCATTCGCATCCCAATGGCCGGGCCGAACCTTCGGACACCGACCGCGCAATGGCGAGCGGTGATGGCCGGATGTGGGCGATCGTTGCCAACGGGGCGGTGCGGTTGTGGCGCGACGAACCCGCCGGGTTCGCCGCGCTGGACCATGTGGTCGCCGACTAGGCCGGGGGCGCAAGCCGCGTCGAGCGCAGCAGCGCGGCATTGACCGCGGCCTGTGGCAACGCCGGGCGGAACCGGCAGCCGAGCAGGGTCATGCGCCGCCAGACCACTTCGGCGGTTACTTCGCCGGCTTCAGGCAGTTCGACCGCGAAGCGGTCACCCGGCGCGAAATCGGCGTCGGAATTGACCATCATGCCGCTGCACGAAATGTCGAGAATACGCACCGCGTGGCCCGGCGGGGGGCAGGTGGTGGTATCAAGCAGCATCTTCATGCGCGGGGTGGCGCGGCGTTCCTCGGTGTGCGGCTCATCGACGAGTTGTCCAAGTATCCAGACCATGACTTTACTCCGTAGCGACCCGGAGTTGGGGGGAGCGCCAGTTTCACCTCCGAGGTGGTAAATTTGTTTTAAGGATCGGTGCTAAATCGCATCCGTTCCGGCATGGAACGGGGGAATGCGCGCGGTGCTTTCCCTTGCGCGCCGGGGCGGGTATGGGAGCGAAAACAAGGGGAATGCGATGACCGAGCACTCACTCGACCTGGCGAGCATATTGTGCTCGCGGCTCTGCCATGACTTGCTGAGCCCGGTCGGGGCCCTGACCAATGGCCTGGAACTTCTCGCTGACGAGAAGGATCCCGAAATGCGCGCGCGCTGCCTTGAACTGCTGGAGCAGAGCGCGCGGATCAGCGCGGACAAGCTGCGCTTCTTCCGGCTTGCCTTTGGCGCAGCCGGCGGATTCGGCGATGCGGTTCCGGTGCGCGAGGCGCGCGAACTGATCGATGCGCTGATCGCCAACAATGGCCGGATCACGGCGGTCTGGACCTTGAGCGGGGAAACCCTGCCCAAGGCGGCGATCAAGGTGCTGCTCAACCTTGCGCTGATCGGGATCGAGGCGCTGGTGCGCGGCGGCACGCTGGAAATCGGCGCGGAACAGCCCGGCGGCGGGGATAGCGGCGCAAGCGAGATCGTGGTGCGCGCGGCCGGTGCGAAGATTGCTTTTGATCCGATGGTCGGTCAGGCGCTCGATGGCTCGCTGGCGGCGGCCGACCTGTCGAGCCGCACTGCGCCGGCCTGGATGATTGCCCAACTGGCTGCGCGGCAGGGCGGGGCGCTGCAATTCGCGCTCAGCGATACCGCGCTGGTGCTGGGCGCTGTGCTGCCGGGGCGCTGATGGATACCGATCCCGCCATGATCGAGACGCCCTCGCCCAACTGGAACGAGCGCAAGCTGCCGATCTCGATGGCGGTGCTGCACTATACCGGGATGCGCAGCGCGGGCGAGGCTCTGGAGCGCCTGTGCGATCCGGCGGCGGAAGTTTCGGCCCATTATCTGATCGAGGAGAATGGCACGGTCCACCGCCTCGTGGCCGAGCAGCACCGCGCCTGGCACGCCGGGCGATCAAGCTGGCGCGGGATCAGCGATGTCAATTCGGCCAGCGTGGGGATCGAACTGGTCAATCCTGGCCACGAGTTCGGCTATGTCCCGTTCCCCGATGCGCAGATGGAAGCGCTGCTGCCGTTGCTGGCGGGGATCGTGCAGCGCCATGACATTCCGCGCGCCAATGTGGTGGCTCATTCCGACATTGCGCCTGCGCGCAAGACCGATCCGGGCGAGCTGTTCGACTGGGATCTGCTGGCCGGCCACCGGCTGGCGCTGGGCCGCCCGCGCGTGGCGATGCCTAGCCCCTATGAGAACGACGGGGCGTTTTTCCTCGCGCTCGAACGCTTCGGCTATGACATCGCCGATCCTGCCGCCGCGATGCGCGCATTCCAGCGCCGCTGGCGTCCGCATGTGATCGACGGCGAAGTTGATGGGGAATGTTCGGCGATTCTGTTCGCTTTGCTGTTGGATCGCGACGCGGGACGGACTAGATAGGCCCTTCGCCAGGGGGCCGGGCAGCCGCGTCGTCAGCAATGACGCCGAGGAAAGTCCGGGCTCCACGAAACGAGGGTGGCGGGTAACGCCCGCCGGACGCAAGTCCAGGGAAAGTGCCACAGAGAGCAGACCGCCTGACTTGTCAGGCAAGGGTGAAAGGGTGCGGTAAGAGCGCACCGCGCTGACGGTAACGCCAGCGGCATGGCAAACCCCACCCGGAGCAAGACCGAATAGGGGCGGCGCGTGCTTCGGCACAGGCTTGTTTCGAGCCCGATCGCCCGGGTTGGTTGCTGGAGTGGCGGGGCAACCCGTCGCCGAGATGAATGGCTGCCCCCGCCGATACGGTGCCACTTGGCATACCGTCGGCGGGACAGAACCCGGCTTACAGGCTCCCTGGCGAATTATTTTCCGGCATCGATCAAGGCTTGGACCTGATGATAGAAGGCCTCGCGCGCGGCGGGCTCGGGCCCTTGGGTGGCGCGGGTCCAATCGGCGTTGGAGGCGATCACCAGCCGGCGCTTGCGATCGATGAAGATCCCCTGGCCGAAGATCCCCTGCGCGGCGACCGCGCCGTCGTCATAGGTCCACCACTGGAAGCCATAGCCCCGGCCGGGCTTGCCGATGTCCTTCTGCTTGGTGGTGGCCTGGGCGAACCAGTCCTCTGGCACGATCTGCTGCTCCCCGGCCTTGCCATTGGCCAGCACGAACAGCCCCATCCGCGCAAAATCGCGAGTGGTGGCCTGGAGGCAGCAACCGGCGATTTCGTGCCCGGTCTTGCCCTTGAGCCAGGTCGCTTCGCTTTCCATGCCGGCGGGCTGCCAGACCTTTTCCTGCAGATACTGCGCCAGCGGCTTCTTCACGGCAGAGGATACCAGCACGCCGATCAGGTTGGTTTCGCCGGTGTTGTAATGCCACACCGCGCCCGGCGCGTGGGCGCGGGGCAACTTGCGCATGTAGCTTACCGTGGCGTCCATGCCCGGCTCGGGCGTCGCGGCATTGAACTTGGCAACGTCGGAGGCCGGGTCTTCGTAATCCTCGTTCCAGCGCACGCCCGAACTCATGGTCAGGAGCTGGCGGATCGAGACATCGTCATAGGCGGACCCGCGCAGGCCGGGGACATATTGGCTGACCTTGTCTTCAAGGCTGCGGATCGCCCCATCCTTGATTGCCGCGCCGACCAGCGTCGAGGTGAACGACTTGGCGACCGAGAAGCTGGTCCAGCGCCCGCCCGCGCCAAAGCCCAGTCCATAGCGTTCAAACCGCACCTTGCCGTCCTGGATGATGACCAGCCCGGCGGCGCGCTGCCCGGCCATGTATTGCTCCACCCCGGGGATCTCGAGCGGCTTGCCTGCGGGCAGCGGCAGGGGATGGGCCGAAGGCGCGATCCGGTTTGCCTCGGCCAGGATCGGCAGGCGATCCATCGCGCGGAAGGCGGCGTCGCGCTGGGGCTGCGACCAGCCCAGCACATCGGCATTGGTCGG
Source organism: uncultured Novosphingobium sp. (assembly GCA_937996535.1). GTDB lineage: Bacteria > Pseudomonadota > Alphaproteobacteria > Sphingomonadales > Sphingomonadaceae > Novosphingobium. Next base: position 14,742 of record CALKVF010000090.1, on the reverse strand, counting down.
CATGGCCGCCAGAAGCCCGCGCGTTTCCTGATCGAGGCTGGCATACCAGCCGCCGCCTGCCAGCAGGATCGCGCCCAGCGCGGTCAGCGCCATGGTCCGTTTGCGCATGGTTTGTCTCTCCCCCCGTTATGCTTTGGGGGGGAGCATAGCCGGGGCGGCGCTAAAGGAAAGCGCGTTCGAAAACTGCCGTCAGGGCCGCCCGATGCTCGAATAGGCAAAGCCCTTGGCGCGGATTTCGGCCGGATCGTAGATGTTGCGCAGATCGACCAGCACCGGGGCCTTGGCGAGCTGCTTGACCCGGGCCAGGTCGAGCGCGCGGAACGCGTCCCATTCGGTCACGATCACCACCGCATCGGCGCCTTCGATGGCGCCGTAGGCACTGGCCTGCATCGCCACTTCGGGCATCAGCGGCGCGGCCACGTCCATCCCTTCGGGATCATAGGCGGCCACTTCGACCCCGGCATCGCCCAGCGCCTGGGCGATCGCGATCGAGGGGGCATCGCGCATGTCGTCGGTGTTGGGCTTGAAGGTCAGGCCGAGCAGGGCAACCTTCTTGCCGCGCGCGGCGTCCATCCCGCCCAGCGCCTCGATCACCTTGCGGCCCATCGCGCGCTTGCGGGCATCGTTGACCTTGACCACCGCCTCGACGATCCGGGTCGGGGCTTCATAGTCCTCGGCGGTCTTGAGCAGCGCCAGCGTATCCTTGGGGAAGCACGAGCCGCCATAGCCCGGCCCGGCGTGAAGGAACTTGGCGCCGATGCGCCCGTCCATCCCGATCCCGCGGCTCACGTCCTGCACATCGGCGCCGACCTTTTCGCACAGGTCGGCCATTTCGTTGATGAAGGTGATCTTGACCGCGAGGAAAGCGTTGGCGGCATATTTGATCAGTTCCGACGAGCGGCGACTGGTGAACAGGATCGGCGCCTTGTTGAGGAACAGCGGGCGATAGACCTCATTCATTACGCCGCGGGCCCAGTCATCGTCGGTGCCGATGACGATCCGGTCAGGACGCTTGAAATCGCCGATCGCGGCGCCTTCGCGCAGGAATTCGGGGTTCGAGGCCACGGCGAACTGCACGCCAAGCCCGCTGTCGCGCAGGATCCGCTCCACCTCGTCACCCGTGCCGACGGGCACGGTCGACTTGGTGACGATCACCGCCGGCTGCTTGAGGTTGTCGGCAATTTCCTGGGCGACCGCATAGACGAACGAAAGGTCGGCATGGCCATCGCCGCGGCGGCTGGGGGTGCCCACCGCGATGAAGATCGCGGCGGCATCGGCAATCCCTTCGGCGAGATCGGTGGTGAACGACAGGCGGCCAGCGCGCATGTTCGAGGTCACCAGTTCGGCCAGCCCCGGCTCGTAGATCGGCATGATCCCGGCCTGGAGGCTTTCGACCTTGGCCGGATCCTTGTCGATGCAGACCACATCGTGCCCGAAATCGGCAAAACAGGCCCCCGATACCAGCCCGACATAGCCAGAGCCGACCATTGCGATCTTCATCAGATACTCCTTTGCGAGACGCGGATCGCGCCTTCATCTTCATGGGCCTCGATAAACCAGCGCGCCGTGCCTTCAAGTCCCAGCGCGGTCAACCGGCCAGAGGCATAGGCCCCGGTATCGATGCCGATGCGGTTGTGGCGCACCTCGGGCGCGCCGAAAATGGTGTGGCCGTGCACCACCACCGCGCCGAATGCAGCATCGTGGCGCAGGAACGGCTCGCGGATCCAGTGCAGGTCTTGGGGCTGCTGCTGGTCCAGCGGCACGGCGGGATCGATTCCGGCGTGGACGAACAGATAGTCGCCCAGCGTAATCTGATCCTCGAAGCCGCGGATGAAGGCGATGTCCTCAGCCGGGATCGCGGCGGTCATCAGGGCGCGGGTTTCGGCAAGGTCGCTGCGGGTATAGTGCACGGGATCGATCGGATAGCTCAGCAGCGTTTCCTTGCCGCCAAAGCGCAAAAACGCGCGCAATGCGGCGTCACTATCAAGGCTGGCGAGCAGCATTTCCTCGTGATTGCCAGCCAGGACGCGCACCCGCCGGCGCTGCTGCCAGGCGCGGGCAAAGCCGATGACCCCGGCGCTGTCCGGCCCGCGATCGACAAGGTCGCCCAGCAGGATCACGGTCGATCGCACAGGCGCGCGCGCCGCATCGTCGGCCTCGATCGCCTCGGCCAGCGCGGTCAGCAGATCGAGCCGCCCGTGGATGTCGCCCACGGCATAGGCCCGCTCGCCCGGCGGGAGGGCGGCGGCAGGGGTGGCGCTCTGAGGGGCGCTGAAAAGATTGCGCAGTGATCTGAGCATTGCTCGGGCGAGGTGAGTGACAAGACCTATAGTCTGGCAGCGCAGGGTTAACAACGCATAGCGTAAGACACCGCGTCGGCCCGGATGCGCCACGGCTCGCCCTATGGCCCCGTTATGATGCCTTTTTCCCTTGTGCGGCGCAGGTCTGGTATGGTCAACGTGCCGCCCGTTTCGCCCCCCTTTACGAAGGATCACGCCATGTTCCCCTCTCTTCGCATCCTTGGCGGCGCAGCGCTGATCGCTGGCGGCACGCTGGCCGCCGCTCCGGCCTGGGCCGATGAAACCGGCGTGCCGGCGGCGCTCACCGTCTCTGCCAGCGGCGGGGTGGTCAGCGACTATCGTTTTCGCGGATTGTCGCAGAGTTCGGGGGATCCGGCGGTGCAGGGCGGGGTCACGGTGACCCATGCCAGCGGCGCCTATGCCGGGGCCTGGGGATCGACGATCGATTTCGGCGCGGTCGGCCCGGCGGCGGTCGCCAGCTATGGCGACGGGGAGCTTGATCTTTACGCCGGCTGGAGCGGCGAAGTGGCAAGCGGGATCACCGCCGACCTTGGCGTTACCTATTATGCCTATCCCGGCGGCCATGTCGGCAAGGCGGAGTTTTTCGAACCCTATGCCTCGCTCTCGACCACGCTGGGCCCGGCCACGGCCAAGCTGGGGGTCAACTATGCCTGGAAGCAGGCCGCGCTCAATTTCGACGGCGGCGCGAATGACGATAACCTTTATCTCTATGGCGAACTGGGCGCCGGAATCCCCAATACCCCGGTGTCGCTTTCGGCTCACCTCGGCTGGACCAAGGGCGCGCTCTCGCCCAATTTCGCCACCGGGCGGACGCTGAGCTACAAGGGCGGCTTCGATTACAGCATCGGTGCCAGCGCCAGTGTCAGCCGCCACCTGTCGCTCGGGCTCAGCTATGTCGGGGTCGATGGCCGCGCTCTGTCGGGCTATTCGAAGGACGCCGTGATCGGATCGCTCAAGCTGGCGTTCTAGGCGCCGAGGGGCTAGAACGCCGCGATCCCAGACATGAGGCCTGCTGCGTGACCAAGTTCCTCCATTCGATGATCCGCGTGACCGATCCCGAGGCGACCATCGCCTTTTTCGAGCTGATCGGCCTGTCCGAAGTGCGGCGCTTTTCCAGCGAACAGGGCCGCTTCACCCTGATCTTCCTGGCTGCTCCCGGCGAGGAAGGCGTGGCCGAGGTCGAACTGACCTGGAACTGGCCGGGCGAGGACGGGGCGCAGGAAACCTATGCTGGCGGCCGCAATTTCGGGCACCTGGCCTACCGGGTCGACGATATCTACGCGACCTGCCAGCGGTTGCAGGATGCCGGGCACATCATTCACCGCCCGCCGCGCGATGGGCATATGGCCTTCGTGAAATCGCCCGACGGGATCTCGGTCGAACTGCTGCAGGATGGTAACCTGCCGGTGCAGGAACCCTGGGCCTCGATGCCCAATGTCGGCAGCTGGTAAACCCGCAGGTTAGGCGCGGGGCACCTTCGCCCAGCGCAGCACCGCATACCCCGCCAGCGCCGAGATCAGCGATCCGGCCATCACGCCTAGCTTGGCTTCGTCGACCAGTTCGGGGTGGGCGGGCCACGCGAGCTGGGCGATGAACAGGCTCATCGTGAAGCCGATCCCGCACAGCAGCGCCGCGCCCCACAGCTGACGCGGGCTGGCACCGGCGGGCAGCGCGGCAAATCGGGTGAGGCGGGCCAGCCCGATTGCGCCGAGGATCCCGACCTGCTTGCCCACGATCAGCCCCAGCGCGACGGCGGCGGCCAGCCCCGCGCCCGCGCCGCCCGGTGTGCTGGCACCCAGCGCCACCCCCGCATTGGCAAAGCCGAACAGCGGCACGATCAGATAGGCGCTGAGCGGCGCGAGCGCGTGTTCCATGCGCAGCAGCGGACTATCGCCATGCCGATCAAGTCGCAGCGGCACGCACAGCGCGGCAGCAACCCCGGCGATGGTCGCGTGGATGCCCGAATGGAGCAGCGCGTACCACAGCGCAGCCCCGCCCAGCGCGTAGACCCAGCCGCTGGCGATCCCGCGCCGGTTGCCCAGCGCCAGCAGCGCCAGGATTGCGCCCGCCGCGGCGAGCCAGCCGAGCGCCAGATGCGCAGTATAGGCCAGCGCGATGACCAAGACCGCGCCCAGATCATCGACGATCGCCACGGTCAGCAGGAACAGCCTGAGCGAAGACGGCACGCGCGAGCCGAGCAGGCCCAGCATGCCCACTGCAAAGGCGATGTCGGTCGCCGCCGGGATCGCCCAGCCGGGATGCAGCGAGGGCGCCGCGCCGGTCACCGCCAGATAGATCGCGGCGGGGGCGGCCATGCCGGCGATGGCCGCCAGCACCGGCAGACGGCGCTGGGCCGGATCGGATAGCTGGCCTTCGAGCACCTCGCGCTTGAGTTCGAGCCCGACGACGAAGAAGAACACCGCCATCAGCCCATCGTTGATCCAGGCGTGCAGCGTGCCGAGCCGGGCCACGGGCGACCAGCCCAGCGGATGGTGGAACAGGTCATGATAGGTCGCCCCGACCGGCGAATTGGCCAGCGCCATTGCCGCCACGGCGGTCAGGATCAGCAGTACGCCCGCCCCTGCATCGCCATGAAACAGGCGGACCAGCCGGGCAGCGATCCGGGATATCGGATGACGATCATGGGGCATGGCCGCATCCATTCCCCAATTGGCGGGCCAAGGCAAGCCGGCGGGCAATAGCGCGGGCGTGGAGCCGGCTGCGGGGCAAAATCGTCATCCTTAAGGGATCGCGTTGCACAAATACGTATTTACCATTAGTTTTGTGATTCAAGGGGTTGGTGCCAAGGGGGCTCGCACAGGGATGAGTGGCGCGGCAACGCAGGCTATCGCGGCCTTCCACGGGCTTGTCCCGATCGAACGCGAATTGCTGGTGTTCTGCGCGTTCTGGTTCGCGGTGGGCCTGCTTGATGAACTGGCGATCGATCTGGCCTGGATGTGGCTGCGGCTGACGGGGCGCACGCGGACGCCGCGTTTGCCCGCGGGTTATGGCACCGCGCCGCTGGGCGGGCCGCTGGCGGTGCTGCTGCCGGCCTATCAGGAAGGGGCGGTGATCGGGGCGACGATCACCCATATGCTGGCGGTCTGGCCGCAGCGCGAATTGCGGCTTTACGTGGGCTGCTATGCCAACGACGCGGCAACCATGGCGGCGGCGATGACGGCGGCGGGCAGCGATGCCCGGGTTCGGCTGGTGCTGCATCCGGCGGCGGGGCCGACCACCAAAGCCGATTGCCTCAACCGGCTTTACGCGGCGCTCTGCGCGGATGAACAGCGCAGCCGCCGCCCGTTTCGCGGGGTCGTGCTTCACGACGCCGAGGACATGGTCCATCCCGCCGCCTTGCAGGCGATCGATGCGGCGCTGGGCGCGCATGATTTTGTGCAACTGCCGGTGCGCCCGGCCGAGCAGCCGGATTCACGCTGGATCGCCGGGCACTATGCCGATGAATTTGCCGAATCCCACGCCAAGGCGATGGTAGTGCGCGCGCGGTTCGGGGCGGCCATTCCGGCGGCGGGGGTCGGCTGCGGCTTTGCCCGGCACGCGCTGACTGCGCTGGCCGAGCGCCACCGTGCCGCCGGGGCCAGCGGGCCCTTCGCGCCCGAATGCCTGACCGAGGATTATGAGCTGGGGTTGGTGCTTTCGCGTCAGGGACGGGGCGCGACATTCCTGCGGCTACGCGATGCGGCGGGGCGGCTGGTCGCCACCGGCAGCCACTTCCCGACCGAACTGGTCGCCGCCGTGCGCCAGAAGACCCGCTGGGTCCACGGCATCGCCTTTCAGGGGTGGGAGCGGATGGGCTGGACCGCCCGCCCGGTCGAAGTGTGGATGGCGCTGCGCGACCGGCGCGGGCCGCTGACCGCGTTGGTGCTGGGCGGGGCCTATCTGCTGCTGCTGGTCGATGCCGTGCTGATGGCGGCTGAGTGGGCCGGGGTGCGGATCGAGCGCGATACCTCGGCCAGCCTGCGGGTGTTGCTGGCGATCAGCCTGGCGGGCTTCGTCTGGCGGGCGGCGCTGCGCGCGGCCTTCACCGCGCGCGAATATGGTCTGGCCGAAGGCGCGCGCGCCGTGCTGCGCATCCCGGTGGCCAATGTCATCGCGATCATGGCCGGGCGCCGCGCGCTCGCCGCCTATCTGCGCAGCCTGCGCGGCGCGCCGGTCAGCTGGGACAAGACCGAACACCGCACCCATCCGGTGCAGGTGCGGATGGCCAAGGCATGAAGGGCGCGGCCCACCGGCGCGGGCAACCGCTGGTCGCGCTGATCGCGCTGCTCGGTGGCTGGATCGGCGCGCGCGCGGCGCTGCTCGAAAGCCCGTCTGCGCCGATCGTGCTGGCAGAAGCGCCGGCGCGGATGGTCCCTGCGGCTGCTGCGCGCCCTCCAATTGCCGAGGCCGGGCCGCTCCCGCGCCGCGCCGAAGCGCCACGTTCAGCAGCTTTGCCGCCCCCGCGGCTTGCGCCCGTGCCGGTGCGCCCCCCGCTTGCGCCCGTGGCGGACGCTGCCGCCGGGCCGCGCGTGGCGGGCGGGCACCAGATGCTGTGGCTTGCCGGGCTGGCGCTCTTGCCGCTCCCGGCCGAGGCTGCGCTGGCCCGTCCGGTGGCGGGCGGCGGCCCGTTCCCGCCGCTGCTGCCAGCAGCCCCGCGCCGCGTGCGCGAACCTGCGCTGCGCTGGTCGGCTGACGGATGGCTCCTGTGGCGCGGACAGGACGGCGCGCTAGCTTTGGGCGGAAACTATGGCGCAAGCCAGGCGGGCGCGGTGGTGCGCTATCATCTGGCCCCAGCCAGCGCCCGGCGCCCGGTGGTTTACCTGCGCGCATCGAGTCCGCTGCGCATCCCGCACGGCGCGGAACTGGCCGCCGGGCTGGCACTGCGCCCGTTGCCGCGGGTGCCGGTGGTGGCGGCGGCCGAACTGCGGGCGGTGCAGACCAGTTCTGGCCGGGCCGCGTTGCGCCCCGCCGCCATGCTGGTGAGCGAGTTTCCGCCGCTGGCCGCGCCGCTCGGGCTGCGCGCCGAGGTTTACGGGGCGGCGGGCTATGTCGCCGGGCGGGATGCCACCGTCTTCGTCGATGGGCAGGTGCGGGCCGACCGGCGGGTCATGCGGCTTGGGCCGGCGGATCTGCGTGCGGGCGGCGGGCTGTGGGGCGGCGCGCAGCGCGGCGCGGCGCGGCTCGATCTCGGGCCCAGCGCGACCCTTGCCCTGCCGCTCGGTGCAGGCGGCGCGCGCGTTTCGGCTGACTGGCGGTTTCGGGTGTTCGGTGATGCCGCCCCGGCAAGTGGCCCGGCAGTGACGCTGTCCGCCGGTTTCTGACGCTTTCGGCTTTTTTTGCCTGCCCGGCTGGTCTAGGCCCCTTGGGCAAGCATGGACGTCTATCTTCCCATCGCCAACCTGTCGGTCAATGGCCTCGTTATCGTCGCGCTCGGCGCGCTGACGGGGGTTCTGTCGGGCATGTTCGGGGTGGGCGGCGGGTTCCTGACCACGCCGCTGATGATCTTCTATGGCATCCCGCCCACGGTTGCGGCGGCCTCTGCCGCCAGCCAGGTCACCGGGGCCAGCGTTTCGGGGGTCTTTGCCCACACCCGGCGCGGCGGGGTCGATTTCCAGATGGGCGGGGTGATGGTCGCCGGCGGGGTGATCGGCACCGGGATCGGCGCGCTGCTGTTCCGCCTGCTCCAGCAATTGGGCCAGATCGATATCGTCATCAACGTGCTTTACGTGGTGCTGCTTGGCTCGATCGGCACGATCATGGCGCGCGAAAGCTGGCAGGCGGTCCAGGCCCAGAAAAGCGGCGTGCCGCTGCCCGCGCGCAAGCGCCGTCACCACCCGATGGTCGCCAGCCTGCCGCTGCGCTGGCGGTTCTATCGCTCGGGGCTCTACATTTCGCCGCTGGCGCCGCTGTTGCTGGGGATCTTCACAGGCGTGCTGACCATGCTGATGGGGATCGGCGGCGGGTTCGTGCTGGTTCCCGCGATGCTCTACATTCTGGGCATGAGCGCCAATGTCGTGGTTGGCACCTCATTGTTCCAGATCCTGTTCGTGACCATGGCGACCACCATGATGCACGCGATGACCACCCGCGCGATCGATATCGTGTTGGCCGCGCTGCTGCTGATCGGATCGGTTTCGGGCGCGCAGATCGGCGCGCAACTGGCGCAGAAGGTGCCGGCCGAGCGGCTGCGCTTCGTGCTGGCGGCGATCGTGCTGGTGATTGCGCTGCGCATGGCGCTGGGGCTGGGCTGGCGCCCAGATGAAATCTACACGGTCACCCCATCGTGAGGCTGCTGTTGGCCCTTGCCGCGTTGCTGCTGCTGACGGGCGCGCGCGATCCGATCCTCGTGCCCGAAGTGTCGCAGCACGAAGTCCAGGTCCGTCAGGGCTTCAGGGGCACCGAATTGCTGTTGTTCGGCGCGATCCTGACGCCCGAGGGCAGCCGCGCCGGGCAGGACTATGACATCGTCGTGGTGCTCAAGGGGCCGACCCGCTCGATCGTGCTGCGCGAAAAACAGCGCCTCGCGGGGATCTGGGTCAATGCCGACAGCGTCGAATTCCGCTCGGCTCCGACCTTCTTCGCGGTCGCCTCGTCCAAGCCGATCAACCGCATCGTCGATGACAAGACCGCCGCGATCTATGAACTGGGGCTGCCCTGGCTGCAGCTTTCCCCGATCGGCTCCTATGACCCGCAGGAGCAGGCGCGGATGTCGGCGGGCCTCGTCGATCTGATGCAGCGCGAAGGGCTCTACAAGCAGGACGCCGCCGGGGTCAGCGTGAGCGAACAGGTGCTCTATCAGGCGCGCATTGCGCTGCCCTCCAGCGTCCAGACCGGAACCTATACCGCGGAGACGTTCGCCGTCACCCACGGGCGGGTGGTGGCCTCGGCGATCAGCCGGGTCGAGGTCCAGAAACAGGGCTTCGAGCGCGCGGTGGCGCAGTTCGCCCAGCACGACGGGTTCTTCTACGGCCTGATGGCAGTGGTGCTGTCGGTGGCGATGGGCTTCCTCGCCGGGCGACTGTTCGCGCTGGTTTGATGGGGCCTGCCCTGCCTGCCAAGCGCTTCCCAAGCGGGGCAGCTTAGGCCAAAATTAACGACAAACCCCTAGTCCCGTGTTTGTCCGGCCAGTTTGGCGCCGGGGCTACGGGATTGGTTCCTTGATGAATGAGATGAGCCCGCGCGGATTTGGTGCTGCGCGCGTCGCCGCCGCTCCCAGCGACGTTCCGGCCGAGGCGGCGCAGGCCCCCGGCGCGGACAATGCCCGCGATCCGATTGGCGTGGTGCTGGAAATCGCCGGCTCAGGATCGGCCATCGCGCTCGATCTTCAGCGGCTGCAGGAATGTTCGGGCGATCTTGATCCCTCGGTGGCGCTGGCGGGCCAGGTTGGCAGCCAGGTCAAGATCAGGGTCGGGCGCGGCTGGCTGCTCGCCAGCGTGCGCACCCAGCGTCAGGATGCCAAGACCCCGGGCGGGATCATGGCCCAGATCGATTTCCTTGGCGAAGGCGATGAGGAACGGCTGACCGGGCGCATCCACAGCTTCCGCCGCGGTGTGACCCGCTATCCGATCCCGGGCGCGCTGATCTATCCCGCCACTTCGAACGACCTGCGGCAGATCTATGCCAGCGACGGGCGCACCAGCATCCAGGTCGGCACGGTGTTTCCCACCCGCGACATTCGCGCCGGGCTCTATGTCGATTCGCTGCTCGGCAAGCATTTCGCGCTGCTGGGTTCGACCGGCACCGGCAAATCGACCAGCGCGGCGCTGATCCTTCACCGGATCTGCGAACACGCGCCCGAAGGGCACATCGTGATGGTCGATCCCCACGGCGAATATTCCGCTGCCTTCAAGCAGACCGGCATGATCTTCGACGTGTCGAACCTGCAGATGCCCTATTGGCTGATGAACTTCGAGGAGCACTGCGAAGTGTTCCTGACCTCCAACGGCAACCAGCGCCAGGAGGATGCCGACATCCTTTCAAAATGCCTGCTCGCCGCGCGGATGAAGAACCGGCTGGCCGAAACGATGGGCAAGATCACGGTGGATTCGCCGATCCCCTATCTGCTCTCGGATCTGACCAACCTGATCCAAACCGAGATGGGCAAGCTCGACAAGGCGACATCCTCGGCGCCCTATATGCGGATCAAGACCAAGATCGACGAATTGAAGGTCGATCCGCGCTACCAGTTCCTGTTTTCGGGGATGCTGGTGGGCGATACGATGGCCGAATTCATCGCCAAGATCTTTCGTATGCCCAGCCGCGGCAAGCCGATCTCGATCATCGATGTGTCGGGCGTGCCCTCGGACGTGACCTCGACCGTGGTCGCGGTGCTCAGTCGCCTGGTGTTCGATTTTGCGATCTGGGCGCGCGATGAAAAGACCCGGCCCGTGCTGCTGGTCTGCGAGGAAGCCCACCGCTACGTGCCGAGCGAGAAGAACGCCGATGGTTCGTCGGTTGGGCGCATCCTCAGCCGGATCGCCAAGGAAGGGCGTAAATACGGGGTTAGCCTGGGGCTGATCACTCAGCGCCCGTCGGACCTTGCCGAAGGGGTGCTGTCACAGTGCGGCACGATCATTTCGATGCGGCTCAACAACGACCGCGATCAGGCGTTCGTGAAGGCGGCCATGCCCGAAGGGGCGCGCGGGTTCCTCGATTCGATCCCGGCGCTGCGCAACCGCGAATGCATCATCTGCGGCGAAGGCGTCTCGATCCCGATCCGCGTTGCGTTTGACGATCTGGAAGAAATGAAGCGTCCGGCCAGCGCCGACCCGTCATTCACCCAGCTGTGGTCCAGCTCTGGCGGCGAGGAGGACATGGTCCAGCGCACCGTCCAGCGCTGGCGCGCGCAGGGGCGGTAAATTAAGGGTCAGGCGGCGGCGATGCGGGCGCGCATCTGGCGCCGCCAGCCGCCCTTGAAATAGGCCACCAGCGTCAGCACCATCGACATGGTCGAGCTGAGGATCAGCGAGTACCATAGCGCGTCCGCTCCCACGTGCGGATAGAGCAGCCAGTAGGCGCCATAGCGGATCGCATACATCGAGGTGAACAGCACCAGCAGCTGCGAATAGACCACCCCATAGGCGCGCAGCGTGCCGAACAGCACGATGGTGATGCCAAAGGGCAGGTAGGTCCAGATCGCCAGATCCTGAATGTGCAGCGCCACCGGCAGGGCCGGGCTGCTGCTGCCAAGGAACAGCGCAAGCAGCGGCCGGTCGGTCAGCAAGAGGATCCCAAGCAGTGTGGCGGTGATCGCAAGGTTGGCGATCGATCCGGCGCGGCCGATCGCATCGACCCGGTCTTCGCGCCCGGCGCCCACGTGCTGGGCGACCATCGCGCTCACCGCCGCGCCGATCGCCATCGCTGGCATCCCGATATAGTTCCACACCTGCAGCAGCGCGCCATAGGCCGAGGCCATGGCCATGCCTTCGCGGTTGACGAGACCGATCATGATCACGCCCGCACCCGAGATCACCAGCATCTGCGCGCCCATCGGCAGGCCCTTGCCCAGGATATAGCGCAGTTCGCTGCGGCGGGGCTTGAGGAAGGCGAGTTCGCTGCCGCGCAGGCGCAGCGGGAGATCCTTGGCATAGATCCAGGCGATCATCCCGAAGAGGCCGAGGAAGCTGGCGATCACGGTCGCCAGCGCCGATCCGCCGATCCCCATCGCCGGGATCGGACCCCAGCCCATGATTAGCAGCGGGTTGAGGATCACGTCGAGCAGCGAGGTCAGGATCATGAAGCGCAGCGGGGTGGCGGCATCGCCGGCCCCGCGCATCCCCATCGCCAGCATGGTGGTGACCGTGGCGGCCGGGTTGGCGATGAACACGACGCGCAGATAGATCAGCGCCTCACCATAGGATTCGCCCGGCGTCGCCAGTGCGTGGAGCATGGCCGGGGCAAGAAGCCACCCGCCCAGTGAGGTCGCCAGCGCGAGCATGAAGGTCAGCCCGATCGCCGTGCCGAGCGAGCGGCGCGCCGCGTCCACGTCCTTGCGGCCCCAGGCTTGCCCGACCTTGACCGTGGCGGCCATGCCGAAGCCGAAGACCAGCGCGAACAGCAGGAACATGATGATGTTGGCATTGGCCGTGGCGGCCAGCGCCCCGTTGCCGAGCAGCCGACCGACCCAGACCGCGTTGATCGAGCCGTTCAGCGATTGCATCACGTTGCCGATCATCTGCGGCACGGCAAAGGCGATCAGGGTGCGGCCAAGCGGACCCTTGGTCAGGTCGCCTTTCAGCGGGCCGGTCGAAGGAGGGGGACTTTCACTCATGTTCCGCGGGTGTCCCCGTAAAGGTGGATGTGGAGCCGGTCGGTAAACCGTAGGCCATGATCGAGCGCGAGCGGGGCCAGCCAGCGGCTGCGGCTGCGCAGGGTGTCGCTGTCGGTCCCCTCGGGCATCACGAAGACGCGGGCGCGGGGAATGGCATAGCGGTCGATCAGGCCGAGCACTTCGTCAAGGTCGCCGGGTTCGGCGATGACAAACTTAAAGTAGGCTTGAGGTTTGACGGACCATTCGGCCAGACGCTCGGAAATCTGCGCGGATTCGGCCGGATTGCCCGAATGGGTCAGCTTGATGCTGACGGTGTAATGCGAAACCAGCGGGTCGAGCGCGGGATGCGGCGCGACCGTGCCATTGGTTTCGATCTCGATCAGCGTGCCTTCCAGCAGCGCCGCCATCCGTGCCAGCGCCGCGCCTTGCAGCAGCGGTTCGCCCCCGGTGATGACCAGCCGGCTTTGCCCCAGCGCCTTGATCCGCGCCGCGACATCGGCTTCGTCGAGTACCAGCTGGTTGGCGCTGCGGGCAAAGGTCAGCCCATCGCGGTGGGGGCGATTATCGCCCTCGAACCGCCAGGTATAGGCGGTGTCGCACCAGGTGCAGGCCAGGTTGCAGCGCGACAGGCGCACGAAGGTGCAGGGCTGCCCGATCGACAGCCCTTCGCCTTGCAGCGAGGCAAAGATCTCCGGCTCGCCCGGTGTGGTCGTGGCGAGGGCGAGGCTCACCCCAGCCGCGCCAGCGCCGCCGCCAGTCGCTCGGCTTCGGCCTGGTGCATGGCATGATCGGCGCGGGCCTTGTCGACCGCTTCGGGCTTGGCCTTTTCGACGAAGGCCGGGTTCGACAGGCGCCCTTCAAGGCTCTTGGCTTCCTTGGCGGAGACTTCGAGCGCCTTGGTCAGGCGGGCCTTTTCAGCGGCAATGTCCACCACGCCTTCAAGCGGCACGATGATGTTGGCGTCCCCCGCACCGATCTGCATCGCGGCGCCCGCCGGGGCGGCTTCGAAGCGGATCGCCGAGAGGCGGGCCAGCCGGTCGATCGCCGCGGCGTTGCGGGCCACGATCCCGCGCGTCGCATCCGAAGGATCGGGGAGGTAGGCATCAAGCCTCGCCCCCGGGGCGATGCCCAGCTCGTTCTTGGCGGTGCGCAGGTTGCCGACCAGCGCGATCAGCCATTCGACCTCGCGCTTGGCTTCGGCATCGACGCCGGTGCCCGGCTGGGGCCACTGCGCCACGATCAGTTCGTGCGGGCGGCTGCCCAGCTTGTCCCACAGCTCTTCGGTGACGAAGGGCATGAAGGGGTGGAGCATGACCAGGATCTGGTCGATCACCCAGCCGGCAACGGCCTTGGTTTCGGCGTCGAACGATCCCTTGATCAGTTCGATGTACCAATCGCAGAACTGGTCCCAGACGAAGTGGTAGATCGCGTTGGCGGCGGCATCAAAGCGCAGGTCGGCCATCGCCTGATCGAGCGCGGCGAGGGTTTCCACGACTTCGCCGATGATCCACTTGTTGACTGCGGAGGTCGCCGCAGGGGCTTCGAGCGAAGAACTCGCGCCGATGCCGTTCGACTGGCAGAAGCGCGCCGCGTTCCACAGCTTGGTCGCGAAGTTGCGATAGCCTTCGACCCGGCGCTCATCCATCTTCACATCGCGGCCCTGGCTTTCCATCGCCGCCATGAAGAAGCGCAGCGCATCGGCGCCGTACTGATCGATCAGGCCGAGCGGATCGACCACGTTGCCCTTGGACTTGGACATCTTCTGGCCGTCCGCCGCGCGAACCAGCCCGTGCAGGTAGAGCCGCTTCCACGGCACTTCCTTCATGAAGTGGATGCCCTGCATCGCCATGCGCGCATCCCAGAAGAACAGGATGTCGAAGCCCGAAATCAGCAGGTCATTGGGATAGTGGCGCTTGACGAGTTCGCTTTCGTCCGGCCAGCCGAGCGTGGCAAACGGCCACAGCGCCGAGGAGAACCACGTGTCGAGCACGTCGCTGTCACGTTCCAGCGTGACGCCGCTGCCGGCCTTGGCCTGAGCCTCTTCCTCGGTTTCGGCGACATAGATTGCGCCGTCCGAGCCATACCACGCCGGGATCCGGTGGCCCCACCACAGCTGGCGCGAAACGCACCACGGCTGGATGTTTTCCATCC
>CALKVF010000089.1 GCA_937996535.1 uncultured Novosphingobium sp. | reverse complement strand
TCGATCGTCATCACCCGGCCATTGGTGCGGTCCCAATCGACTGCAGGCACGCGGTAGCCCTCGTCGGCCTGCATCATCTCGGCCAGTTCCGAGGCCGAGGCGGCCTCGCGGCGCAGGTCGAGTTCGCGCAGGGTCCAGCGTTTGAAATTGGCGATGACAAGGCGCGGACGCAGGCGCGAAGCCTCACCGCCCAGCGCCTCAAGATGGGCAGCGGCCCATTCGTAGGTTTCGATGTCGCGGGCGAACTTCTCGCGGATGCCGGGGCGCAGCACCTTGACCGCGACAGTGCGCCCGTCGGTGGTCACGGCCTTGTGGACCTGCGCGATCGATGCCGCGCCGACCGGGACTGGATCGATGCTGGTGAACAGCGCCTCGATGGGCCTGCCAAAGCTTGCCTCGATCTCGCGCCGGATCAGCGCGAAGCCGACCGGCGGCAGGCTGTCTTGCAACAGCAGCAGGTTGTCCGCCGCATCCTCGCCGACAATGTCGGGCCGGGTGGCAAGCGTCTGGCCAAGCTTGATCGCGGCCGGGCCGATGTCCTGAAATGCGTGCGAATAGTCGGGCGCCTTGGGCTGGAACGTGCCCAAGCGCGCGATCCGGCACAGCCGGGCGACCTGCGGCGGCGTGTTGGGATCGCGCTCGATCCCGCGCAGCGCGCCGTGCCGGGCGAGCGTCCGCCCCCAGCGCAGCAGCCGCAGGACATGGGTGCTTGCGCGGGTCAAATCAGATCTTCCACCCCGAATGGATCGCGACCAGCCCGCCAAGGATCGGCTCGACCCGCGTGCGCACGAAGCCGGCATCGCGGATCATGCGTTCAAATTCGGGCATGGTCGGGAAGCGGCGGATCGATTCGATCAGATAGCGATAGCTTTCCGCATCACCCGCGATGGCAGAGCCGATCCGGGGCACCAGCTGGTGCGAGTAGAAGTCATAGACTTCCTTGAAGCCGGGCCACTGCGTGGTCGAAAATTCGAGACAATAGAACCGCCCGCCGCGCTTGAGCACGCGGTAGGCTTCGGCCAGCGCCTTGTCGATGTGGGTGACGTTGCGGATGCCGAATGCGATCGTATAGGCATCGAAGAACCGGTCGGGGAAGCTCAGTTCCTCGGCGTTCTGGCGCGACCAGACGAGGCTGTCGAGGCCCTTGTCCATCGCGCGTTCGATGCCCACGTCGAGCATGTCCTGGTTGATGTCCGAGACAGTGATGCTGGCGCCGTGGGCGGCCATGCGGAACGCGATGTCGCCGGTGCCGCCCGCCATGTCGAGGATCTGCTCGTGCGGCTGGGGTTTGACCCGGCGCACGAACTTGTCCTTCCACAACCGGTGCATGCCAACCGACATGGCATCGTTCATCACGTCGTACTTCTTGGCGACGCTGGAAAACACCGCGCCGACGCGGCCCGCCTTCTCCTCGGGGGAGATGTCTTCGTAACCGAAGGAAACCTTTTCGCTCATGGCGCGCGCTTTAGGGGAGTTTGAGCGCGGCGCAAAGCTTGTTAGACGCGAAATCATGCCCGAGCTTCCCGAAGTCGAAACCACCGTGCGCGGTCTGGCCCGCTATCTTGATGGCGCGCGCCTGGCGCGGGTCGAACCCCGCCGCGAGGGGCTGCGCCGCCCGTTCCCCGCCGATCTGGTTCAGGTGCTCACCGGGGCGCAGGTCAGCGGCATGGGCCGGCGCGCGAAATATGGACTGATCCATACCGATCGCGGGCAGACCATGGTGTTCCACCTCGGCATGTCGGGGCGCTGGCGGATCGAGCCGGACGAACTGGGCGCGCACGACCACCTCGTACTTGAAACCGAAAGCGGGCATCGGCTGTCGCTCTGCGATCCGCGGCGGTTTGGCTCGGTCGATCTGGTCGAGACCGCGCGGCTGGGCGAATGGCCGCAATTTGCGGCGATGGGGCCGGAACCGCTCGGCGATGAATTGACCGCGGCGCACCTCAAGGCCGCGCTGGCGGGGCGGGCGGCGGCGATCAAGCTGATGCTGCTCGATCAGCGAATCGTCGCGGGGCTTGGCAATATCTATGTCTGCGAGGCGCTGTTCCGGGCCGGGATCGCGCCCACGCGGGCGGCTGGCAAGGTCAGCGGCGCGGCGTTGGCGCGGCTGGTGCCGGAGATCAAGGCGGTGATCGCCGAGGCGATCGAGGCGGGCGGATCGACCCTGCGCGACTATGCCCAGCCCGATGGCCAACTGGGCTATTTCTCCAAGCGTTTCGACGTCTATGACCGCGAAGGGCAGCCCTGCGCGGCCTGCGGCGCGCCGATCCGGCGGATCGCCCAGGGCGGGCGCAGCACGTGGCATTGCCCCGCTTGCCAAAAGTAGGCCTGCCAAAAGTAGGCCCGCCAAACCGGGAAGGCGGAAGTGGCGGCGCAAATGCTTGACGATTCGGCACCCCGGGGTTAAGGGCCGCGCTTCTTGCGGGTCCGACTCCGGTTGGGGCCCGTAACACTGCACGAGATTCAACCGTTAGGTGGCTGCGCGATGAGCAGCCGAATGAAGGACGAACATGGCCAATACGCCGCAAGCCCGTAAGCGCATCCGTCGCAACGAACGTCGCGCTGAAATCAATGGCAACCGCCTCAGCCGCATCCGCACCTTCGTCAAGAAGGTCGAATCGGCCCTGGCCGGTGGCGACAAGTCGGCTGCTGCCGATGCGCTCAAGGCGGCTCAGCCTGAACTGGCTCGCGGCGTCGCCCGCGGCGTGCTGCACAAGAACACTGCCGCGCGCAAGCTTTCGCGTCTGACCAAGCGCGTCCTGGCGCTCTGACCCGGATATAGGGATTCGCACGGGGGCCGCGAATCGGCCCCTGCGAAGACCGGATTCGAGGCTCGAAAACACCAAACGGCCGGCGGGTAATCCGCCGGCCGTTTGCGTTGTGTCATCCAGATTAGAACGCGGTTCTAAAAAACCCCATGGAATCGCGCGATTCGCATGGGGTCATTTGAAAAAAATAAGCCTTAACAGATGCTTGTTTTCGGCCTTTGGATTTCTCCGCTGCGGCACTGAGTCAAGGCCATTTATTTCAATTTTTTTACCAGCCGCGCCTTGCTCTGGCCCCAGAAGCGTTCATACAAACGCAACTGTTCAACGGCGGTAACCGCCACGAACATCACAGACAGTTTTGAACAATGTGCTGGCTTTGGGCGGCTGGCATTGGTGGCGTTCGCCGTAAGCACACGGCGGGCGCTTGGGCATTTTTATTCGGGGGCGCACCGGGTGACTGGTTCGGGTATTGGCGGGCAGCGGAGCAATGCTTCCGCGAGCAACAGGAATGATGCAGAGCGCATGATGGAAGAACGCGAAGCGCTCGACCTCGCGGCGGATTGGGCTGATATCAGCCAGGGTCTGCGCAAGGACCTGGGGCAGCAGCTCCACACCCAGTGGATCAAGCCGATCCAGCTGGGCACTTTCTGCAAGGAAACCGGAACGCTGGACCTGTTCCTGCCGACCGAGTTCTCGGCCAACTGGGTTGCCGATCGCTTTGCCGACCGGCTCTCGCTGGCGTGGAAGATCGCGCGTCCCGATGTGCGCCACGTGCGGATTTCGGTGATGCCGGGCCGCCGCGCGCTGCCGGGCCTGCGCCTGGGCCGCGAGGACGGCACCCGCCGCGCTGCCAACGATTCGCCGATCCCTTCGCAGCCTGGCGATGCGCTGGGCATGGGCGCGGCCGAACTCGGCGCGCTTGGCCAGGGCTCGATCGGGCTCGATCCCTCGCTGACCTTCACCACCTTCGTGACCGGTTCGGCCAATGTGCTGGCGAGCAATGCCGCTCAGCGCATGGCTGCGGTCGAAGTGCCGCAGTTCGCGCCGCTCTATCTCAAGGCGGCGACCGGGCAGGGCAAGACCCACCTGCTGCACGCGATCGGCCACTCCTATCTCGCGAACCATCCGCGTGCGCGGATCTTCTACTGCTCGGCCGAGCGTTTCATGGTCGAATTCGTTCAGGCGCTGCGCCAGAACCAGACCATCGAGTTCAAGGCCCGGCTGCGCGGCTTCGACCTGCTGCTGGTCGATGACATCCAGTTCATCATCGGCAAGGCTTCGGCTCAGGAAGAACTGCTCTACACGATCGATGCGCTGCTCGCCGAAGGCAAGCGGCTGGTCTTCGCCGCCGACCGTGCGCCCCAGGCGCTCGACGGGGTGGAACAGCGCCTGCTCTCGCGCCTGTCGATGGGCCTGGTCGCCGATATCCAGCCGGCCGACATCGAACTGCGCCGTTCGATCCT
>CALKVF010000088.1 GCA_937996535.1 uncultured Novosphingobium sp. | reverse complement strand
TGGGCCTGGTCGCCGATATCCAGCCGGCCGACATCGAACTGCGCCGTTCGATCCTCGAACACCGCCTTCAGCGGTTTTCGCCGACCCACGTGCCGGCTGATGTGGTCGAATTCCTCGCCCGCACGATCAACCGCAACGTCCGCGAACTGGTTGGCGGTCTCAACAAGCTGATCGCCTATGCCCAGCTCACCGGTCAGGCCGTGTCGCTGCAACTTGCCGAAGAACAGCTGACCGACATCCTGTCGGCCAACCGCCGCCGCATCACGATCGATGAGATCCAGCGCACGGTGTGCCAGTTCTATCGGGTCGATCGCACCGAAATGGCGTCCAAGCGCCGCGCCCGCGCCGTGGTGCGTCCGCGCCAGGTGGCGATGTATCTTGCCAAGGTGCTGACCCCGCGCAGCTATCCCGAAATCGGCCGCAAGTTCGGCGGGCGCGATCACTCGACCGTGATCCACGCCGTGCGCCTGATCGAAGACCTGCGCGCCCGCGATGCCGACATGGACGGCGACGTGCGCAGCCTGCTGCGCCAGCTGGAAAGCTGAGGTCTATCCCCCGCGCCTCCACTGGGTGCGCACAGGGTTGTAAACAGGGTTATGGGCAGGCTTCCCACATGGGGAGCCTGCCCTTTTCCTGTTCAGCAGATCACCCCGCAACCATCCCGCCATCGACCACCAGTTCGCTGCCGGTGGTGAAGGCGGCGCGGTCAGAGGCGAGGAACACCACCGCATCGGCGACGTTCTGCGGCTCGCCCAGATGGCCGAGCGGGTGGGCGGCGGCGACATTTGCTAGGCTCTCGTTGTTGCCCACGCCCTGGGCAGCGGCAAAATCGTCGATCAGCTTGCGGCCCATGTCGGTGTCGATCACCCCGGGGTGGACCGAGTTCACCCGGATCCGCGCCGGGGCGAGTTCCACCGCGCAGCCCTTGGTGAACAGCCGCACCGCGCCCTTGGTCGAATTGTAGCAGGTGCCGCCCGCCGCGCCCTGCAGCCCCGCCACCGAGGACAGGTTCACGATCGCCGTTCCGCCGCGCCACTGGTGGGCGCGCTCGGCCAGCAGCGGGATCGCCGCGCGGGTGCCAAGGAACACCCCTTCGACGTTGACCGCATGGAGGCGCCGCCAATCATCGAGCGTGGTTTCGGTGATCGGCTTGAACAGCCACAGCCCGGCATTGTTGACGAGGATGTCGAGCCCGCCGGCTTCGGTCCTGATCCAGTCCATCGTCGCGGCCCAATCCGCCTCAAGACAGACATCCTGCGCGCGGGCGATCCCGCCGATCTCGGCGGCAAGGTCTTCGGGCGCGACTAGATCGGTGACGGCAACTTTGGCCCCGGCGGCAGCGAGCGCGTGGGCGGTGGCCGCGCCAAGTCCGCGCGAGGCCCCGGTTACGAGCGCCACGCGCCCGGCAAGATCGGTCATCTATTCCTCTCCTTTTGTTCGGCTTTTGCGCGAGTGTGGGCAAGGAACGCGCGCTTGTCACGCGCGCAGATGACGCGCCGCCGCGATGGGCCGCGCCACGCGGGGCATGGCCTCGGGCCAAGTTTCCTGCTTAAAGCGCGGCGATGAGCCTGCCCGCCGACCGCCTCGATCGTTTTGCCCGCCATATTGTCCTGCCCGAAGTCGGCGGGGTGGGGCAGGTTGCGCTGGCCGAGGCCCATGTCGTGCTGATCGGCTGCGGCGGGATCGGCAGCCCGGCCTTGCAATACCTGGCGGGGGCCGGGGTGGGGCGGCTGACGCTGGTCGATGGCGATGTGGTCGATGCCAGCAATCTGCAGCGCCAGACGATCTATGCCGAGGCTGACATTGGCCGGTTCAAGGCAGAGGCTGCGGCGCAGTGGGTCGAGCGGTTCGATCCTGCCCTGAAGGTCCGCGCACACGCCGGGAGGGTGAGGGAGGATGACGTGGCGCAGGTCCTTCAGGACGCGACCGTTGTGCTCGATGGATGTGACAACTTCGCGACTCGCCTCGCGGTTTCCGATGCCTGCGTGAAAGCGGGCGTGCCGCTGACCAGCGCCGCGATCGGGCGGTTCCAGGGGCAGGTGGCGAACTTTGCCGGGCACCGCCCGGGCGAGAGCTGCTATCGCTGTTTCGTGGGCGATGCCTTCGATGCCGAGGACTGCGACACCTGCGCCGCCGACGGCGTGCTGGGGGCGATGGTGGGTATGGTCGGGGCCTTTGCCGCGATGGCGGCGATACGGGTGATCCTTGAAGGCAAGACCGCGCTGGGCGATCCGCAGTGGGGCCGGTTGCACCTGATCGAAGGGCTGGTGCCGTCCATGCGGACCATGCGGATCGTCAAGGACGGTGAGTGCCGGGGCTGCTCAGGCGCGGCCTAGCAGGTCATCCACCCACGCCGGGACCAGTTCGCTGGCCGGGCCAAGCCGGGTTTCGTGGAACCAGTGCGAGCCTTGCGATCGCTCGAGATTAAGCTCCAGCGTCTGCGCCCCCAGATCGCGCGCGGTCTGGACCAGCCCTGCCGCCGGATAGACCGCGCCCGAGGTGCCGATCGAGACGAACAGATCTGCCCCGCGCAGCGCGGCATAGATCGCGTCCATCCGGTAGGGCATTTCGCCGAACCAGACGACATCGGGGCGCAGGCTGCGGGCCTGGCATACCGGGCAGGGCGGGCGATCCGCCATCGGCCCGGTCCACGGTGAGCGCACGCCGCAGCTGGTGCACCACGCTTTGAGATGCTCGCCGTGCATGTGCAGCACCCGCTGCGCGCCGGCGCGGGTGTGCAGGTCATCGACGTTTTGCGTGACGATCAGCAATTCGCCGTCCCAGGCCTCGTCCAGCCGGGCAAGCGCGCTGTGCGCCGGATTGGGGGCCTTTTCCTGAATCGCGGCGCGGCGCATGTCGTAGAAACGGTGGACCAGATCGGGATCGCGGGCGAAGGCTTCGGGCGTGGCAACATCTTCCACGCGGTGCTGTTCCCACAGACCGCCGCCGCCGCGGAAGGTGTCGATCCCGCTTTCGGCGGAAATCCCCGCGCCGGTCAGGATCACGATGTTGCGGATTTGGCTCATCACGGCCATGAAGCACGGCATCAAGGGGATTTGCAATGGCCAGAATCGGGATCATCGGCAGCGCGGGGCGCATGGGACAGGCGCTGGTCGAGGCGATCCTCGCCGCGGGCGAGGTTCATGCCGGCGGGGTCGACAAGGGCGATGACGTGGCCGCGCTTGCCGCGCGCTGCGACGTGCTGGTCGATTTCTCCAGCCCCCACGCGCTCGAAGCCAATCTCGATGCGGCGATGGCTGCCGGCGTGCCGATCGTGATCGGGACCACCGGGCTTGAAGATCGCCACCACTGGCTGTGCGACAGTGCGGCAGCCTCGATCCCGGTGCTGCAGACGGGCAATACCTCGCTCGGCGTAACCCTGCTGTCCCATCTCGTGCGCGAGGCCGCGGCGCGGCTCGGCGAGGACTGGGACATCGAAATCGTTGAAACCCATCACCGGATGAAGGTCGATGCGCCCTCGGGCACGGCGCTGCTGCTGGGCGAGGCGGCGGCCAAGGGGCGCGGCGTCGATCTGGCCGAGGTCAGCGCGCGGGGGCGTGACGGGATCACCGGCGCGCGGCGTGCGGGCGACATCGGCTTTGCCGCGCTGCGCGGCGGCTCGGTGGCGGGCGATCACACCGTGCATTTCCTGGCGGATAACGAGCGGCTGAGTTTCTCGCACCTCGCTGAAAACCGCGCGATCTTTGCCCGCGGCGCGGTGCGCGCGGCGCAGTGGCTGCTGGGCCGCGAGGCCGGGCGCTATACCATGCCGCAGGTGCTGGACCTTTGAAGAAGGACCAGATTTTTGAATTCTTCCGGCGGCTGGCCGAGGACAACCCCTCGCCCGAGACGGAGCTTGAATTCGGCAATACCTATCAGTTGCTGGTGGCGGTGGTGCTATCGGCCCAGGCGACCGACGTGGGGGTTAACAAGGCCACCCGCGCGCTGTTCCGCGAGGTCAAGACCCCGGCCCAGATGATCGCACTGGGCGAGGACGGGCTGAAGGAGCACATCAAGACCATCGGCCTGTTCAATTCCAAGGCGAAGCACGTGATCGCCCTGTCCGAGATCCTTGAGCGGGATTTTGGCGGCGAGGTTCCGGCTGACCGCGATGTGCTGACCACCTTGCCGGGCGTGGGGCGCAAGACCGCCAACGTGGTGATGAACTGCGCCTTCGGGGCCGAGACCTTCGCCGTCGACACCCACATCTTCCGCGTCGGCAACCGCACGGGCCTAGCCAAGGGCAAGACCGTGCTGGCTGTTGAAAAGCAGCTCGACAAGAAAGTGCCCGCGCCGTTCCGCGTCGGCGCGCACCACTGGCTGATCCTGCACGGCCGCTACATCTGCAAGGCCCGCACGCCGGAATGCTGGCGCTGCCCGGTGGCGGACCTGTGCAGCTTCAAGCCCAAGAGCGTGAAGAAGTAGCCCGCCTTTATTGCTGCGGATCGAGGTGCAGGCCCTTCTTACCGTGTTCGGGCGTGTCCGACGGCGCGTGGGGATCCTCGGCTTCGGGATCGAGCGGCGGCTGGAGCATCCCTTCCCACTTGGTGATGACGCTGGTGGCCACCGCATTGCCCAGCACGTTGGTCG
>CALKVF010000087.1 GCA_937996535.1 uncultured Novosphingobium sp. | reverse complement strand
TGAGCCGCGCGGGCCTGCGCGATCCCGACAAGCCGATCGGCTCGTTCCTGTTCTCCGGCCCGACCGGGGTCGGCAAGACCGAAGTTTCCAAGCAGCTCGCCTCGATCCTCGGCATTCCGATCCAGCGGTTCGACATGTCGGAATATATGGAGCGCCATTCGGTTTCGCGGCTGATCGGCGCGCCTCCAGGCTATGTCGGCTACGATCAGGGCGGCCTCCTGACCGATGCGGTCGATCAGCAGCCCCACTGCGTGCTGCTGCTCGACGAAATCGAGAAGGCCCACCCCGATCTGTTCAACATCCTGCTGCAGGTGATGGATAACGGCCGGCTCACCGACCACCACGGCAAGACCGTCGATTTCCGCAACGTGGTCCTGATCATGACCACCAATGCCGGCGCATCGGACATGGCGCGTCAGGGTATCGGCTTTGGCGATGTCTCCAAGGCCGATGCCGGGGACGAAGCGGTCAAGCGGATGTTCAGCCCCGAATTCCGCAACCGGCTCGATGCGATCGTGCCCTTCGCCTATCTCGGCAAGGAAGTGATCGCCCGCGTGGTCGACAAGTTCGTGCTCCAACTCGAACTGCAGCTGGCCGAACAGAACGTCCACATCCAGTTCGATGGCGATGCGCGCGAATGGCTGGGCGCGCGCGGCTATGACAAGCTGTTCGGTGCGCGGCCGATGGCCCGCCTGATCCAGGACAAGGTCAAGCAGCCGCTGGCCGAGGAGCTGCTGTTCGGCAAGCTGGCCCACGGCGGCGAAGTCCATGTCTCGGTCAAGGACGAGGTGCTGGCCTTCGAGCTGACCCCGGCCCCGCCCAAGCTCGACAAGAAGGCTGCCCGCAAGGCGGCGCCCGCCGGGCGCAAGCCCAAGGCTGCCCCCAAGCCGGCCGGCGATGCGGACTGATTGACCCGGGTCAATTCATCGCGCCGCCAGCCCGGCTAGGGGCAGAGCTTGCACAGGCCTGCGCCGGGAGAATGCCGTGAGTGAAGTCGAGGCTCCAGCCGCCCCCACCGCCACCCCGTTTGAACGGATCGGCGGCCATGCGGCGCTGCGCGAAATCACCGCGCGTTTCTATGACCTGATGGAGCAGGATCCGGGCTACGCGGAACTGCGCGCGATGCACGCGCCCAATTTGGCCGAAATGCGCGAGGCGCTGCCGCTGTTCCTGGCGGGCTGGGCCGGCGGCCCGCGCGACTGGTTCGAGGCCAATCCCGGCAAGTGCATGATGTCGATGCACGCCCCCTTCCCGATCGACCGCCAGACCGCCACCCAGTGGGCCGAAGCGATGCGCCGCGCGATCGCCGATACCGAGGTGGCCGACCGCGAAATCGCCGATGCCATGGCCGACGTGCTGACCCGCATGGCCACAGGCATGGCGCGCGGCTGATACGCGGCTTGCCCCGGCCCGGCGCGCTGCGCTAGCCTGAGCCCCATGCAACAGATCGATCGCCCCCGCCGCCGCCTTGCCATCGCGCTGGCGGGGCTGGCCGGATATGTCGATGCCGCCGGGTTCCTTGCCGCCAACCGCTATTTTGTCTCGTTCATGTCGGGCAACACCACCCGGCTCGGGGTCGATCTGGCGCAAAGCCCGGCGCTTGCCTGGATGCCCGCCATGCTGATCGGCAGTTTCGTGACCGGGGTTACCGGCGGGGCCTTGCTCGCCCAGCGCGCGGGCGCGCGGCGCAAGCCGGTGGTGCTGGGGCTGGTCGCATTGCTGCTGACGCTGGCTGCCGGGTTCCACATGGAACAGGCGGTGCTACCCGCGCTGATCGCGCTGGCCGCGGCCATGGGCGCGCTCAACAACACATTTCAGCGCGGCGGCGAGGTTTCGGTCGGGCTGACCTACATGACCGGGGCGCTGGTCCGGATGGGTCAGGGGCTTGCGGCTCGGCTGACCCACACCGGCGGCGAGGGGTGGAGCGGCTGGCTGCTGCTATGGCTGGGCCTCGCCAGCGGCGCGCTGGCCGGGGCGATGAGCTGGCTGCACGCGCCTCAATTCGCGCTGTGGCTTGCGGCCGGTTATGCCGCGCTGCTGGCCGTTGCCGCGCAGCGCCTGCCCGCCGCCTGAACCACGCGGGCCTAGCCTTCGATCCGCACCAGCTTGTCGCGCCCGGTTGCGCCGCGCAACAAGTGCAGCCGTGAGGCGGCGATCCCGAGGGCCGCGGCCAGCAGATCGAGCACGGCGGCATTGGCCTTGCCGTCCTCGGGCTTGACCCGCACCTTCACCACCACCTTGCCATCGGCCAGTTCGACGGATTCGCTGCGCGCGCCCGGCGTCACCCGCAGCGCCAGCCGGCCTTCGCCGTCCACCAGCGCGCGAATCGCGGCGGCAGGCGGAAACTCAGCCTTGGGCCGGGCCATCGGTCAGGGCGTCCACCGCCGCCTGATGATGCTTGGCGTTCTCGACGTAATGCGCCACGCCCAGTTGCAGCCCGGCAATCGCGCGGTCATCGAGATCGCGCATGAACGTGGCGGGGCGCCCGCTCCACAGCTGGCGGGCGGGGATGCGCTTGCCCGGCGCAAGCAGCGCGCCGGCAGCGAGCATCCCTTCGGCCTCGATCACGCAGCCGTTCATGGTCTGCGCCGAAAAGCCGACGAACCCGCGATCCTCGATCCGGGTGCCGTGGATCATCGCCATGTGGCCAACGAGCACGTCTTCGCCGATCAGCGTGGCGAAGCCTTCGGGCGCGCCGGGCATCGGGCTGTCGCAGTGGATCACCGTGCCGTCCTGAATGTTCGAGCGCGCGCCGATGACGATGCGGTTGACGTCAGCGCGGATCACGCAGTTGTACCAGACGCTGACATCGGGGCCGATCTCGACATCGCCGATGATCCGGCAGCCGGGCGCGATAAACGCGCTGTCGTGGATGCGCGGGGTCTTGCCGTGGATCGGAACGATAGTGACGTCAGGCCGCATGATTGATCCTTCCTCTCAACTGTCTGCCCGCCAGATCCGCGGATCGCTGGGCCGAATAGACGATGTGCCGCAGCAGCGGATTGCCGGGGGCGAGATAAGGATGATCGAAATCAAGCGCCGCGGCGCGCTGCATCCCGAGCCGTTCCATCAGGCCCCACGAACGGACGTTGCCCGGCACGGTAATCGCCCAGATTGCGTCTGCCGGCAGGGTGGCAAAGCCCCAATCGAGGCTGGCCTGCGCCGCTTCACGGGCATAGCCCTGGCCCCAGGCGTGGTGCGCCAACCGCCAGCCGATCTCGATCCGGCCCTCCAGCGGGGTATCCTCGGGTCCGGGCTTGAGCCCGCAAAAGCCGAGAAAAGCCCCGTCCGCGCGCCGCTCGATCGCCCAGAAACAATGGCCATGGCGGCGCTGGGAGTTGACCTGCCGGTCAAGCGCCGCGTCGATGTCCTCCCGCTCCATCGGCGGGCCGAGAAACTCCATCACCCGCGGATCCTGGCCCATGGCCAGGAACGGGTCCGCGTCCGCGCCGCGCCAGCCGCGCAGCACGAGCCGGTCCGTCTCGATCCGGAATTCAGCCATTCATCAGCCGCGCGGCGTGGGCGGCGTGATAGGTCAGAACGCCCGAACAGCCGGCGCGCTTGAAGCTGGTCAGGGTTTCGAGCACCAGCGCGTCGCGGTCGCCCGCGCCAGCCGCAGCGGCGGCCTCGATCATCGCGTATTCGCCGCTCACCTGATAGGCGAAGACCGGGACTTCGAAGGCTTCCTTCACCCGGCGCACGATATCGAGATAGGGCAGGCCCGGCTTGACCATCACGCTGTCCGCCCCTTCGGCAAGATCGATTTCAACCTCGCGCAGGGCTTCCTCGGCATTGGCCGGGTCCATCTGGTAGGTCTTCTTGTCGCCCTTGAGCAGGCCCCGGCTGCCCACCGCATCGCGGAACGGGCCATAGAAAGCCGAGGCATATTTGGCGGCATAGGACATGATCTGGACATTGACGTGGCCCGCGCCTTCGAGCGCATCGCGGATTGCGCCGATCCGGCCGTCCATCATGTCGGACGGGGCTATGACGTCAGCCCCGGCAGCCGCCTGATTGAGGCTCTGGCCCACCAGCACGTCGACCGTGGCATCGTTGAGGACATAGCCTGCGCCGTCGATCAGCCCGTCCTGCCCGTGGCTGGTATAGGGATCGAGCGCCACGTCGGTCAGCACGCCGATGCCTTCACCGCAGGCATCCTTGATCGCACGGATCGCGCGGCACATCAGGTTGTCGGGATTGAGCGCTTCGGCCCCGTCCTCGCTGCGGCGCTCGGGCTGGGTGTTGGGGAACAGCGCCAGACAGGGAATCCCCAGCGCCTGGGCTTCCTTGGCCCGCGCGACAATCCCGTCGACCGACCAGCGCGACACGCCGGGCAGCGATGCGATCGGATCCTCGATCCCGCTGCCTTCGGTGACGAACAGCGGCCAGATCAGATCAGCGGGGGTCAGCACCGTTTCGCGGAAAAGCGCGCGGCTCCACGCGGTGGCACGGGTGCGGCGCAGGCGGGTGGCGGGAAAGGGTCCGGTCATGGCAGGCTCTCTAGCCCTTCAGGGCCAGCGAGGAAAGCTCAGTTGATCGCGGCCCCGCCCACCCCGCCCGGCAGGGTGACCATTGCCTGACGCGGGGCCAGACTGGCCAGCCCTGCCCCGGCTTTCAGCCCCTTGAGCTGTGCGATCCGCGCCCGGAAAGCAGCCAATTCGCCCGCATCGACCTGGTTCGAGACGGTAAAGCGCACGGTCAGCGGATTGACCGGCGCACCGCCGCGATAGAGTTCGTAATGGAGGTGCGGGCCGGTCGACAGCCCGGTCGAGCCGACATAGCCGATCACCTGCCCGGCGCGCACGCGGGTGCCGCTGGCCACCGCGATCCGGCTCATGTGGCCATAGCCGGTGGCATAGCCGCCGCCGTGATCGAGCCGCACGTAATTGCCATGTCCGCCGTGCCATCCGGCAAAGTTCACGGTGCCATCGCCCACGGCATAGATCGGCGAGCCATAGGCCGCGCCGAAATCGACCCCGGCGTGCATCCGGGTATAGCCGAGGATCGGATGGCGGCGCGCGCCGAAGGTCGAGGTGATCCGGCCCACCACCGGCATGATCAGCCCGGTGCGCTGCGCGCCCATGCCCGAAGCTTCGTAGAACTGGCCCTCGCGGCCCCAGCGCAGCAGCTGCGCCTTGGGCCGGCCACCCTGTTCAAGCCCGGCGAACAGCAGTTCGCCGACCTGCGCCTCGCCCCCGGCCGAGCGGCGATAGGCGACGATGATGTCGAAGGTGTCGCCCGGCTCGATCGCGGTATCGAGACTGAGATGCTGATCGAGCGTTTGCAAATATTGCTGGATCGCCTCGATCGGGGCGCCGCTGGCGCGCGCCGCGCGGTAGAGACTGGTGCCAACCGTGCCGCGAATCCGCAGCGGGGTCGTGTCGACCGCGATGGCGCGGCGCTCAAGCGTGAGCCCCGCCGCCCCGCGCGTGACCGCCAGATCAAGATCGAACCGGGCGCGCAGCGCCAGCCGCTCGACCGGGCGGGC
Source organism: uncultured Novosphingobium sp. (assembly GCA_937996535.1). Lineage (GTDB taxonomy): Bacteria > Pseudomonadota > Alphaproteobacteria > Sphingomonadales > Sphingomonadaceae > Novosphingobium. Next base: position 28,029 of record CALKVF010000087.1, on the reverse strand, counting down.
GGGCCCAGCGCCGCGCGCGCCCAGCACGGCCTCGATCCGGGTGCCGGGAGCCAGACCCTCGCCGCCAAGCGCGCCATTAACCAGCCGCTCGGCTGCGCCGGCATCGCCCGGCAGGGCGCCGCCGCGCTCCAGCATCCGGGCAAGGCTATCATTCTGGCCCAAGGTCAGCGTCAGCGCGATCCGCGGGCGTTCGGGCATCCCGGCGATCGGCACGACGGCCGCCCCCGGGCCCACGTGCCGCCCACTGACCGCGCCGCGCGCCAAGGGCTGGATCAACTGGCTGCGAAACTCATCGCGCGTGGCGCTGTCGAGCACCATTGCCGGGGGTGCCGGGCGCACCGAAAAATCGGGCCAGAAGGCCAGCGCCGCGCCGCACAGCAGGATCAGGGTGGCAAGGCCGCGAAACCATTCGGCACTGCCGATGTCCTCGGCCAGATCGCAGGACCAGTTGATCCCGGCGAGCCGCTTGAAAAGGGGATGGCGCGGGCGGGCGGGCTGCGCTGCGCCGCGCCACTGCGGGCCGGCCATGACGGCGGCGCCCGTCCCCAGGGCCGCGCCGCCGCGGGAGGCTTCCAGCAATCGGTGCGGCTTGAACAAGACCCGGCCCTTCGCAACCCAGCGGCATGATGCGCCAGACCGCCTTGCACCGGGCGTGGTTAATCTTCGCCTAAGGGGGGCGGGGTTTCGCGGCTTATGGACAACAAGTTGCCGCGCTTTGCCCGCGCTTGCCTTGCGGGCGCTTGGTGACAATGCCTAAACTGCCGCGATGGATCGTCCGCCCCCTTTCCGTGATCACCGCAATCACGACAGCCGCGTAAAAGCGGTGCTGGGGCCGACCAATACCGGCAAGACCCACCTCGCGATCGAACGGCTCTGTGCCCATTCCTCGGGCGCGATCGGGTTTCCGCTGCGGCTGCTGGCACGCGAGGTCTATGACCGGGTCTGCGCGATCAAGGGGCCGGAGCAGGTCGCACTGATCACCGGCGAGGAGCGGATCGAGCCCAAGCACGCGCGCTATCTGCTCTGCACCGCCGAGGCCATGCCGCTCGATGCCGACCTCGCCTTCGTCGCACTCGACGAAGCGCAGCTGTCGGCCGACCGCGAACGCGGCCACGTGTTCACCGACCGGCTGCTCCACGCCCGCGGCCGCGAGGAGACGATGCTGCTGGGCTCGGCCACGCTTGAGCCGATGGTCAAAGCCCTGATCCCCGAAGCCGAGATCGTCTCGCGACCGCGCTTCTCGACGCTCAGCCATGCCGGGGCAAAAAAGCTCTCGCGCATTCCCCCGCGCAGCGCGATCGTCGCCTTCTCGGCCGAGCAGGTCTATGCCGTGGCCGAAATGTTGCGGCGCTTCCGGGGCGGGGCCGCGGTGGTGATGGGCGCGCTCAGCCCCGAAACCCGCAACCGCCAGGTCGCGCTCTACCAGGCGGGCGAAGTCGATTACCTCGTCGCCACCGATGCGATCGGGATGGGGCTCAACCTCGATGTCGGGCATGTCGCCTTTGCTGGGCTGTCAAAGTTTGACGGGGTGCGCCAGCGCCGCCTGACCACGGCGGAAATGGCGCAGATCGCCGGCCGCGCCGGGCGCCACCAGCGCGACGGGACATTCGGCACGCTCGCGGGCACCGGGGGCCATGACGCCGAATTTTCCGCCGACGAGGTCTTCGCGATCGAAGAACACCGCTTCCCGCCGCTGACCCGGCTGTTCTGGCGCGAGGCCGAACCCGATTTCAGCTCGCTCGCGAGCCTGATCGCCGATCTCGAACGCGCGCCCGATCGCCCCGCGCTCGCCGCCGCGCCCGAAGCGGTCGACCTCGCCGTGCTCAAGCACCTCGCCGAAGACCCCGCGATTGCCGGCGCGATCCGCGGCAAGGGCATGGTCCGGCGGTTCTGGGAGGCCTGTTCGCTTCCCGATTTTCGCCAATACGGCACCGACAACCACGCCCGCTTCGTCGCCCGGCTGTGGCAGGATCTGGCGCGCGGGCACCTTGGCAGCGACTATGTCGCGCGCTCGATCGCCGATCTCGACAATGTCAGCGGCGATATCGATACCCTGCAAATGCGGATCGCCGCGATTCGCAGTTGGGCCTATATTGCCCAGCGCCCCGACTGGGTGCTGGGCCGCGAGGAAATGGCCGCGCGCGCCCGCGCGGTCGAGGCCCGCCTGTCTGATGCTCTCCACGCCCGGTTGACCGAACGATTTGTCAACCGGCGCACCGCCATACTGATGAAGAAACTGGGACCGGATACTGCCTTGCTGCCTGTAACATGTGAAAACGACACCGTGCTGGTCGATGGCGAAACCATTGGCCGGCTGGATGGCTTCCGCTTCAAGGTCGATGCCGCCGCGCCGCTCGCCGACCGCAAGCTCCTGCTCGCCGCCGCCGAGCGCCACTTGCCGCAGTTGCTGGGCGAACGCGCCGAGGCGCTGGCCCGCAATCTGGCCGCCGGCTCCGCGCTGCTGGCGCTGGAGGGCACGCGGATTGTCTGGAACGGCGCGCTGCTGGGCCAGTTGGGCGCGGGCAAGGCCGTGCTCGCCCCGCAATTCACGGCCGATGCCGCGCTCGACGCCGTGCCCGCCCCGGCGCGGACCGCGCTGCTCGGCGAAATCGAGGCCTGGCTGGCGCGCACGCAGGCCCCGCTCGAACCGCTGCGCAAGCTCGACGAGGCGAGCCGCGCGCTCGACGCTGGGCCCGAACTACGCGCACTGCTGATCCGGCTGGCCGAAGCTGGCGGGATGCTCGAACGCCTGCCCTCGGGGCTCGATCGGCTCGACAAGGACCAGCGTGACCGGCTGCGCAAGCTTGGCGTGCGGGTCGGCGCGCTCGACCTGTTCGTACCCGCCATGCTCAAGCCGGCCGCGATCGCCGCATGGTGCGCGCTGCAGGCCGCCCGCGGCCGCCGCCTGCCCGAACCGCCCGCCGGCGTGCCGGCCGTGATCACGCTGGGCGGCAAGGCGCCCTGCCCGATTGGCTACCGCCGGCTTGGGCCGCAGGCGCTGCGGCTCGACATGGCCGAAAAGCTGCTGCGTGAAGCCCACGGCTCGCGGGTTGCCGCTGGCGGCAAGGGCTTTACTCTCCATCCTGCGCTCGGCGTGTCAATGGGGCTAAGCCAGCCCGGCTGGATCCACCTGCTGCGGCTCGCCGGGTTCACTGCCAACACCCCGCGCCCGCTGGCCGAGGGCCAGTTCGGCCCGCCGGTCCCACCGCGCTGGCGCTGGCGTCCGGTGCGCCGCCAGGCCGAACCCCAGCGTGAGGCCCGCCCCGCTCCGCCCAGCGGCAGCGCCTTTGCCGCCCTGGCCGATCTCGTGCGGTAATGCGGATCGACCGCCTGCTCTGGTTCCTGCGCCTCGCGCCCAGCCGAACGCTGGCGCAGGCCTGGGTCCAGGAAGGGCACATGCGGCTCAACGGAAGGCGGATCGAGCGCGCCAGCGCCGCGGTCGGCCCGGGCGACATCCTCACCCTGCCGCTGCGCGCCGGGGTCAGCGTGATCGAGATTCTGGCCCTGCCCACGCGCCGCGGTCCGGCCAGCGAAGCACGCGAATGCTATCGGACGCTTGACGAGCGCGGCGCAAATCCCATAGCAGCGACACACAACGTAATACCTTAGGGGATAAGCCTGCCATGACCTATGTCGTCACCGACGCCTGCATCAAGTGCAAGTACATGGACTGCGTCGAGGTCTGCCCGGTGGACTGTTTCTACGAGGGTGAGAACATGCTGGTGATCAATCCCAGCGAATGCATCGACTGCGGCGTGTGCGAACCCGAATGCCCGGCCGAAGCGATCCTGCCCGATACCGAAAGCGGTCTGGAGCAGTGGCTTGAACTCAACGCCAAGTATGCTGGCGAATGGCCGAACCTGACCACCAAGAAGGATTCGCCGGCCGATGCCGACGACTTCAAGGGCGTGGAAGGCAAGTTCGAGAAGTTCTTCTCGGCCGAACCCGGCGAAGGCGACTGAGGCTGAACCCGCGGTCCGGGCCTAACGCTACGGATCGCGTCTGTTCCTGAACGAATCGCCGAGCTTGCGGCGGGCTTTTCCTGTCGGCGAAGGCCGCTGGATTCTGCGTACTGGTAATTTTGTTGCGGATATGTTATATAATCCGCGACTGCCGGGGCCTTCGCGCCCCTTTCGCAGCCGACGATCATGAAAGGCAGGACAATTCTGATCGGTTGATGGGGACATCGGACCGGGTCGCAAGGGCTTTAGCCCACTGGTCCCCCGCGAACATCACCGGTAACTGGCGCCGCGGCGCCGGTCCTGGCGAATGAAAGGACGTTACATGGTGGCCAAGGCTCACCCCTTCGATGTTGGTGACTACGTCGTTTATCCCAAGCACGGTGTTGGCCGGGTGATGGAACTGCTGGAGCAGGAAATCGCCGGCATGAAGCTCGAACTTTATGTCCTGCGCTTTGAAAAGGAGCGCATGACCCTGCGCGTGCCGACCAACAAGGTCGAAGCGATCGGGATGCGCAAGCTGGCCTCGGACAAGACGCTGCGCGAAGCGCTCGATACCCTCAAGGGCAAGCCCAAGGTCAAGCGCACCATGTGGTCGCGCCGCGCCCAGGAATACGAAGCCAAGATCAATTCGGGCGATCTCATCTCGATCGCCGAAGTGACCCGCGACCTGTTCCGGGCCGACGATCAGCCCGAACAGAGCTATTCGGAACGCCAGATCTTTGAAGCGGCCTCGTCGCGACTCGCGCGCGAACTCGCCGCGATGGAAAAGACCGACGAGCCGGCCGCGCTCAAGAAGATCCTCGCGATCCTCAACGAATATGCGCCCAAGTACTACGCGGAAGCGGCCACGGCCTGATCCGCGCAGCCGGTTGGCGCGCAAAAGGGCCGTCCCGCAAGGGGCGGCCCTTTTTCATTGCGCCTCTTGAACGCCCTGCCATGCTGTATTATTACTCTAATACACATTGAAGGGAGTTTCGAGATGCACCCAGGCAAGATTTTGCGCGCGTTCGCCCCGATCATCGCCGTCGCCCTTGCGGTTGGCGCGTCAGGCTGCAGCGGCGCGAACGTCACGATCAACGGCGAAAAGGGCAAGCGCCTCGCCGAACTCGATCTCACCGGCAAGGCACCCGATGAAATCGTCCTGCTCGGCCCCGACCGGGTCGAAGTGACCAGCGGCGACAAGCTGGCGATCACTGTCGATGGCGATCCCGAAGCGGCCGAGCACATGCGCTTTTCGCTCAAGGACGGGTCGCTGGCGATCCTGCGCGAAGGCAAGGACAAGCTCGCCGGCAATCAGATCGCCGTGGTCCACGTGACCATGCCCGCCCCGCGCAAGCTCAACATGCTGGGCTCGGGCACGATCACCGCCGGGGCGCTTGCGCCCGACGCCGAAGTGACGGTTGCCGGGTCGGGCCAGATCGAGACGGGCAGCGTTTCGGGCAGCAAGCTTGAAGTCACATTGCCGGGTTCGGGCAGCTTCCGGGCCGCCGGCGCGGTTGGCACGCTTGATCTCACGATCCTGGGGAGCGGCACCGCGCAGCTCGATGCGCTCAAGGTCGACACGGCCAAGATCACCATAGCTGGATCGGGCGGAGCCGCCTTCACCTCGGACGGCGAGGTCAAGGCCGACATCCTCGGTTCGGGCACAGTGACGGTAAAGGGTCGCGCGCGCTGCACGGTAAGCGCGATGGGTTCAGGCAAGCTCGTCTGCGAAACCCCGGCGCAATCCACCGGCAAGGACGGTGCACCCAAGCCGCCGCAGCCGCCCGAATCGCCCGCCGCGCCCTGACGTCAGCCGGTTAGACCGCGGCGCGCCCCAGTCGGTCGTTGATCGCCGCGCCGATCCCGGTTTCCGGCACCGCCGCCACGGCGATCCGGGGCTGGGGGGCGGCCGCGGCAAGGTGGAGGCATTCGTAAAGCCGCGCCGCCGCTTCGGCGAGATCGCCGGTCGGGGAAAGATTGGCATCGCCCGCCAGCGGGCCAAAGCCGATCAGGAATTCATCGGGCTCGGCCGCGTCCGCGCCCAGCCGGACTGGCTTGCCCGGGGCATAGTGGCTGGCGAGCTGGCCCGGGGCTTCGATCCCGCCGCTGGCGGCCAGATCAGCCTCGCGGCCAAGAACGGCAGCAATCGCGGTCGGAGTGATTGGGCCGGGGCGCAGCACCTGCCAGCCGCCGCCCGCGCGCAGTGCAACGATCGTGCTTTCGATCCCCGCCGCGCAGGCCCCGCCATCGAGCACCAGCGGAATCCGTCCGCCGAGCGATGCCGCCACGTGCTCGGCCCGGGTCGGGCTGACCGCGCCGCTGCGATTGGCCGAGGGTGCCGCCAGCGCAAGCCCGCTCTGTTCGAGCAGCGCGCGCATCGCCGGATGCGCCGGGCAGCGCAGCGCAATCGTCGGTAGGCCAGCCGTCACCGCCGGGGCGATTCGCGCGTCGTCGCGCAGCGGCACGACCAAGGTCAGCGCCCCCGGCCAGAACGCCGCAGCCAATTTTTTTGCAGGTTCATGCAGCCGAGCAATCGTTTCTGCCTGTGCCAGATCGGCGACATGGACGATCAGCGGGTTGAAGTCGGGCCGGCCCTTGGCGCGGTAGATTGCCGCTACGGCATCTAAGCTGTCAGCGCGCGCGGCCAGGCCATAGACCGTCTCGGTCGGCACCGCGACCAGCCCGCCATCACGCAGCACCTGCGCCGCCGCGTCGATGCCGGCGGCATCGGCGGGGATGGTTTGGGTGGCTTGCGGCTTGTCGCTCATCGCGCCTGCGCTATAGGCGAAGGTCAGGAAAGCCAAGGAAAAGCGCGAGGGAACGCATGGAATTCACCGCCGCAACCGCCGATCAGGTTCTTGCCATCCGGGTCAACGCCGGGATCGAAGAGATCGCCGCCCACCCGCGCTTTGCCGCCGCCAGCCCCGACATGGTCGAAGCGATCGTCGAGGGGATCGGCGGATTCGCTGCTGGCGAGTGGGCCCCGCTCAACCGCAAGGGCGATCTTGAAGGCGCGGTGCTGGCCAATTGCCGGGTCACCCTGCCCGAGGGGTTCCAGGCGGCCTACCGCGCCTATGTCGAGCAGGGCTGGAACGCGATTGCTGGTGACGAACGCTTTGGTGGGCAAGGCCTGCCCTTTACCCTTGCGGCCAACGTGATCGAGAATCTCGGCACCGCCAACATGGCCTTTGGCCTGCTGCCGATGCTGACCGTGGGCGCGATCGAGGCGATTGCCCACCACGGCAGCCCCGCCCAGCAGGATCTGTTCCTGCCGCGCCTGATCAGCGGCGAATGGTCGGGCACGATGAACCTGACCGAGCCGCAGGCGGGCTCTGACGTGGGCGCGCTGCGCACCAACGCCGCGCCGATTACGGAAGGCGAACACGCCGGGCGCTACCGGATCAAGGGCACCAAGATTTTCATTACCTGGGGCGAACACGATTTTACCGGCAACATCGTCCATCTCGTGCTGGCCCGCACCCCGGGCGCGCCCGAAGGCAGCCGCGGGATCAGCCTGTTCATCGTCCCCAAATATCACGTCGCCGCCGACGGCAGCCTTGGCGCGCGCAACGATGTCCGGGTGGTCAGCCTGGAGCACAAGCTCGGGATCATGGCCTCGCCAACCTGCGTGATGAGCTTTGGCGACAATGACGAATGCATCGGCGAGCTGATCGGCCATGAAAACGGCGGCCTCAAAGCCATGTTCACGATGATGAACTCGGCCCGGATCAACGTCGGCAACCAGGGCGTGCAGATCGCCGAGCGCGCCTTGCAGCATGCGCAATACTATGCCCGCGAACGCGTGCAATCGGCCCGGGCCGGCGCGCCGGGCAAGGAATCGGTTGCGATTGTCGAGCATCCCGATGTCCGGCGAATGCTGCTGCGAATGCGCGCGCTGACCGAAGGTGCGCGCGCGCTGCTCTATTACACCGCCGGCATGGTCGATCGCGGCGGGATCGGGATCGAGGGCGCGGCCCAGCGCGCCGATTGCCTGGTGCCGATGATCAAGGCCTGGGGCACCGACATCGGCTGCGAAGTCGCCAGCCTCGGCGTGCAGATCCACGGCGGGATGGGCTTCATCGAGGAAACCGGCGCCGCCCAGCATTACCGCGATGCGCGCATCACCCCGATCTACGAAGGCACCAACGGCATCCAGGCCGCCGACCTCGTCACCCGCAAGCTGGGCTACGAGAATGGCGCCGTGCTGACCTCGCTCTTGGCCGAAGTGGCCGCCGAGGCCGGGGCTGGCTCGCCGCTGGCCGCCCTCGCGCAGGAATGCAGCGCCATTGCCCGCTGGATGAGCGATGACGCCAGCTTGGATGACAAGCTGGCTGGCAGCGTGCCGTTCTGCACGATGTGCTCGGTCGCGGTGGCGGGCTGGCAATTGCTGCGCCAGGCCCAGGCGCTGGCCAGCGAAGACAGCACGGCGGCCAAGGCCAAGGACGTCATCGCGCGCTACTTCATCGAACACCTCGTGCCCGAAGCCCACGGTCTCAAGGCTGCCGCGACTGCGGGTGCTGGCCTGCTCTATGCCCTCGATGCCGAGGCGCTGGCGGGATGAGCGACGAGGCGCAATCGCTGGCCCGGATCGCCGCAGCGCTTGAGCGGCTGATCCCGGCCACCGCGCCCGTGCCGGACTGGCGCGCCGCCCCGGCCTATGTCTGGGATGGCGGCGCCCGCCCGGTCGAGCGGATCGTAGCCCCGGCGCTGGCGCTGCTGCGCGGGATCGATGCGCAGAAGGATCTGGTTACCGCCAATGTCGCGCGGCTGGCCGCTGGCCACGCGGCGCACGACATGCTGCTGTGGGGTTCGCGCGGCATGGGAAAATCGGCCCTGCTGCGCGCCAGCGTGGTCGCCGCCGAGGCCGCCCGGCCCGGCCGGATCGCGCTGGTTCAGGTCGCGCCCGATGCCCTCTCCAGCCTTGCCGCGCTGTTCGTGGCGCTGGGCGCGGTCGATCGCAGCTTCCTGGTGTTCATCGACGATCTCGGGTTCGAGGACAGCGACGGCGCGGGCCCGCGCGTGCTGCGATCGTGGCTTGAAGGCGGGGTCGAGGCGCGGCCCGGCAATGTCCGGCTGGCGGTCACCTCCAATCGCCGCGCGATCGTTGCCCGCCACCTGTCCGAACAAGACGATCCGATCAACCCGCGCGACGCGGTTGATGACCGGCTCGCGCTGGCCGACCGCTTCGGGCTGTCAGTGGGCTTTCACAACTGCACCCAGGACGATTACCTTGCGATCATAGCGGGCTATTGCGCGGATCTGGGCCTGCCCTTCGATGATGCCGATGCGCTCGAATGGGCCAAGCGGCGCGGGGCGCGCTCGGGCCGGGTGGCCTGGCACTATGTCACCGAACTTGCAGGACGCGCGGGGCAGGCGCTTTAACCGCGCAGCCCCGCCGCCCGCGGCTTACTGTTCGCGGATCTTCGATTCCGACTTGAAACCAGCCTTGAGCTGCGGCCCCTTGAGCGAGGGATCACCCTTGAGTTCGCGCTGGGGCGGCATGTGCGCGGTCACCACCGGATGGACCGGAGCGGCGGGCGCCGCGCCCGGCGCGATCACCCGCCAGATGATCCCGGCGGTATCGTCGCTCACCAGCAGCGCGCCATCCTTGGCAAAGGCCAGCCAGGTCGGACGCCCGTGGGTCTTGCCGCCATCCGCGAGGAACCCGGTGAGCACCGGCAGCGGCTTGCCCTGCGGGTTGCCGTTGGCATCGAACTTCACGAAGACCACGTCATAGCCCGACAGCGGCTTGCGGTTCCACGACCCGTGGCGGGCGATGAAAGCGCCATTGCCATAGGCCGCGCCGAGCCGTTCACCCCCGGTCACGAATGCCAGCCCCAGCGGGGCAACGTGGGCGCCCAGCCCAAATTCGGGGCGGCGCACGAAATCGTCAAAATATTCAGGCGGCGGTGCGGTCACGCGGTCGTCGTCATACTTCTTCCAGTAGACCCACGGCCAGCCATAGTGCGCGCCGACCGGAACATTGGTGAGATAGTCGGGCACGAGGTCTGGTCCCAGCTGATCGCGTTCGTTGACCACGGCCCACAGTTCGCCGGTCGACGGGTTCCAGGCCATGCCGTTGGGATTGCGCATCCCTTGGGCGAACTGGCGCGGGTAGCCGTCCTTGTAGAGGTTCTTTTCCCAGATCGCGGCGCGGCCCTTCTCGGCCTCCATCCCGCGCTCACCGATGTTCGAGGCCGAACCGACCGCGACATAGAGCTTGTGCCCATCGGGCGAGAGCACGAGATTGCGCATCCAGTGGTTGCCGCCGCCGGGCAGGTCCATGACCTTGCGCGGATCGCCCTTCAGCTCGGTTTCGCCAAGCTTGTAGGTGAAGGCCAGCACCATGTCGTGATTGGCAACGTAAAGCGTGCCATCGTTCCACGCGAGGCCAGAGGGCGAAACCAGGCCATTGCCCTGCCGCAGCACGTGGCGCTCATCGGCCTTGCCATCGCCGTTGGTGTCGCGCAGCAAGACCAGCGCATCGGGCGAACCGCCGTGCGCGCCCGCGCTCTTCATCAGGATCGCGCCGACCTTGGCGGTCAGCCCGCCGCCGAGATTGCCCGCCGGAGCATCGGCTTCGGCCACCAGCACGTCACCATTGGGCAGGACATAGGTCACGCGCGGGTGATCGAGCCCTTCGGCAAAGCGGGTTACCGCAAGGCCCGCCGCCGCCTGGGGCGCTTCGCCCGCCGCCCAGCCGATCGGCTTGGCAATGGCCACGCTGGGGATTTCCTCGGGCTTGGGCTCGGCGAACACCGGATTGCGGCCGGACAATTCGTCCTCGCTGTGCTTGGCGGGGGTGCCGCGCACGATCCAGGTGACAAAGCCGCCAAGCACCACGAGGATGACGGCGAGGGCGACAAGCAGTTTGCGTTTGGTCGACATGGCGCGGGAACTTAGGGCCAAGGGCGCTAGGCGGCAAGGCACGACTGGGATAGAGCCCACCACATGTACACCTTCGAACCCGATGCCGCCCTGCCCAAGGACGAACTTTACCGCGAACTCGCCGCCGCCGCCGCCGCGCTGGTCGATGGCGAACCCGATCCGGTGGCCAATATGGCCAATGTCGCGGCGCTGGTCTGGCAATTCCTGCCCCGGCTCAACTGGGCGGGCTTCTACCGGATGGTTCAAGGCGAGCTGGTGCTTGGCCCGTTCCAGGGCAAGCCCGCCTGCATCCGCATCGCGCTGGGCAAGGGGGTGTGCGGCGCGGCGGCGGCCAGCGGGGAAACCCAGCTGGTGGCCGATGTCCACGCCTTCCCCGGCCATATCGCCTGCGATGCGGCAAGCGCGTCGGAACTGGTGGTCCCGGTGCTGCGCGATGGCACGGTGATCGCGGTGATCGACCTCGATAGCCCCGAACTCGCCCGCTTCGACGCGGCCGATGCCGCCGGGATCGAACTGCTGACCAAGACCATCGCCGCGGCGATCTGAACCTGCACCGAAACGGGACAGGGCAGTAATCAGCAGCAGCGGCGGCGTGGCTGCGCGGGCGCCGCAGTGCTAACCTAAGGATTAATACCGGGAATCGTCCCGGCCGATCCAGGGGTTATCGCCATGTCCCGTCTTGCCCGCCTGCCCATCACCGGCGCCATGCTGCTTGCGCTGGCCAGCCCCGCCTTGCTCAACCCGGCTGCGGCGCAAGCCATGCCGCAGCCCGCCGATGCGGTGGTTGACGCCGAAGGCCGGGTCTTCGGCAACACCCCCTACGATCCGCGCCCCGAATGGAAGGGCCCGGCAGCGCCCACCATGCCGCAAGCGTTGCCGCCCGTGCCTGCTCGGGTTCAGGCTCCGGCGCCGATGCCCGGTGCGCCCTATGCAGGTCAGCCGGCGGGCTATGACCGGCCTGGCTATGATAACGCCGCCTGGCAGCAGGCCCGCGCCGACTGGCTGGCCGAATGCCGCCACAACCACCGTGGGCGCGATGGCAAGACGCTGGGCGCGGTGCTCGGCGGCGTGCTGGGCGGGGTGGTCGGCAACCGCGTTGCCGGGCGCGGCAACCGCACCGTCGGCACGATTGCCGGCGCAGCGGCTGGCGCGGTCGCCGGCGGCGCGATCGGCAATGGCAGCGATACTCGCCGCGCGCGCGATTACTGCGAAACCTATCTCGATCGCTACACCACCCAGCCGCAAGGCTATGGCTATGGCGCACCCGGCTATGCCCCGGCCTATGGCTATGCCTATCAGCCCGTCATGGTGATGATGCCGGTAATGGTGGCCGCCCAGCCCAGCGCCCAACCGCGCAAGTGCGTGGAAACCGTGGTGACCGAAGAGTGGGTGCCGGTGGCGACCACGCGCCGCCCGGTCCACCACAACATCCGCCACGCGCCCGACAAGCGGGTGCGGATCACGCCAGACAAGCGCCAGCGCGCGAACTGATCGAACGCGAAAACACATAAAAAAGGGGAGGCCCAGCCTCCCCTCAAGCGAAGCGCCCCCGACCTTGGCCGGGGGCGTTCTTTTATCCGATCAGGCTCAGAGCGAGCGGCCGATCAGCTCCTTCATGATTTCGCTGGTGCCGCCAAAGATCCGCGTCACGCGGGCGCCGCGCCACTGCTTGGCAATCGGATATTCGTTCATGAAGCCCGCGCCGCCGTGCAGCTGGAGGCACTTGTCGACCACTTCGCCCTGCAGCTCGGTATGCCACAGCTTGGCCGCCGAGGCTTCGACCGAGGTCAGCTCGTGCTTGATGTGGCGCGCGATCACCCAGTCCAGGTGCGCCCAGCCGACCTGCAGCTTGGCCTTGAGATCGGCCAGCACGAAGCGGGTGTTCTGGAAATCGAGCACCGACTGGCCAAACGCCTTGCGCTCGCGGCAGAATTCAACGGTCATGTCGAAGGCGCGCTGGGCGGCGGTCTGGGCGGAAACCGCGATCCCGGTGCGCTCCTGCGGCAGTTCGCTCATCAGGTAGATGAAGCCCTTGCCTTCTTCGCCCAGACAGTTGGTGATCGGCACGCGCACGTCTTCGAAGAACATTTCCGAGGTGTCGGCCGCATCGAGCCCCACCTTGTCGAGATTGCGGCCGCGCTTGAATCCTTCGCGGTTGGCTTCGACCAGGACGATCGAAACGCCCTTCCATGCCGGCTTCACATCGGTGTCGGTCTTGCAGCAGACCAGGATCAGGTCAGCGTTCTGGCCGTTGGTGATGTAGGTCTTGCTGCCATTGATGACATAGTGGTTGCCATCCTTCTTGGCCGTGGTGCGCAGCGCCTGCAGGTCCGAGCCGGTGCCCGGTTCGGTCATCGCGATGGCGGTGACGATCTCGCCCGAGACCATCTTGGGCAGCCAGGTCTGCTTCTGCTCTTCCGAGCCATACTGCATGATGTAGTTGGCGACGATGTCCGACTGGAGCGAGAAACCGGTGGCGACATCGGTGCCGTAGCCGATTTCCTCGTCGATGATCGCGTTGTAGCCGAAATCGAGGCCCAGCCCGCCGTAAGCCTCGGGCACGGTCGGGCAGAGCAGGCCGAGTTCGCCCGCCTTGGGCCAGACGTCCTTGGGAATGATCCCGTCTTCGTCCCACTTGGCGGCATTGGGTTCGAGCTGTTCGGCAACAAAGCGCCGCACGGTCGAGCGGAACGCTTCGTGGTCTTCGTTGTAACAAGTGCGGTGCAGGTTATCGAGCGACATGGAAATCCCCTCTCACAGAGCCGGTGTTGGGATGAGGGTTAGGCGCGGGTGCGCGGGCCGGTCAAGCCGATTTTAACCGAACGATTAAGGAGACGCCGCCGCAACCTGCGCCGCGGCCGGGGCGGGCTCCAGCCGCAGCCTCCCCAGCCGCCGCGAGGCATGGTCGCGGTCAATCCGCAGCGCGCCCACCAGCACCGGCTGCACCCCGAGCGAGGCGGCGCTGGCTGCGCCCACCACCAGCCGGTAATCGCCATAGGGCACGGCATCGAACAGCACATAGCCATCGAAGTCCGAACGTGCGCGCAGCAGCACCCGGCCGGCGGGATCGGTCAGTTCGATCGCCACCCCGCCGCGCGGTTCGCCGTCGCTGCCGAGCAGGACGGCCTCGATTTCGCCGGTCGGGGCAAGCGGCAGCGCCAGCCGGGCCTGCACCCCCGGGCGCGGCACCACCACCATCCCCGGCCCCTTGGGCTGGAGCAGCGGATCGGGCAGGCTGCCGCCATCGATCGACACCAGCACCGGGACATAGGGCTGCAGCCCGTCGATCACGGTGAGCCCGGCGGCATTGGTGGCACTGCGCGAATGGCGGAAGCCCGCCTCAAGCGTCACCCCTTCAACCGCAGCCTCACCCGCCTGGCGATAGCCATCGCCGTTGTCATCGCGGAACACCTCGATCGCCGCCTGCCCGTTTTCGGCCAGCCGGTCGCGCGACGTGCGCCAGCCGCCGTCGACCGGATCGGGGCCAAAACTGAACGCAGCGGTGAGCGAAAAGCCCAGCCGTCCACGATTGTCAGCCCGGGCATCGCCGCGCAGGGCAAAGCGGTCGAACTGGTGCACCAGCCCCAGCGCATAATCGTGCCGGGCGGAAAGCGCGTCATATTCATAGCTCGCGCGCAGGCTCGATGCCGTGCCAAGCGGGCTTTCAAGCACCAGCTGGCCTTGTTCGAACCCGCGATGCGCCTGCCCGCTGACGGTGCCGGCAAGGCGGAACCGCGCCGATCCGCGCACCCGCACCCGGCCAAGCGTGGTATTGCCGATCAGGGTCAGCTCGTCGCCGGGGTTGTCGGCCGCGCTGGCCGCGCCGGGCCCGGCAACCGAGCGATGCAGCCATTCGGCCCCCAGCGACACCCGCGCCATGCGCAGCGAGCCGCGCGCGGTCCATTCGCTGACCGTCCGGCCGGTGCGGGTGCGCAATTGGCGCAGCCCCCCCTCGACCGGCAAGCGCCAGCGCCCGAGGCTGACCGTGCTGTTGAGCCGGAGGCTGTATTCGCGGTTCTGCTCGGCCTTGACCAGTTCGCTGTCGAACCCGCCGTCGCTCCACAGCGCCTGGGCATCGAAGCCCACCGGGCCAAGCTTGCCCAGCGCCTTGGCGCGCAGGGCGCGGCCCGCCCCGAGCTGCTGCGCCGCCGAAGTTTCCACCAGCAAGCCGCCGAGCGAGCGGCGCAGGGTGGCTTCGAGATAGTCCTGGCGCCGGCCGGTAAGGATCATGCTGTGGTATTCGATCCCGGCCGAAGTGCGCCGGTCGATCCCGCGCTCCACCCCCACGCCCCAGCGCCAACCGGTCTGCGGATCGGCGAAATGCCCGGTAAAATCTATCAGGTCATGGCTGTCCTCGATCAGGCCCGCCCAATACCAGGTCTTGCCCACCGGGATCGCCTCGATCCCGACTGGCACACTCGAGCGTTCGTGGCGGATCTGGCCCTGCGGCCCATAGAGCACAACTTCGAAATCGTTCTGGCCTAACAGCAATTCGATATCGGCAAAGTCATAGCGCCCATCGCCGCGATCGGCCTGATAGGCGCGCAGTTCGCCGTTGCGATACAGTTCGGCATCCCAGCCCGCCGGGAGCGCGCCGCGCAGCGTGGTCACCCCGAAGCGGGCGGGCAGATCGGGCGGGCGGTTCGAAATGAACAGCCCGCGGCCATAGGCCCCCTGCGCCGCGAGCGCGCCGCGCAATGTCTCGACATCGCCCAGCGCCACCTGCGTCGCCTTGAGCGGCCCCAGCAAGCCGCCGTCGGGATCGATCCGGAACATCCTCAGCCGCAGGCTATCGGGGCCGTCCAGCCCAGCGCCGGTCAGCCGCGCAGCGTAGCTCATCCCCAGCGCCTCGCCCGAGGCCAGGGCTTCGTACTGGCCGGTCAGCCCCGCCCCGCGATTCCATTGCAACTGCATCTGCACGTCGACCGACGGCGTGCGCCAATCGCGATAGGGCAAGGCCGCCTGCGGCATCCGCGCAAGATCAAACGCGGTGTTTGCCGGCGGGCGAATCCGTTCGGCACGGGCCCGGCGCTCAATTGCTTCGAGGAACGGCAGCTTGCGCGGCGATTTGATCACCATCGCCAGATTGCCCAGATCGGGCGCAAATTCGACCCCGGTCCAGCCCGACAGCGCGGCAAGATCGATGCACCAGCCCTCGGGCGTATCGAGAATTGCGGTGCCGGGGATCGAGCGCAGCCCGCCCGGGGCCTGAACCGTTCCGGCATCGCGATCGAGCACGAAGCGTTGGTCCTCGGCAAACAGCCAGCCGGTTGCGCGGCGCGACTTCTTGTCGAGCCGGACCGGCAGGTCGAGCGCCTGGATCAAGTCGGCAAAGTCGACGCAGGTTCCCCCCGGCGTCTGATAGCCGCGCAGCGCCTCGCCAAGGCGATAGGAGCCGCTGCGCAGTTCAAGCAGCAGCTGGTCATCTTCGGATGGCTGCCAGGCTTCGGCCCGCACCGCACTGCTGGCGCCCAAACCCGCCCAGCTGGCCGCCAGCAGCGCGAAAATCGCGGCAAGGCGGACAAGATGGCGGATGAGGTGCGGCATGACGTCGCGTCCCGCCCGGAAATTCCGGGCCGCGGGCCTACTTGATCGCGGTGACCAGCTCGGCGATCAGCTTGCCGCCGTTTTCGGGCAGCTCGCGATATTCGAGCCGCACCGGCCCCTTAAGCTTGGCGGCCTGTTCGGCGCTGAGCGGAACCCGCGCGGCGCGGCGGGTGACTTCGGGGTAAATTGCGATGCCCTTGAGATCGAAGATCACCTCGCCCCGGGCCGACTTGCCGATCAGCTCGCCATAGGTCGAGCGGGAGCCGCTGCGGGTCATGTCGAGTTCGAGATAGGCGCCCTGCGGCCCAGTGACGATGCGCGGGTTGGCCAGCGTTGCCGCCGCATCAAGCTGGCCCTTGCGCACGATCACCGGGATGGTGATGCCGTAAACCGGCACCAGTCGGATCGAAACGCCGCCGTCGCTCGCTTCCGCCTCGGCCGGCAGCGCGGGCGGGATCGCGCGAAAGCTCATGTGAACGCGGTATTCGCCATCGGGCAGCCCCTCGGGGGGGCGCACCGAAATCCGCACGGCCTGGGGCTGGCCGGGGAGCAGCGTGATCCGGCGCGGGGCATAGCGCACCATCGCCAGGGCCGCCTGTTCGGCGGGGTTGGCGGCGGCTTCGGCCACGTCCTGAAAATCGCCGTTCTCACCCATCCGCCGCAGTTCCAGAGCGATGCGGTAGGTCGCCGGCGCACTGCCGATGTTGCTGAGCACCACTTCGGCCCCGCCGCCGCCCGCGATCACCACCCGGGTTGGCGCGACCAGCAGATCGCCCTGGGCCGCCGCCGGGGCACTGCCAGCAAGCAAGGCAAAGGCCCCGAGCATGGCCCGCAATCCAGCGCTAAAGCGGCGATTGAGTGGAAGGCGGTTGAACATCGTGGAGGCCCCTTGCAGTTCCTGCCGCAGGGTAAAAATTGCCCCACGGGATTTCCCCTAGGGCCTAGGCAAACAGGGTTAATATCCGGCTAACCATCGCGCCTTTGCGCAACGGCAAAGGGCCGCACCCGCGCCTTGGCGGATGCGGCCCTTGGCTTGGCGCTGCGGCGCGGCGGATCACCGCGCCCCAGGCGGGTCAGGACTTACTGATATTCCACCGAAACGGCGAAGGTGCCGCTGTAGCTGCCCGGCATCTGGGCATTGGCAACATGCAGCGTGCCGCCGACCGCGAAGGCGCCCTTGCCGGTCGCGGCATCAAGCTGGAACGCACCGTTGGGATTGGTGTTGAGCCCATCGAGCGTTATCGTTTCGGTGCCGGTGGCGCGGGTCAGGGTGACTGCGCCGGCGGGCAGGGTGATGCCAACCATCGCGTTCGGGCTGCCGGTCACCGAGAAGGCCGCCGGAGCGCGGGTGCCGGTGACAACGAGGCCGCCGCTCTGCGAAACGGTCGAGTTCGAATTGACGGTAACCGTGCCGCCGCTGTTGGCTGCGATCTGGCCGAAATCGAGCGCCGAATCGGCGGTCAGCGTCAGCGAGTTGAGCACGTCGGCCGTGGCGGTCGCAGTGGCCGTGGCGGCGGCATTGGCCGACGTGGCAAGCGAAGCAGCGGCAAGCGCGGCGCCGAACGCGGCGATACGAAGCGAATTACGCATGAATCCTGGTCCCTTCCAAGCAAATCACGATACGCAGCGCCCCCTGGCGCTGCCGAAGGAGCACAATCGGCCCTTCGCGGATCGTCTTGTAAGATCACAATATTCGCCGTTTCCCTTGCAGGCATGGTTAACGGCAAGGGCGCGTTCGTTAAGATCTGACCCCGTAAAAATGCAGAGTGCGCGGCAAGCTTCCTAGATGCTGCCGCCGGTCAGCCGCTGGCAGATCAGATCGAGCTGATCGAGCGTGCGATAGCGGATCGTCACCGAGCCCGAGCGCGGATCGGCATCGGCATTGATCCGCACCTGCAGGCCCAGATATTCCTCCAGATGCGCCTGAACCGCGGCGATATCGGCGGCATCGCCCGGATCACGCTCACCGCGCGCGCGGCGCGGGGTGTGAGTGGTGCCAGCCTTGCGGCGAACCAGCTTTTCGACCTCGCGCACCGAAAGCTGACCGGCCACGGCCTGATCGGCCAGCGCGCGGGCATTGTCGGCCCCGATCAGCGCGCGGGCATGGCCCATCGAGAGACGGCCGTCCTCAACCATGGCAACGACATCGCCGGGCAGCGACAGCAAGCGCTGGAGATTGGCGACATGGCTGCGGCTCTTATCGACCAGCTTGGCGATCTCGGCCTGGGTCAGGCCATCGTCTTCGGACAGACGGTGATAGGCGCGCGCTTCTTCGATCGGGTTGAGATCCTCGCGCTGGAGATTCTCGATCAGCGCCAGGGCGGTAATTTCGCGGTCGCTGAGATCGCGGATGATCGCCGGAATATCATGCAGCCGCGCGCGCTGGGCGGCACGCCAGCGGCGTTCCCCCGCCACCAGCCGCCACTGGCCCGCGCCGTGCGGGGTGACGATCACGGGCTGGATCACGCCGCGCGCAGCGATCGATTCGGCCAGTTCCGCCAGCGCGGTTTCATCAAAATGCCGGCGCGGCTGGCCGGGATGCGGAATGATGCTCGCCACCGGCAGCACGGCGAGCCCGCCCGCAGGCATGGCATCGGCGGCGGCCTTGGCCCCGGCCGCGGCGCTCGTCACCAGCGGTTCCTCGCGCCGGGTTTCGCCCAGCAGTGCGCCCAGCCCGCGCCCCAACGCCGGGCGCTTGGCGCCACCTTCGTTCTTGGGCACGGAAATGCGGATAACCGGATCGTCGCTCATGCGGCTTTTCTCTGTTCAGGAAGGCGGGAAATCAGTTCGCGGGCCAGCGCCATATAGGCGCGGCTACCGGCACAGTTGTGGTCGTAGATCAGCGCGGGCAGGCCGTGGCTCGGCGCTTCGGACAGGCGGACGTTGCGCGGGATCACCGCTTCGAACACCAGCCCCCCCAGGCACGAGCGCACATCTTCGGCGACCTGGTCGGTTAGCCGGTTGCGCCGGTCGTACATCGTCAGGGCAATCCCGACGATGCCAAGATCAGGGTTGAACCGCTGCTGCACCCGCTCAACCGTCTGGAGCAATTGCGACAGCCCTTCGAGCGCGAAGAACTCGCACTGCAGCGGCACCAGCAGGGTATCGGCGGCGGCCAGCGCGTTGAGCGTCAACAGGCCAAGCGACGGTGGGCAATCGATGAAGCAGATATCATAACCGGTTTCACCCGAGAGCGCGCGGCGCAGCCGGTCGGTGCGGTTCTCGACCGCGACCAGCTCAACCTCGGCGCCCGAAAGGTCGACAGTGGCCGGGACCACGTCGAGCCCCGGAATCCGGCTCTGCCTGACGCATTCGGCCAGCGGCAGCTCATCGATCAGCAGATCATAGGACGAACGCTCGCGCTCGGCCGCGCCAATGCCGATCCCGGTCGAAGCATTGCCCTGCGGATCGAGATCGACCAGCAGCACCTTCCATCCGGTGGCCGCCATGGCCGTGGCGATGTTGATCGCCGTAGTGGTCTTGCCCACCCCACCCTTCTGATTGGCGATAGCCACGCGGATCACGGCTTGGTTCCCTTCCTGCCGGCAATCTGGCCGACAATCACACCGGCTTCGGGATCGCTCAGCGATTGTTCCACGTGGAACATGTGACGCCAACCCGAAAGCTCGGCCAATTCTTGCCGGGCCGACCGCCCCTTGGGCAACAACCAAATCGTGTCGCTTGTGGAAAATCGCGCGGACAAGTCGAGAAGCTTGGGTAGCGGGGCGAAGGCCCGTGCCGAAATGGCGCTGAATTTCCGCTCGCCCAGCAGCTCGACCCGCACCCCGGCGATCGATGCCCGATCAAGTCCCATCGCGATTCGCGCACGCTCGAGCCACTCGACCCGGCGCGCACGCGATTCGACCATCACCACTTCGCATTCGGGGCGCAGCGCGGCGATCACCAGCCCCGGGCAACCCGCACCGGTACCAAGATCGAGCCACGGCGAATCGGTTCCACGTGGAACATGGCGCAGCAGCTGCGCCGAATCCGCGATATGGCGTAGCCACACCGCATCAAGACTGGCCGCCGAAACGAGGTTCTGGCGCTGGTTCTCTTCGGCCAAGAGTGCGACCAGCAGGTCAAGCCGGGTGGCTGCGGCATCGTCCCACTCGGGCAGTTCACGCAGCCATGCGCGGGCCTGGTCTTCATTTTGCAGAATCATGCCGCGCGCCTCCGGGCGTGAACCAGCAGCGCTGCGAGCGCAGCCGGCGTGATACCGGGCACCCGCCCGGCTGCCGCCAGCGTGGCCGGGCGCGCCCGATCGAGCCGCTCGACCATTTCGCGCGACAGTCCGGGGATCGCCGCATAGGGGAAGTCATCGCCAAGCGGCATCGCCTCGGCTGCGCGCAGATCGCGTAGTTCACCATCCTGCCGCGCCAGATAAGGCGCATAGGCAGCATCCTCAGCCACCTCAGCCGCCAGCTCGGCATCGCTTAGCACCGCCGGATCAAGCCATGGTTCGAGATCGGCAAGTTCCACCCCGCCAAAGCGGAGCCATTCGCGCAAAGGCAGCCGCCCCGCGTCGGCCCGCACTAGCAAGCCGGCCTTGACCAGCTCGTTGCCGGTTACCGCGTGATCAAGCGCGCCATCAAGCTTGCTCCGTGCCTCCTCGCGCCGGGTAAACCAGTCTGCCCGCTCAGCCCCGATGCAACCGACCACGAGGCCGAGCGGGGTTAGCCGGGTCGAAGCATTGTTGGCGCGCAGCCGCAGCCGGTACTCGGCCCGAGCGGTAAGCATCCGGTAAGGCTCGGACACGCCGTGCAGGGTGAGGTCATCAATCATCACCGCCATGTAGCTGTTCGCCCGATCGAGCATCGGCCCATCGCGGCCCGAAACGGCCGCCGCAGCATACATCCCGGCGACCAAACCCTGGGCGGCGGCTTCTTCATAACCGGTGGTGCCGTTGATCTGCCCCGCGCAATAGAGCCCCGGCATGGCCCGCACCTCAAGCGTCGAGCGCAGCGCGCGCGGATCGAGGTGATCGTATTCGACCGCATAGCCCGGCACCGCCATCTCGACCGCTTCGAGCCCTTCCATCGTCCGCAGCATTGCCAGCTGGACATCGGCGGGGAGCGAGGTGCTGATCCCGTTGGGATAGATCAGCGGGGTATCGAGACCTTCGGGTTCAAGGAATACCTGGTGCCCATCGCGATCGGCAAAGCGGTGGATCTTGTCTTCAATCGAGGGACAATAGCGCGGCCCCGATGCGCCGATCGCCCCGGAGAACAGCGGCGAGCGATGGAGGTTGGCGCGGATCACATCGTGACTGCGCTCATTGGTGCGGGTGATCGCGCAGAACACCTGCGGCAAGATCCGGCCCCCGCCTAGCGGCGACATGGTCCAGGGCTCATGGTCCGAGGGCTGCTCAGCCAGCCGCGCCCAATCGATCGTGCGCCCGTCAAGCCGAGGCGGCGTGCCGGTCTTGAGCCGGGCCATCGGTAGGTCAGCGCCGCGCAGCTGCTCAGCCAGCCGCTGGGCCGAGGCTTCGCCGATCCGCCCGCCAATGATCCGTTCCTCGCCGCGAAACAGCACGCCGCCCAGAAAGGTGCCGGTGCACAGCACCACCGCCCCGGCGGCCAGATCGTTACCATCAGCCAGCGTGACACCGGTAACCCGCTCACCCGTGAAACGCAGCGAGGCGGCTTCACCGGCGATTAGCGTGAGATCGCCCTGCAGCATCAGCAGCGTCTGAACCTCTGCCTTGAACCGCTTGCGGTCGGCCTGGATCCGGGGGCCCTGAACCGCGCTGCCCTTCGAGCGGTTGAGCATACGGTAATGGATCGCGCCGGCATCGGCCGCGCGCGCCATGATCCCATCAAAGGCATCAACTTCGCGGACAAGGTGTCCCTTGCCCAGCCCGCCGATGGCCGGGTTGCAGCTCATCGCACCGATGGCGTCGAGGTCGAAGCTGACCAGTGCAGTGCGCACACCCATCCGGGCCGCGACTGCCGCAGCCTCAACCCCGGCGTGGCCGCCGCCGATCACAATGACATCGAAGGATTGCATGCCCCGCCCTTTAACCGGGCCAGAGGGAACGGTCAAAGCGGTGATTGTTCCACGTGGAACATCACTTGCCGATGCAGAACTGCCCGAACAGCGCATCGAGCATGTCTTCAGTGGTCGTCCGACCGAGCAAAGCGTCGAAAGCCACCCGGGCGAGCCGCAGCGATTCGGCAACCAGCAAGGGGTCAGACAGACTGCCCGCGCTGCCGAGCGACTGCGCGGCCTCAGCCAAGAGGCGGTGCTGCCGCGCGTTGAGCGCAGCCTCGCCAGGGCGCGGCATCGCCTGCTGGGCCAGCGCGACAAGATCGGTGCGCAGCCCGTCCATCCCCGCGCCGGTGAGCGCCGAGAGGCGGTGAAGGGGGTGCAGCTTGGCGGCGTGGCCCGCACGGTCAGCCTGGGCTTCGATCTCCCAGGCGCCCGCCGGTCCCTCCCCCTCGGGGCCAAGCCAGAGCACCAGATCGGCACTGGCCAAAGCGGCGCGCGCGCGTTCAACTCCGATCGCCTCGATCACATCGCTGGTATCATCGGTCAGCCCGGCGGTGTCGAAGAAGCGGAACGGAATGCCCGCCAGCGCGACCGGATGCATCAGCAGGTCGCGGGTGGTCCCGGCGATCGGCGCGGTAATCGCGGCTTCGGATTCGACCAGCGCGTTGAACAGGGTGGACTTGCCAGCATTGGGCGGCCCGGCCAGCACCACCTTGAACCCTTCGCGCAACACTTCGGCGCGCGGGCGATCGAGCCAGCCACTGATCTCGGCCTCCAGCGTATCGAGCCGCAGCACAAAATCGGCGGGCAGCGCGGTAACGTCATCCTCATCAGCGAAATCGAGCACAGCCTCGATCGCGGCGGACAATAGCAGCAACCGCTCGCGCCACTCCCCGACCTCGCGCGAGAAGGCCCCGCCAGCAAGCGCAAGGGCCGATTGGCGCTGCAGTTCGGTTTCGGCGGAGAGCAGGTCAACCAGCCCTTCGGCTTCGGCCAGGTCGATCCGGCCATTGGCAAAGGCGCGGCGGGTGAATTCGCCGGGCTGGGCGCGGCGCAGTCCGGTCAGCGCGGCAAGCGCGGCCTCGACCGCCTGGACCACCGCGCGCCCGCCGTGGCAATGCAGTTCGAGCGTATCCTCGCCCGTCGCGGTCTGCGGCCCCGGCAGCCACAGTGCAAGCGCGCGGTCGAGCAGTTCGCCGCCGCTATCGCGCACAGCCGCCGTCACCGCTTTGCGTGCTGGAAGCTGACGGTGCAGCAGCGCCTGCATCGCATGGGCAGCCTGCGGCCCGCTGACGCGGACAATCGCGATGGCGGCGGGCGGCGCGCCGCTGGACAGGGCAAAGATCGTTTCGGCCATGACTTAACCGCCTGCCACGTGCGGGCGCATCGGGAAAGCCGGGATCAGCCTTCGTCCTTGGGTTTCTTTGCCGCGCCGCCCCCAAAGGCGTTGCTGCCTTCCATGAACTGCTGGAACAGCTTGATCCCCATCTGCCCCATCGGGGCCAGCCCCTTGGCGAGATCCTGGAGCTGATCGACGTTGGCCGCGCCCTTCATGCCCTTGGCAATCGCATCGACGTAGAACTGGTTGGCCTGCGACACATCGGGCAGGCCCAGGAACTGACGGGCCTCTTCAGGCGTGCAGTCGATCTCGACATGGATCTTCATAGTGCTTTCCTCCGTGCAATCCCCGCCCGACGGGCCATGCAAGGCTGGCATATGCCCTTGGCAAAGTCCACGCCGGGCGTATGGATGGGACACACGGCTTTGACGGAGACCCCCGATGACTGAGATGGTCCAGATCCCCACGCTTGACGGCGCGGCCACCATTCCCGCCTATGTTGCCCGCCCGCAAGGCGCGGCCAAGGCGGCGATCATCGTCATTCCCGAGATCTTCGGGGTCAATCCCGGGATCCGCCAGAAGTGCGACAAATGGGCCGCCCAAGGCTATCTCGCAGTCGCGCCCGATATCTTCTGGCGGTTTGCCCCGGGGGTCGAACTTGATCCCGACCAGCCCGAGCAACTTCAGGAAGCCTTTGGCTATTTCCAGCAGTATGATCCCACCGACGGGGTCTATGACATCGAAGCCGCGATCCACTGGATCCGCCGCGAGGGCGTGGCCAAGGTCGGCTGCGCGGGATATTGCCTCGGCGGACGCCTGGCCTACATGGCTGCCGCGCGCACCGATATCGATGCCTCGGTCGGCTAT
Organism: uncultured Novosphingobium sp.; assembly: GCA_937996535.1. GTDB lineage: Bacteria > Pseudomonadota > Alphaproteobacteria > Sphingomonadales > Sphingomonadaceae > Novosphingobium. The sequence goes on along the minus strand of CALKVF010000087.1, from coordinate 3,453 downwards.
TACGGGGTGATGATCGACACCATGCTGGGCGAATCCCATGCCATCGCGCGGCCGCTGATGCTCCACATCCCGACCGCCGACGGCTTTGTCCCGCCCGAAGCCCAGGTCGCGATCCATGCCGGGCTTGATGGCCATCCCAAGGTCACGCTGCACGACTATGTCGGGCTTGATCACGGGTTCGCCGCCGAAATGGGCAACCGCCGCAACGAAGAGGCCGCCCAGCTGGCCGATCGCCGCACGCAGGACTTCCTTGCCGCCAACCTTGCCTGATCGGGCACGGCGGCGCGGTTACTGATAGTCGCCGATCGCCTCAAAGATTCGGCCGATCGCGGCGCGGTCATCCTCGCCGATTTCCGGGCGCCAGATTTCCCAGAGCAGGATCACGCGTTCGCGCGGCCCATCGTTCTTGGCTTCGTGATTGATCGAATCGTCAAAGATCAGCGGCACGCCATCAACCCAGCCGCGCCGTTCGCTGCCGACGCGGAACCAGCAATCTGGCGCGGTCTGGATCGGCAAGTGGCAGATCAGCCGGGTGTTGAGCATCCCGGTATGCGGAGCGATATGCGCGCCGGGCAGCAGCCGCGACCAATGGGCATTGGGTGAACGCCCCGGGATGAGCGGCATCGGCGCATGGCCAAGCGCCTCCATCGTCGCCGGGCAGCGCGCGGCATTGTCCGCCACCAATTCGCTATCGCGCCAGAAGTGGAATGCGGTCCAGGCCTCGTTGTCGAGCAGCGGGCTGTTGGGCGCGGGACGATGCTGCTTGCGGTGGACATAGGGGGCAAAGCCAGCCCCGCCCTCGCCCAGCACGGCCTGCAATTCAGCCTGCATCTGCGGCACCAGCGCCAGCATCGGCTCCAGCCAGGGGAAGTCCGCCGGATCGTAGAACCGTTTTTGCGGTAGCCCCGGATAATAGAGCACCGAGGGTTCCTGCAGGTACAGCTCGCGCTTGCCGGTCAAGAGGTCGATTGCCTCGCTCATCGCCGGTGAAAGCCCGGTGCCGACCGCATCGAGCAGGTGCGCCTCGAAGCCAGCATTGGCGCTTTCAAGATAGCGCGCAGCATGGCCGTGGAGCGACTGGAGCGCCGGCGGCACGGCGCCGTCAACCGCCGCCTGGTTGAGCGCGGCGCGGTAGAAACTCGATGCCGCGCGGGCATCGCCTGCCTGCTCGCGCAGCCACGCCTTGAGCAGCAGCGCCCCGACTTCGCGCGGGGCAAGTTCGAGCTGGCGGTCGAGCGCGGCTTCGGCGGCATCGTTGTGGCCCGCCGCCAATTCGGCATTGGCCAGCGCCACCCACGGCATCTCGCCCGCTGGCGCGGCTTCGCTCGCCGCGCGCAGCAGGCTGGCCGCACGGGCCATGTCCCGGGCCTGAAGGGCGCCCAGCCCCTCGGCAATCACGGCGCGATAATCACTGCTCATCATCGTGGCATAGGCGAGGCTGGAACTTCTTCGCAAGCTTCGCCATGATCCGCCGCGACAAGACCAGCAGAACGGGATCACAGGGATGACGGCAGATAGACAGATCGCGGCGTGGCACGCCTATATGGACAGCAACGGCAATGCCGAGCTGCTGGCTGCCCAGATCGCCGAGGACGCGGTGTTCCATTCCCCCGTGGTCCACACCCCGCAGGCCGGAAAGGCCAAGGTCATGATGTATCTGCTCGCCGCAGCGCAGGTGCTGGGCAATGACAGCTTCCGCTATGTCCGCGAACTGGTCGACGGCAACGACGCCTGCCTTGAATTCACCGCCGAGGTCGATGGCATCCAGATCAACGGGATCGATCTCATTCGCTTTGGCGATGACGGAAAAATTCATGATTTCAAAGTGCTGGTTCGCCCGTTCAAGGCCGTGAACAAGCTGTGGGAGAAGATGGCGGCCCAGCTTCAGGCGATGCAGGGCTAGAGCCCCAGCCCCCGCCTGACAAAAGCCAGCCGCGCGGCCACTGGTTCAAACGGCAGGTCGATCGGATCATAGCCATAGCGCCGCCAGGCCGCGGTCACGGCTTCGTCGCTGGCCACCGCCTCGGCCCAGTCCTGAATCCGCTGGGCATCCTGCACGTAGATTTCAGCCCAGGCCGGCGCGCGCAGGATGGGCCCGGCATAGCGCAGCGTGCGGCAGGCCCCGTCAACGCTGGGCGGCATGGCGAGGCCTGACACGTCAAGAAACCCTGCCACATCGGGCAAGCCGCGATCGAACAGCACTGGCGTGGGCGCAGCGGCATGGCGTTCAAACTCGCGAATATGCGCTTCGGCCATGGCCTCGGCAAAGCCCAGCGGATCGCGTTCGCGCAGATCCATCCCGCCGGGCTGGCGCAGCAATTCGCGCGCCACTTCGGGCGAGGTGCTCAGGCCAGCGGCGGCAGCGGCATCGAGCAGCGTGGTCTTGCCCGCCCCCGGCGCGCCGGTCAGCACCGCGCAGCGCGGCAGAACAAGCTCAGGCGCTGGTGACTTGCCCATCGCTGCCGATCCGGCATCCCCCGCCCGCCTGCCATTCGGCGGCCTGCGGCGGCTGCCACATCCCTTCCATGAAATCGAACATCTGCCGGTCAACTTCCATCGCGAACGTCTCGCCGCGCTCGGTGTTGCGGCGGCTGACCCGCGCCCAGCGTTCATCGGCCGGCACATCGAGGAAATGGATCTGCAGCGAAAGCCCGGCCTCCTGCGCAAGGGCGCGGAACCGGTCGCGGTGGTCCCTGGTGGTGAAGCCCAGATCGAGCAGCGCGGGCACGCCGCGCCCCGCCAATTGCCGCACCGTGGCCATGATCTGCGCTTCGCAGCGGGCGATCCGCTCCATCGTCCATTCAAACTGGAGCGGCTGCGGGCTGTCGGCCCAGAACAGCGTGGTCATCCACTCGTCGATGGAAAAACGCACGCCGCCCAGCTGGTCGGCCAAGCGGCGGGAATAGGTGGTCTTGCCGGCACCGGTGCAGCCGACAATCAGGATCATGTCGGCTGCCATCGGTTCCGCTTACTGGTTCATCGTTGCGAAGAAGTCTTCGTTGGTCTTCGAATCCTTCATCTTATCGAGCAGGAATTCCATCGCGTCGATGGTGCCCATCTGCATAAGGATGCGGCGCAGCACCCACATCTTCGAGAGCTTGTCCTTGCCGACCAGCAGCTCTTCCTTGCGGGTGCCGCTCTTGCCGACGTCGAGCGCCGGGAAGATGCGCTTGTCCGCAACCTTGCGGTCGAGCACGATTTCCGAGTTACCGGTGCCCTTGAATTCTTCGAAGATGACTTCGTCCATGCGGCTGCCGGTATCGATCAGCGCAGTGGCGATGATCGACAGGCTGCCGCCTTCCTCGATGTTGCGCGCCGCACCGAAGAAGCGCTTTGGGCGCTGCAGGGCGTTGGCATCGACACCGCCGGTCAGCACCTTGCCCGACGAGGGGACAACGGTGTTGTAGGCGCGGCCAAGGCGGGTGATCGAGTCGAGCAGGATCACCACGTCGC
>CALKVF010000086.1 GCA_937996535.1 uncultured Novosphingobium sp. | reverse complement strand
CGGGCTTCTGGATCAGCAGGCGGGTCAGCGCGATGCGGCGCTTTTCACCGCCCGAAAGGCTGTCCACCGCCCAGTCGCCCGGCGGGCAACGCAGCGCTTCCATGGCGATCTCGAGCTGGTTGTCGAGCGTCCAGCCGTCAACCGCGTCGATCTTGCCCTGCAGATCGCCCATTTCTTCCATCAGCGCGTCGAAATCGGCGTCTTCTGGCGGATCGGCCATGATCATCGAGATTTCGTTGAACCGATCGACAAGATCGGCCGTCCCGCGGGCGCCATCCTTGACGTTTTCGAGCACGGTCTTGCTGCTGTCGAGCTGGGGTTCCTGCTCGAGATAGCCGACGGTGATGTTCTCACCCGCCCAGGCTTCGCCGGTGAAATCGGTGTCGATACCGGCCATGATCTTGATCAGGGTCGATTTACCGGCGCCGTTCGGGCCAACGATGCCGATCTTGGCACCTTGGTAAAACTGCAGGCTGATGTCGTTCAGAACCGGCTTTTGTGCACCGGGGAAAGACTTGGTCATGCCCTTCATGACGTAGGCGTATTGCGCGGCCATCGGGTTCCTCTGGGAATGGTCAGTGTCGGAAAGTTGGCGAGCCTCTACAGGGCCGCCTTGCGCCCCGCAAGCGCCGCGTTTGCCAAGTCGGACAAAGCGCGCGGCAGAAAGGCAAAGCCGATGAACCACGCGGGCAGCAGCATGATGGCCCAGTAGAAGTTCTGGCTCCGGGCAAACAGCGCCAGCATCAGCGCATAGCCGGCAAACCAGAGCACCGCGAAACGGGCTTGGCGCAGCGGCACGGCCAGCCAACCGAACAGGGCCAGAAGCGCCAGCGGACGGGCAAGCGCGCCGGGCAAACGATTGAGCAGCGAGACATCGATCAGATCGCGCAGTACGGCGGCGGGGCCGCGCAAGCCGTTCCAGCCTTGCGATACCGGATCGTGCGCTCCGGCAACGGCGTTTACCGCATGGGCATGGAAAGCCATGCCCAGCGCGAACACGACCACCAGCAGTGTCCACCCGAGCACCTCATGCCGCCTTCGTTCGACAAGTGCGAACAGCAGCGCGAGCAGCACAAAGGGCAGTGCCAGTTCGCGGATCGCCAGCGCCGCGCCCGCGAAGAGCAGGGCCACGGGCCACAGCCGTCCGCCGCGAAACAGCAGGGCAAGTGCCAGCAACACGCCCGCCCACTGTTCATGCTGCACGACAAGCGCGGGTTGGCTGACCATTCCGCCGCCGAGCAGGATCGCCAGTCCGGCACCTATGCGTTCGGGCAGTCGTGCGGATTGCAATTGGCGATACCACAGCACCGTTGCCAGCAGCAGTAGTCCGCCGAGAAGGCCACGCATGCGTTCCCAGCCGAAGCTGGCCCCAAGCAGGCTCAGCGTCGGCTCGCGCACCGTGACAAAGGGTTGGGTCGGGAAATTGTGCGCACGCTGAAGCGTGGTCGCGGCCTCATAATAATCCTCGCCCTGGGAAACCCGCGCGGCAATCGCGTGATAGAGCTGGATGTCGGAATAGAACGGCAGGCCGGTGGGCGGCTGCGGCGCTGCGGGCGAGAGCAAGGCCGCCCACAGGCAAGCGAGCGCCAGAAGGATCGCGGCGATCCGGGCCTGAAGCGGAGACAAGGCACGCAGCATCAGCGACTTGTGGCAGGGCACCGGGCAAATGCAACCCGGCTGGCCTAGTCTAGATTGGACTGGACTGGACTGGGCTAAAGCTCGCGCAGTGCTTGGGAGGGACGGGTCCGCAAGACGGGCAGCGAGGCGGCCAGCGCGAAGGTCAGCACCAGCAGCAGCCCTGCGCCAAGGACGATCGCAACCTCGGTCCAATCGGGCAGCCATTCGAATTCGAACAGCTTGACCACGATGATCCACGCGATCCCCGTGCCCAAGCCCAACGCCACCAGCGCGAGCAGCAGCGCAAGCAGGCCATATTCGCCCAGTTGCATCAGCAGCAGTTGTCGGCGGCTGGCGCCCAGAACGCGCAGGATCACGGTGTCATAGGTGCGCGCCGCTCGTGCCGCAGCAATCGCGCCGAGCAGCACGGCGACGCCTGCCAGCACCGCGACCGATGCGGCGGCAAGGATCGCAAGGCTCATTTGCGAAAGTAAGCTGCGCGCCTGTTTCAGCATCGGCCCGGTTTCGATCACCGAGCTGGACGGAAAAGCGCGGGCAAGATCGCGCAACAGCGCGGAGGAATGGCTGCCGGGAGGCAGGTCGATGGTGGCGGCCAGGTTGTGCGGCGCATCGCTGATCGCGTTGGGCGAGAACACCAGCACATAGTTGAAGCCCATCGAATCCCAATCGATCCGGCGGAAACTGGCAATCGTCGCCTCGCGCTCGACGCCTAGCAGCGAGATCGCCAGCCGGTCGCCCAGATGAAGGTCGAGCGCCTCGGCCAGCTTTTCGTCGATCGAGACGAGCGGCGGTCCTTGGTAGTTTCTAGGCCACCACTGCCCGGCGGTGACGACGTTGCCCTCGGGCACTTCGTCGGCATAGGTCAGGCCGCGCTCGCCGCGCAGTGGCCACGCCTTCTCGGGAATTTCCTTGAGATCGGCGACGCGGGTCATGTGGCCTTGCGGGCCATAGCCCAGGATTGCGCCGCGCAGTGCCGGTACGGTGCGGATGCTGGCTTGCGGCACGACCCGGTGAACCGCCTCGCGGAATTCGTCCGCGCGCGGCTTGGGCACGTCGAGCACGAAGTAATCGGGCGCACGGGCAGGGACGCGCGCGGCGATATTGGCATCGAGGCTGCTCGATACCGCTGCCAGCAGGACAAAGGCCGAAAGCCCGAAACCCAGCGCCGTCACCAGCGCGCAGGTCTGCGCGCCGGGGCGGTGGAGGTTGGCTAGAGCTGCACGCAACAGCGGCTGGCGTGGGCGGGGCAGGCGGGCGATGCCTTTGCGGATCGCCCAACCGAGCGCGCCCAGCAGCGCCAGAAGCGCGGCAGTGCCACCAAGGAACCCGGCGGTCACTTGCCAGTCAGCCGCGCTCGACAGCGCCAGCATGGCTATCGCCGCCAGCCCCAGCCCGATCGGCAGTGCGGCATGGCGCCAGTCCCGCGATAGGGGGCTGACCCGTGCGCGCAGCAGCGCCATGGCAGGAAAAGCGCGGGCGCGGGCCAGCGGCACGGCGGTAAACACCAGCGCCACCAGCATGCCATAAAGGGCGGCGCGCAGCAGGGCTGCGGGTTCGAACGGAAAGCCTTTGGGGACTGGCAGAAGCCCTGCCAGCGCCTGCGTCAGGATCGGCGTAACCACAACGCCTGCCGCCAGCCCCATCAGGGTGCCGGCAAGTGCTGCGCTCAAAACCTGAAGCAAGGTGACCCGCGAAATATCGGCACTGGTCGCGCCCAGCACCTTGAGCGTTGCGATTGCGCCCCGCTTGCTTTCCAGCCACGATCCCACCCCGCCGCCGATGCCGATCCCGGCAATCGCCAGTGCGGCCAGCCCGACGAGCACAAGGAATTGCCCCAGCCTTTCGACAAAGCGTTCGGCGCCGGGGGCTGCCTCATCGCGGGTCCGGATTTCGAAACCAGCGGTGGGGAAGCGATCGGTCAGCACCTTTGCCACGGCCTTGGGATCGCGCGTGCCCAGAAAGGCGATGCGGGTCTTGCTGCGATACATCGCGCCCGGTTGCAGCAAGCCAGCCTCTGCGGGCATGCTATCGGCCGCGATCACCACCGGCCCCAGCGTAAAGCCTTCTCCAAGCCGGTCTGGTTCTTCGGCAATGATGCCGCCAACCTTGAGGCGGGTTGAGCCGATGGCGAAGCTCCCGCCCGGCGCGATCCCCAGCCGGGCCGCAGCGCCTTCGCCCAGCCATGCGGTGCCTGCGGGCGGCGCGCCGACCGTGCGCCCGTCCTTGAGCGTCAGCTTGCCATAGAGCGGCC
>CALKVF010000085.1 GCA_937996535.1 uncultured Novosphingobium sp. | reverse complement strand
TGGTTCCGGGTAGCAAGGTCTCGGTCGATGTCGCGGCCAAGGGCGGCGGCAGCGAGAACAAGTCCAAGTTCAAGATGATGAACCCGAGCGACAACATCGTCGACTGGGTGGTCGAGATGCTGCCCCAGATGGGCGCGGGCTGGTGCCCGCCGGGGATGCTCGGCATCGGTATCGGCGGCACGGCGGAACATTGCGTCCTGCTCGCCAAGAAGGCGCTGATGGAGCCGATCGACATGGGCCAGCTCAAGGCGCGCGGCCCCCAGAACGATATCGAGGCGATGCGCATCGAGATCTTCGACAAGGTCAACGCGCTGGGCATCGGCGCGCAGGGACTGGGCGGGCTTTCGACCATCCTCGACGTCAAGATCATGGACGCGCCGTGCCATGCCGCGGGCAAGCCGGTGGCGATGATCCCGAACTGTGCCGCCACGCGCCACGCGCATTTCACGCTCGATGGGTCGGGGCCCAAGTTCCTCGAAACGCCCAAGCTGGATGAATGGCCTGAAGTTCACTGGACGCCCGATGCGGCGGCCAAGAAGGTCAATCTCGACACGCTCACCCACGAAGAAGTGAAGAGCTGGAAGCAGGGTGACCGGCTGCTGCTCAACGGCAAGATGCTGACCGGGCGCGATGCCGCACACAAGCGGATCAAAGACATGCTCGCCAAGGGCGAGGAACTCCCGGTCGATTTCAAGGGCCGCGCGATCTACTACGTCGGCCCGGTCGATCCGATCATGGGTGAAGTCGTCGGTCCGGCTGGCCCGACCACCGCGACCCGGATGGATTCGTTCACCGACATGATGTGCCAGCTTGGCCTTCTGACCATGATCGGCAAGGCCGAACGCGGCCAGGGCGCGACCGAGGTGATCGCTGATCACAAGGTGGCCTACCTGATGGCCGTGGGCGGTGCGGCCTATCTCGTTGCCCGCGCGATCCGCGAAGCCAAGGTCATCGCGTTCGAGGATCTGGGCATGGAAGCGATCTACGAGTTCACGGTGGAAGACATGCCGGTGACCGTGGCGGTCGATAGCGAGGGCAACAACGTCCACTCGCTCGCCCCGCTGGTGTGGAAGGACAAGATCGCCAAGGAACACCTGCTGGGCTGAGGCGGGCGGTGGCGGCCGTCATCGACCAACGCCGCTTGCTCCTCGACGAAGTGTCTGGCCCACTGCGGGGTGCAGGGGCTATCGCCGGGACTGGAATGGACCGGATCGATCCCCTGCCCCAGCGCGTGCCTGCGCGGCTTGTTCTCGCCTCGATTGGCGGGATGTGGCTGACCTATCTAGTGCTGGCCACGCTGCGCGGGTGGCTGGTCGGGCTCGAACTCCTCGATGCGCTGTTCTGGCGCCGGGTGCTGGTGACCCTTGCATCGATGGCGGTGACGGTCGGGCTCTGGCCGCTGCTGCGGCTGCTCGATCGCCGGCCGGTCTGGCTCAAGGGCGTGGCCGTGCTGGGCATTGCGCTTCCTGCCTCGCTGTTGCTCGCGGTCATCAACCAGAAGGTCTTTGCCGGGATCGAGAACCAGGTCGTCGCCAAGATCGCCGAGCGTGAAGGCCTGCGCGTCAGCCGCGATGAAAGCGGCAACCTGCTGGTCGATCCCGCCGCCGCGCCGGCCGCCGCATCGGCCAAGCCCGCGATCACGATCAACAAGGCCACCCGCGACGACAACCGCTGGCGCCAGCTGACCGACGTGGCGCTGGGGCGCTATTTCCTGCTGCTGGCATGGGCCGCGCTCTATTTCGCGCTGGTCAATGCCGAACAGGCCCGCGCCGCCGAACGCCGAGAGGGCGAATACCGCCGCGCCGCCAAGGCCGCCGAGCTGCGTTCGCTGCGCTATCAGGTCAATCCGCACTTCCTGTTCAACACGCTTAATTCGCTCTCGGCGCTGGTCATCACCGGCAAGGGCACCGCAGCCGAGGAAATGATCCAGACGCTGTCGAACTATTACCGCCGCAGCCTGGCCGGAGATCCGACCGGCGATGTCGCGCTGGAGCAGGAGCTGGAACTTCAGCAGCTCTACCTCGACATCGAGGCGGTGCGCTTTCCCAAGCGGCTGCGGGTGCGGGTCGATGTGCCGGCTGCGCTGCACGATGCCCGCGTGCCGGGCATGATCCTCCAGCCGCTGGTCGAAAACTCGGTCAAATATGCCGTGGCCTCGGTGACGCGTGCGGTGACGGTCAGCGTGACCGCGCGCGAGGAACAGGGCGAACTGGTGCTCGAAGTGGCCGACGATGGCCCGGGCGGCAGTGCGGGTGCGGTCGAAGGCTTCGGGATCGGCCTTGCCAATGTCCGCGACCGGCTCGATGCCCGCCACGGCGCGGCAGCTTCGATGACCTCTGGCCCGCTCGCCCGGGGCGGTTGGCGCACGGTGATCCGCTTGCCGCTGGACCGCCATGACTGACGCGGCCCCGCTCCCGCTGCGCACGCTGATCGTCGACGACGAGCCCTTGGCGATCGAGCGGATGGAAGTGATCTGCCGCGCGCTGCCCGGCATCACCGTGGCCGGCACCGCCTGCGACGGCGCGGCGGCGCTGCGCCAGGTCGGCGCGCTGGCGCCTGATCTGGTCCTGCTCGACATGACCATGCCCGAACTCGATGGGCTGGCCGTGGCCCGCGCGCTGATCGCGGCGGGCAATGCTCCGGCGGTGATCTTCGTCACCGCGCATGACAATTTCGCGGTCGAGGCCTTCGATCTTGAAGCGGTCGACTATGTGCTCAAGCCTGTCACGCCCGAGCGCCTCGAACGCGCTGTCGCCCGTGCGCTCGCCCGGCGCGGGGCCGGCAGCGGGGTCCACGGCGATTGGCTGAGCGAATTCTGGGTGCCCTATCGCTCGGAACTGCTGCGCATCGCAGCCGCCGACGTCGATCGGATCGATGCCGAGCGCGACTATGTCCGGCTGCATGTCGGCGATCGCAGCTATCTGCTGCTGCAAACCGTGTCCGGGCTTGAGGCGCGGCTCGATCCCGACCGCTTCATCCGCATCCACCGCTCGACCATCCTGCGCCGCGACCGCATCGCCGGGCTGCGCCATGATGGGCTGGGGGTGTGGTCGGCCGAACTCGACGATGGCAGCGCCGTGCGGATCGGGCGGACCTATCTGCCCCGCGCCAAGGCGATGGCCGGGCGTTAAGCACCACCAGCGCTTGCCCGGCGGGGCGCCCTGACCTAGGTCGGTGGCGATGACCCAGCGACGCGTTCTCTTTCATGTCAGCGATCTGCACTTCGGCTACGAGGACCGCGAGGCGCTGGCCTGGTTCATGGAGCGGCTCGAGGCTGAGCGCCCGGCTGCGGTGATCTGCACCGGCGATCTCACCATGCGCGGCAGCGCGCGCGAATTTTCCGCCGCCCAGGATTGGTTGGCGCGCATTCCGGTGCCGCTCATTCTGGAGCCGGGCAATCATGACGTGCCCTATTACCACCACATGCTGCGCCGCCTGACCCGGCCCTATGCCCGTTACAACGCGCTGGAAGCCGCGGTGGAACGTGATCCCGCGCTCGATGAACTGGCCGTGGTGCCGCTCAAGACCATTGCCCGTGCGCAGTGGCGGTTCAACTGGTCGAAAGGTCGGGTCAGCAGCGGTGATCTCGATGCCGCGCTGCAAGGGCTGGCGCACAATGCGGCCAAGCCGCTGCGGCTGGTGGCCTGCCATCACCCACTGGTCGAAGCCGATACCCATTCGACTGCCTCGACCCGGGGTGGTCCGGCGGCGCTGGCGGCCTTAGCGCGGGCCGGGGCCAGCGCCGTGCTGTCGGGCCATGTCCACGATCCATTCGACAAGACGGTCGAGATCGATGGCCAGACGATCCGGATGATCGGGGCGGGCACTTTGTCGCGGCGGCTGCGGACCAGCGCGCCATGCTTCAACCGGCTGGACCTCGCTGCCGATGGCCGCTTGTCGGTAACGGTCGAAACGCTGGGCTAAGCCTTCAGCGCGTGCGCGCGCGCACCTTGGCTTCGACCGCGTGGAGCAGCGCGAGCAGGTCTTCGCGGCTGACGTCGAGCACTTCGTCCCACTCTTCCAGCACGGCGTCGAGGTCTTCGTCCTCGATGTGGCCGATCCAGCTCGGCATCGCGGGGGCGGGCTGGGCATGGTGGGGATAGGAATGGCCGGTGGCCCGGTTCCAGACGATCCCGCAGGCCAGCATCAGCACCACGTTGAGCGCGAGCGGCGCGGCCAGGAACTGCCAGCCCGCCGCGGCAATCGCGGGGCTCGCCAGCGCGGTGATCAGCGCGGTGCCGCCGGCAGGAGGATGGAGGCAGCGGGCGAGGCTCATCGCCGCGATCGCCCCGCCCACGGCCAGCGCGGCAATCAGCCACGGCGCTCCGCCCGCGGCGTGGGCCAGCATCCCGGCCAGCGCGGCGATCAGGTGTCCGCCCAGCACTGGCCACGGCTGCGACAAGGGGCTGGCGGGCAGCACGAAGATCAGCACCGCCGAGGCGCCCATCGGGGCCAGCAGCCACGGCAGCGCGGGATCGCCGCGCAGCGCCAGCCAGCTCACCAGCCCGGTCAGCAGGATGCCGAGCGCCGCACCCAGCACGCCGCGCAGCCAGCCGATGCGGCCGATCACTGGCATCTTCACCGGAGTTGCGGCGGTGGGGTGGGGCTTGGTCATGCTGGGTGTCCTTGGCGGGTTCCACGAAAAAGGGGCCAGCCTTGCGGCCGACCCCTTTTCGAACAGCGTAATGCCGTAAGCCTTAGCGCTTCGAGAACTGGAAGCTGCGGCGAGCCTTGGCGCGGCCGTACTTCTTACGTTCAACGACGCGGCTGTCGCGGGTCAGGAACCCGGCGGCCTTGACCGCGCTGCGCAGGGCCGGCTCGTACTTGGCGAGGGCCTGGGCAATGCCGTGCTTGACCGCACCAGCCTGGCCCGAGAGACCGCCGCCCTTGACGGTGGCGATCACGTCGTACTGGCCCGCACGGTCGGCAACCTGGAACGGCTGGTCGATGACCAGACGCAGGGTCGGACGTGCGAAGTAGACTTCCTGATCGCGGCCGTTGACGACGACCTTGCCGGTGCCGGGCTTCAGCCAGACGCGGGCAACGGCGTCCTTGCGGCGGCCGGTGGCATAGGAACGGCCCTGCGCGTCGATTTCCTTTTCGCGCAGCGGCGCGGCAGGAGCGGCAGGGGTGGCGACGACATCGGCAGCAGCGCCGAGTTCGGCCAGATCGGTGAGAGTGTTATCGGACATCAGGCACCCACCTTGTTCTTGCGGTTGCGGGCAGCAACGTCGAGCGGCTGGGGCTGGGTGCCCGCATGCGGGTGCTCGGCGCCGGCATAGAGGTGAAGGGCGCGCATCTGGTCACGGCCAAGCGGGCCGCGCGGAATCATGCGTTCCACTGCCTTTTCGAGCACGCGCTCGGGGAAGCGACCACCGAGAACCTTGTCCGCGGTGACTTCCTTGATGCCGCCGGCATAACCGGTGTGCTTGTAATAGGTCTTCTGCTTGAGCTTGTTGCCCGTCAGCCGCACCTTGTCGGCGTTGATCACGACAACGTGATCGCCGCAATCGACGTGGGGGGTGAAGCTCGGCTTGTGCTTGCCGCGCAGATGATTGGCGATGATCACGGCGAGACGCCCGACCACCAGTCCATCGGCATCGATGAGATGCCACTTCTTTTCCACCTCGGCCGGCTTGATCGACCGGGTGACCTTGCTGAGCGCCTTCATGGCTGGTCTTCCTATTCGTTGCGAATCCCTGGACCAGCTGGGCCGGACGCTTGGGAACGCGGCCCTTTCGGCTAATGGACCAGAAAAGTCAAGCGATCGGGCGGGTTTGTGGAGAGGTAAAATAATACCTCTGCGGCTGTCCGATCACTCCGGCGCGAGGGTCCAGACCTCGCGCGAGACGCGCGCCGTGCCATCGAGGCGCGTGGTGATCGTGCGTTCGACCTCGCGGGCTCCGGCATCGGCGCTGCCGGAGAAATGGCGAACCGCTACTTCGACCGTGCCGCGCGCGCCGCCGGGCAGCGCGATTTCGCGGCGATCGGTAAAGTCGGCGCCGCTCGGGTCAAACAGGTCGAGCGGCCAGGTGCTGCTGGCGCCCGCGCCGGCAATAGCGGTGATCTGGCGTTCGGCCTCAAGCCGGGCGGCGGCGGGCAAGGCGGCTTCGCGCACCATGCGCCGTGACAGGTCGATCCCGGCCTGCCGCGCGGGGTCTGCTGCTGCGGCGGGCGCGGGCAGGGCGGCGATGTGGCCGCGCGCGTCGAGCTGCATCGGGAACATCGTTTCGTCGATCCGCGCGCGTTCGATTCCCGCGAGGGCAGCAACCTCGGCGGGCGCATCGACCGTCACGTCGAGCTGACGGCCATCGATGCGGTAGCCATCGCCGCTGGCAACGATGCGCAGGGCATAGCGCCGGCGGACCATGATCTGCGCCCCGTCATGCAATGAGCGCCACAGCGTGCGGGTGAGGATAAGCGGCTGGCGCGGCGCATCGAAATGCGCGCCGGGTTCGCCCTCGGCGCGGGCCGGGCTGCCGCTTGCCGTCAGTGGCAGAAGTGCGGCAGCGCCCGCGAGCAGGACCGCGCGGCGGATCACCGCGCCGCTCCGTGGGGCCACGCGGCACTGGCCTGTCTGGTCAGGCGGGCGTCGGTCTTGAACAGCACGCCGGTTTCCTCCGCATCGGTGCGCGCCCATTGGCACAGGCCTGCGGGGCCGCGTCAAGCATTTGTCTGCAAACGGTTTGTGCGCGGGTTGGCGCGCGGGCGGCTACTTGGCGCTGCGTCCCAGCGCGTGGGCGCCCCAGGTGACGCTGGCGAGCAGCAGCGCGCCGACCAGCTGATGCAACACCGCCAGCCAGATCGCGATTCCGCTCATCACCGTGGCGATGCCGAGCAGGATCTGGGTGCCAAAGGCGCTGTGGATCGCGATCGAGGCCGGGCGATGCGCGGCGCGCACCCGGCGGGCCAGCACCACCAGCACGCCAACCACCACCCAGGCCCACCAGCGGTGGATGAAGTGAACCAGGAAGGGATCGGACAGCGCGGCATGGGCCAGACCCTGCGACCAGTCGATTCCCTCGGGCACGAGATGGCCTTGCATCAGCGGCCAAGCCTGCCAGTTGAACCAGCCCGAGCCCGCAACATAGCCCGCGCGCAGGCCCGCAGTCAGCGCGCCGAGGAACAGTTGCAGCGCCAACGCGCCGAGCGCGAGCGCGCCCAGCCCGGTGAGGCGGGCCTTGGGCTCGCCCCGGGCATCGGCGCGCAGGTCAAGCGCGGTCCAGACCAGCCCGGCCAGCGTGGTCAATGCCAGCAGCAAGTGGGTGGCGAGGCGGAAATGGCTGACCTTCACGTCGTGGGTCAGCCCGGACTTGACCATCCACCAGCCGACCACGCCTTGCAGCCCGCCAAGCGCGAGCAGGGCCAGCAGGCGGCCGTGATAGCCCTGCGGCACCTGCCGGCGCAGCCAGAACCACGCGAAGGGCACGGCAAAGGCGATCCCGATGCTGCGCCCGATCAGGCGGTGGAACCATTCCCAGAAGAAGATGTGCTTGTACTGCGCCAGCGTCATCCCGGCCGGGCCGTTGACCTCGGTATATTGCGGGATCAGCTTGTAGGCATCGAACTGCGCCTGCCAGTCAGCCTCGGTTAGCGGGGGGATCGCGCCGCTCACCGGTTTCCATTCGGTGATCGACAGCCCGGATTCGGTCAGCCGGGTGATCCCGCCAACCGCCACCATCGTCACCACCAGCGCGGCAACCACAAGCAGCCAGCGCGCAAGGGCGAGCGGGCGGGGCGAATGCGAACGAAGCAAGTCTGCAGCCATGCAGCGCTCCCTGCGTCGATGCGCGGCAAAGCGCAAGCACCTTGCGCTGGCCGACAGGGCTTGCGGTATGTTACATTGTCACATACATCGGCGGGGCAATGCGTGCTGCCCTGCTCTCGATTCGCGACCGGCTTGACCGGTTCGGCGTGCTCCTTTCGGGGCTCTGCGCGCTGCATTGCCTGGCCGGGCTGCTGCTGGTCGCCGGGCTCGGGCTGGGCGGCGAAGTGCTGCTGGCTCCGGCGATTCACCGCATTGGCCTCGCGCTTGCCATCGGGGTTGGCGCGGCCACTCTGGTGCTCGGCGTGATGCGCCACGGCGATCCGGTGCCACTGCAAGCCGGCGGCGTGGGCATCACGCTGATGGCGCTGGCGCTGTTCGTCGGCCACGGCGCGCTGGAAGCGGTCCTGACCATCATCGGCGTCGCGATCCTCGCCTGGGCACACATCCGCAACTTGCGCCACGCGCACTGATTGCTATCTGCGGACCCATGTCCGCACAGCTTTCCCTTGTCGTAAACGGTGAACCGCGCCGCGCCGCGCCCGGTTCGATCGCCGATCTTGTCCGCGCGCTGGAGCTTGATCCGGCCAAGGTCGCGGTTGAACGCAATGGCGATATCGTCCCGCGTTCGACGCTGGCCGGAGTGCCGCTGGCCGAGGGTGACGTGCTCGAAATCGTCCATTTCGTGGGCGGCGGGCAGGACGACAAGTCCGCTGACGACACCTGGACCGTGGCCGGGCGGACCTTCCGCTCGCGCTTGATCGTCGGCACCGGCAAGTACAAGGACTTTGCCCAGAACGCCGCCGCGCTTGAAGCCTCGGGCGCGGAAATCGTCACGGTGGCGGTGCGCCGGGTCAACGTCTCGGACCCCAAGGCGCCGATGCTGACCGACTTCATCGATCCCAAGAAGATCACCTACCTGCCCAACACCGCCGGCTGCTTTACCGCTGACGAGGCGATCCGCACGCTGCGCCTGGCGCGCGAGGCGGGCGGCTGGGATCTGGTCAAGCTGGAAGTGCTGGGCGAGGCCCGCACGCTCTACCCCGACATGCGCGAAACGCTGAAGGCCACCGAAGTCCTCGCCAAGGAGGGCTTCCTGCCGATGGTTTACTGCGTCGATGATCCGATCGCGGCCAAGCAGCTCGAAGAAGCCGGCGCCGTGGCGGTGATGCCGCTGGGCGCGCCGATCGGCTCGGGGCTGGGCATCCAGAACCGGGTGACGATCCGCCTGATCGTCGAAGGCGCGAGCGTCCCCGTGCTGGTCGATGCCGGGGTCGGCACGGCGAGCGATGCCGCCGTGGCGATGGAGCTGGGGGTTGATGGCGTGCTGATGAACACCGCCATTGCCGAAGCCAAGGATCCGGTGCGGATGGCGCGGGCGATGAAGCTGGCGGTCGAGGCCGGGCGCGATTCCTATCTCGCCGGGCGCATGGCGACGCGCAAATATGCCGATCCCTCCAGCCCGCTCGCCGGCCTGATCTGATCGGACCCCGCAGACAGGGTTAATCGGATGATAACCTTATTCTGGTGATCTGTTCCCGGTCCAACTGGGGGCAAGCCATGAGCCATACTGCTACCGCATCGCAGGCGATCGCCGAACTGCGCGAATTTGCAAGCTTCAGCCCGTGTGAGCAGCGTTACATCAAGCGCAGTCTCGATATCGGGCTGGGCCGGCAGGATGCGTTCAAGCTGTGGGCCCGCGATGCCGCTGAAAGCGCCTCGATCCGCAGCCAGTATCTTTCGTATCAGGCGTTGAAGGCGCTGCGCGGGGGAATTCCCGCCGATAGCGGATTCGATGGGCTGGACGGCTTTTTCGGCCAGCTGGTGCGGCTGGCGGCTTTCGATCTTGCGCAGGAACGGCTGGAAAGTTTCCCGGCGTTCCGGTTTCTCTACGAACGGCTGCTGGGCGCCGAAGTGCGTCCGTTCCTGCCGGCGGCGTTCTGCGCCGCTGCTGCCCTGCCGCAGATCCGGCCCGAGCGGCGCAAGGGCCTGCTCCAGTCGCTCAGCGAAGCGGCGGCCACCGCGCCGGGCTGGTCGCGCCGCGCGCCCAGCTTCTATCCCGAATGGGTCGAACAGGTCGCAGCCTGAGCGGCGCGCGCATCACCCTGTCAGACAGGGCTGGACACGGACCCGGAAGCCCATTCTACTGATCCCAAACAAGACATGGGAGTCGGTGGCATGGGCAAGCAGCTCGATTGCGTGATTCGGGGCGGGACGCTCGCCGATGGGACGGGCGGCGCGCTGCGCGAAGCCGATATCGCCATTGCCGGCGGGCGGATCGTTGCCGTGGGCAAGGTCGATGACCGCGGCGCCGAGGAAATCGATGCCGCCGGCCTGCTGGTCACCCCGGGCTTCGTCGATGTTCACACCCACTACGATGGCCAGGCCACCTGGGACACCCAGCTGGCCCCATCAAGCTGGCACGGCGTGACCACGGCGGTCATGGGCAATTGCGGGGTCGGCTTTGCGCCGGTGAAGCCGCAAGACCGGGACCGGCTGGTCGAGCTGATGGAAGGGGTGGAGGACATTCCCGGCACCGCGCTCCACGAAGGGCTGGCGTGGAACTGGCAGAGCTTTCCCGAATATCTCGATGCGCTCGATGCGCGCCCGCGCGACATGGATCTCTGCGCCCAGCTGCCGCACGGTGCGCTGCGGGTGTTCGTGATGGGCGAACGCGGCGCCAACCTTGAAGCCGCGACCGCGGATGACATTGCCCAGATGCGCCGCCTGTCGGCCGAGGCCGTGGCCGCCGGGGCGATCGGCTTTTCCACGTCGCGTACGCTCAACCATCGCACGGTGAAGGGCGATCCCACCCCCTCGCTGCGCGCCACCGAGGCCGAGCTGATGGGCATTGCCATGGGCCAGAAGGATGCCGGCAAGGGCGTGCTCGAACTGATTTCGGACTTCAACCAGCCCGATGTCGAAACCGAATTTGCGATGGTGAAGCGGATCGTCACCGCATCGGGCCGGCCGCTGTCGCTCTCGCTCGGGCAATCGCATTCCAAGCCCGATGGCTGGCGCGATCTGCTGGGCATGATCGATCAGGCCAATGCCGAAGGGCTTGAGATCAAGGCCCAGGTCGCGCCGCGCCCGATCGGCCTGTTGCTGGGGTTGCAGGCCAGTGCCAGCCCGTTTTCCCACCTGCCGAGCTACCAGAAGATTTCGGCGCTGCCCTTTGACGAGCGGCTGGCGGCGATGCGTGATCCTGCGTTCCGCGCGCAATTGCTGCTCGAGGCTGATGGCGGCGGCGAGGTGGAAAAGAATCAGGTGCTCACCGCCACACGGGTGCTGACCAATTACGGCATGATCTTCCCGCTGGGTGATCCGCCGAACTACGAACCGGCCGAGGAAACCTCGCTCGCCCATCAGGCGCGGCGCGAGGGCCGCAGCGCCAACGAGGTGGCCTATGACCTGATGGTGGCGAACGGCGGGCGCGATTTCATGCTGCTGCCCTTTGCCAACTATGCCCACTTCAACCTCGACGACACCGGCGAGATGCTGGGGGCGAAGAACACCCTGATGGGGCTGGGCGATGGCGGGGCCCATGTCGGCCTGATTTCGGACGGCAGTTTCCCGACCTACCTGCTCTCGCACTGGGGCCGCGACCGCAAGCATGGCCGGATCGACATCGCCACGCTGATCAAGCGCCAGACCGCCGACAATGCCCGCGCGATGGGCCTGCTCGATCGCGGGGTGATCGCCCCGGGGATGCGCGCCGACATCAACGTGATCGATTTTGACAAGCTCGCCTGCCACCGACCCGAAATGGCCTATGACCTGCCTGCCGGCGGCAAGCGCCTGCTCCAGCGCGCCAGCGGCTATCGCCACACCATGGTCGCGGGTCAGGTGACCTACCGCGACGGCGAGGCGAGCGGCGCGCTGCCCGGGCGGCTGGTGCGCGGATCGCAGCCCGCACCCACGGCCTGAGCGGGGGCGGCGCATGGCCTTTACCCCGCGCAAGCTCGAAACCCACGTCAACTGGCGCGCGGATGACGTGCAGGATCCCGATGCCTGGACGCTCTACCTCGATGATGCCGACCAGCGCGAACTCGATGCGGCGCTGCGCCATGCCCACGCGCATTCGGCCAACCTGATGGACATCACCCGCGAGCAGTTCCCGCTCGACCGGCTGGTGCCCAAGCTTGCCGAAATCGAGCGCGAGCTGATCGACGGGCGGGGCTTTCAGCGGATCTCGCGGCTCGATACCGCGCGCTACACTGATGATGAACTGACCATGCTCTACTGGGGCATCGGGATGCATCTCGGCAATCCGTGGCCGCAGAACAAGTATGGCCATGTGATGGGCGACGTCACCGATCAGGGCAAAAGCCCGGATGATCCGACCGCGCGGGGCAACGAACTGGGGCTGATCGCGCTGTCCTATCACACCGATGGTTCGGATCTGGTCGGCCTGATGTGCCTGCGCCCGGCCAAGCGCGGCGGGCTATCGTGCGTGGCCAACATGGTCGCGATCTACAACGAACTGGTCGAGCAGCGCCCCGATCTGGTCGCGGCGCTGTATGAAGAACTGCCGTGGGATTTTCGCGGCGAGGAAAAGCCCGGCACGCGGCCCTTTTATATCCGCCCGGTGTTTACCGAGCATCAGGGCCGGCTGTTCTGCCGCTATGTGCCCAGCTACATCAAGGCCTCGCAGCGCCACGCCGATGCCCCGCGGCTTTCGCCGCTGGCGGTCGAGGCGCTCGATGCGGTCATGGACCTCGCTAACCGACCCGAATTCAACGTCTATATGGACCTTGCGCCGGGCGAGATGCAGTTCATCAACAACTACCACGTGCTTCACGGCCGCAGCGATTACGAAGACGATGTCGAACGCGGGATCAAGCGCCACCTCAAGCGGCTGTGGCTATCGACTCGTTATCTTGCCGAGCGCCCGCGCGGGTTTGAGGCGCAGGTCCATTCGCACTGGGATGACAACCGCTCGGTCAGCACGATTCAGGCGCTTTAAGGCGGGGCTAGTTCGCCTCGCGCCGCAGCCGTTCGGCGAGCTGGGCGATTTCCTCTGGCTCGAGCAGCCAGGTCCGCGTCTGGCGGCCGATGCGGTGGACCGGCTGGGTCAGTACCACCCGCGCATTGTCCCGCGCGTGCGGCTTGTAGAGCACGAAATGCATCGCGCAGTCGCGGATCGTGCCGATGATCGGCACCCGGCCTTCCAGGTCGATCATCGTCGCGGCCTGGTCCCAGGGGATCGCCGCCAGGATGGGATCGGCGATCATGCCTTGTAAAGCCCGTCGAGCCGGGCGCCGTAACGCTCCTTCAGCTTGTGGCGGCGGATCTTGAGGCTGGGGGTCATTTCCTCGTTCTCGATCGAAAAGGCCTCGTCGGCGAACGTGAACTGGCGGACCTTTTCGACCACCGAGAGATCCTGGTTGACCCGGTCGATCGCGGCGCGCAGCGCGCTGCGGAAGGCGGGCAGATCCTGCAATTCGTCAAAGTCGAATTTTTCATCGTTGGCGCGCGCCCATTCGAGCGCCCATTCGGCGTCCGGCACCACCAGCGCGACGATGTAGGGGCGCTTGTCGCCCACGACCATCGCCTGGGCGATCTCGGTTTGCAGGGTCAGCATCCCCTCGATCTTCTGGGGGGAGACGTTGTCACCCTTGTCGTTGACGATCATGTCCTTCTTGCGATCGGTGATCACGATCCGCCCGGCGGGGTCGATATGGCCGATGTCCCCGGTGTGGAGCCAGCCGTCCACCAGCGTGCGGGCGGTTTCGGCCTCGTTGCGCCAGTAGCCGTGCATCACCAGTTCGCCGCGCACGAGGATTTCGCCGTCTTCCGCGATCTTGAGTTCGACCCCGTGCATCGGCGGGCCGACGGTATCCATCTTGAGCCCGGCGGCGGGGCGGTTGCAGCTGATCACCGGGCCGGCCTCGGTCTGGCCATAGCCTTGCAGCATGGTCAGCCCCATCGAATCGAAGAATACGCCGATTTCGGGATTGAGCGGCGCCCCGCCCGACACCATCGCTTTGAGCCGTCCGCCAAACCGCGCGCGGATCTTGGGACGCAGCGCCTTTTCGAGCAGCAGGTCCATCGGCTTGTCGCGCAGCCGCTTGCGCCCCTGGGCCTTGAGCGAGCCGATCCCCAGCGCGCGGTCCATCAGGTAGTTGGCGAACTTGCCCTGCTTTTCGATCGATTTCATGATCCGCGTGCGCAGCACTTCGAACAGGCGCGGGACCACGACCATGATCGTCGGGCGCACTTCCTCGATATTGCTGGCGAGCTTTTCGAGCCCTTCGGAATAGTAGATCTGCGCGCCCGCCGCGATCGGCAGCATCTGCCCGCCGGTGTGCTCATAGGCATGGCTGAGCGGCAGGAACGAAAGGAACACATCGTCATCGAGGCCGAAGTCCTCGGCCAGGATCCGCGCCGCGCCATCGACGTTGCAGAGGATCGCGCCGTGGTGCTGTATGACCCCGCGCGGGCTGCCCCCGGTGCCGCTGGTATAGATGATGCAGGCCGTGTCTGACCGCTGGATCGCGGCGATCCGCTGGTCGACCGCCTGCCGCGCGGCGGCGGCATCGCCGCTGACCAGCGAAGCCCAGTCGTGATATTCGAAATTGCTGGTCTGGGCGATGCGCAGCGGCTCGATCCCGATGACGTGCAGCGCCTGGCCCGAACGCAGCACGGCCGGCAGCAGCGGCTTGGCCAGCTTGTCATTGGCGACGATCACCGCCCGTGCGCCCGAATTGTCGAGCACGTGCAGATGGTCGCGCTCGGTGTTGGTGACATAGGCGGGCACGGTGATGCACCCGGCGGCCATGATCGCGAAATCGGCGATGCACCATTCGGGGCGGTTTTCGGACACCAGCATTACCCGGTCGCCCGCTTCCAGCCCCAGATCGCGCAGCGCCTGGGCGAGTTGGCAGACCTGCCGGGCGGCTTCTGCCCAGCTGATCGAGCGCCACGCCCCTGCGTGCTTGGCCCACAGGAACGGCGCCTCGCCGCGCGCATCGGCGCGGCGCAGGAACAGTTCGACCAGGTTGCCGGTGGCCGGCAGATCCGAAATATCAACCAAGGTGCCTCGCCCCTTTCGCGCACATCCTGTCCGGTGCCTTGGCCCCCCGTGGCCCGGCACCTGTCGTTGCCAACTTGCTAGGACGGCTTTGCCCGAGCGGCAAGCGGGCTATTCGGCTATTGCCCGGCCTTCGCTGCGCGGGTCGGCCGCGCCGCGCAGCGCGCCGCCCACCACTTCGACCGCATTGGCCTTGAGCGGAAGCACGCGCGGCATCACCTGATCATGGCCCAGCGCGGTCAGCGCGGGGATCATCGGTTCAAGCGCGCTGCCTTGTTCGACAAACACCGCATCGATCCCGGGCGCGAAGATCACCGGCAGGGCCAGCGCATCCTGCGCCGCAAGCTGCCAGTCGATCACGCCGATGATCGCGCGGATCACCTGGGCCGGGATCGTCGCCCCGCCCGCCGCGCCAACCGCGAGCCGAAGCTTGCCATCGGCGGCGAACACCAGCGCCGGGCTCATCGAGCTGCGCGGGCGCTTGCCGCCTTCGACCCGGTTGGCGACCTGCCGCCCATCGAGCAGCGGGTTCATGTCGAAATCGGTCAGCTCGTTGTTGAGATAATAGCCGCCGACCATCAGCCCCGATCCGAACGGGCTTTCGACCGTTGAGGTATAGCTGACGGCATTGCCCGCGCGGTCGATCGCGACGAAGTGCGAAGTGCCGTGTTCCTCGGCCATGACCGGATCGGCCAGGGCCAGATGCTCGGCCCCCGGCGGGGTGCCGGCGGTGACGTGGGGGATGGTGCGGGCCGGATCGATCAGCGCCGAACGCTGGGCCAGATAGGCTGGATCGATCATCCCGGCGACCGGCACGGCCACGAAATCGGCATCGGCCGAATAGCGGTTGCGATCGGCATAGGCGAGCCGCATCGCCTCGGCGATGAGGTGCCAGGCAGTGGGCGAATCCTTGCCCAGCGCGGCAAGATCAAAGCGTTCGAGCAGCTTGAGTGTGGCGATCACCGTGGTCGCGCCCGACGACGGCGGCCCCATCGAACAGATCTTGTTGCCGCGGTAGCTGCCGCAGACCGGTGCGCGGTCCTTGGCGGCATAGCCGGCGATGTCGGCTTCGGTCATCGGCGCGGGGTTGCGCGGCGCGGTGGTGACCCGGGCGACGATCGCGCGCGGATTGGCCCCGGCATAGAACGCCTTGGCCCCGGCAGTGGCGAGACTGTCCAGCGTAGCGGCCATCGCCGGGTTCTTGACCAGCGTGCCAACCGGCAGCGGCTGGCCATCGGCGCCATAGAACAGCGCCCGGCCCTCGGCGGTGAAAGCGGCGGTCGCGGCGCTGTTTTTCAGCATTCCGTAAAGCCGGGGGGTGATGACAAAGCCATCGCGCGCCAGCCGGGCGGCGGGGGCGAACAGCGCGGCCCAGGGCAGCGCGCCGTGCTGCCGGTGGGCGTTGGCCGCCAGTGCGATATTGCCGGGCACGCCTACGCTGGTTCCGCCGGGGACGGCTTCGGGGAAGGACAGCAGCCGCCCGTCCTTGAAGAACCATTGCGGATGCGCGGCGGCTGGGGCGGTTTCGCGCCCGTCGATCGTGGCGACGTGGCCCGCGGCATCGGTTTCGACATAGAAACCGCCGCCGCCGATCCCCGAGCTTTGCGGTTCGACCACCGACAGCGCCAGCATCGTGGCAATCGCCGCATCGGTGGCGGTGCCGCCCTTGCGCAGCATTTCGGCCCCGGCATCGGCGGCGCGCGGATCGGCCGCGCTGACCATGCCGCCGGCATAGACCGGCAGGCTCGCCAGCGGGGGCGGGGTTGAGGCAGGCTGGGCGGCGGTGCAGGCCGCGACAAGCAGCGGGGCGGCGATAAGGGCAAGCAGGCGCGATTTCATGCGCGGCAGTGCTATTCGGTTCCGACCGCCTCGGCAATGCTGGCAAAGCCATCGCGGCGCATCAGCGCTTCAAGCCCGCGGGTGATCTGCCGGGCGATCCCGGGTCCGGCATAGGCCATCGCCGAATAGAGCTGGACCAGACTGGCTCCGGCGCGGATCCGCGCCCAGGCATCTTCGGCGCTGGCAATCCCGCCGACCCCGATCAGCGGCACCGCGCCGCCGGTGGCCTTGCGAAAATCGCGCAGGCGCTGCTGGGCCAGCTCGCGCAGCGGCGCGCCCGACAGGCCTCCGGTTTCGTGGGCCTGGGCCGAACGCAGCGCGGGGCGCGAGATCGTGGTGTTCGAGACGATCAGCGCGCCCAGCTGCTTGTCCCGCGCGATCCGGGCGATCGCGTCGATGTCGGCCGGTTCAAGATCGGGAGCAACCTTGAGGAACACCGGCGGGCCATTCTTGCCACGCGCCTCGAGCACCGCGTCGAGCAGCTCGGTCAGCGCGCTTTCATCCTGCAACGCGCGCAGCCCCGGGGTGTTGGGGCTTGAGACATTGACCGCCAGATAGCTCGCCAGCGGGGCCATCAGCCGCGCCATGGTGGCATAGTCGGCGATGCGATCGGTCGAATCCTTGTTTGCGCCGATGTTGATCCCGACGATTCCGGGCCGCCCGATCCGCCGCGCCAGCCGTTCGACCGCGGCCTCGGCGCCGCCGTTGTTGAAGCCCATGCGATTGATCACCGCGCGGTCCTCGGCCAGCCGGAACAGGCGGGGCTTGGGATTGCCGGCCTGCGGTAGCGGGGTGATCGAGCCGACCTCGGCAAAGCCGAAGCCCAGCGCCAGCAGCGCGTCGGGCACTTCGCCGTCCTTGTCGAAGCCAGCCGCCATGCCCAGCGGATTGGGAAAATTGAGCCCGGCCACCGTGGTTGCCAGCGGGCCCGGCGCGGCGGCGCGGGCGCCAAGCGGCATGGCCTTGAGCGCGGCGAGCGACAGGCCGTGGGCGGTTTCCGCATCGAGCAGGAACAAGGCGGGGCGGATCAGCGAATAGAGCATGCGCCGCCTATGGCAGCGCGCCGCGCGCGAGTCGATTCGCCGATTCGCGCTCTGGCCCGATTCGCCCGCGAATCGAGGTTTGGGGTCCAGATGGTGGTCTGGTGATGGCCCGAAGGGGGCGGTGTAGGCGCTACGAATCCGAAACCGAGACGATTTCAATCGATTAACTGACGAATCCATACAATCGGGAGGGCTCCTACCTGGCGTAAGCCGTGGTTGCGACCCGAAGGGCTCGTCGCTCTGATGCAGCGAGTTCCTTAACTTCATGCGGCTCTCAGGATCACCTGGGGGCCGCCTTTTTTTGCTCTTCGCGCACGTCGTCCGTTCGGCCCGCATATCCGCCAATCCGCGCCATTGCCAAACGATTGGAATCCGCCTAGGCGAAACCGGAAAGATTTAGTCCGATTTACCGGGAAGCCAGGAAATGCGTCTCTCCAGCATGGCAGACTATGCCGTCGTGACGATGAGCGCCGCCGCGCGCCATTGCGGCGGTGAGCGCGTTTCAGCGGGGCAGCTCGCCGAAGAAACCGGCCTGCCTGCGCCGACCGTGCAGAAGCTGGTTAGCCGCCTGACCGCCGCAGGCCTGCTGCGCTCGTCGCGCGGGGTGGGCGGCGGGCTCAAGCTCGCGCGGCCGGCCGCCGCGATCACGCTGGCCGATATCATCGAGGCGGTCGAAGGGCCGATCGCGCTGACCCCATGCACCGATGTCGGGCGCAGCGATTGCGCGCTTGATGGCGGCTGCTCGGTCAAGCCGCACTGGGGCGTGGTCGGCACGGCGGTGCGCAACGCGCTGGCCGATGTGCCGCTGACCCGGCTGGCGGGGCAGGTGCAATGAGCGACATCGTGAAGGATCAGGGGCAAAAGGATCAGGCGGCGCGCGACGCGGCAGCCAAGGTGGCCGACTATGAACACGGCTGGTCGGCCGAGATCGATACCGAGTTCGCGCCCAAGGGGCTCGATGAAGACACCGTCCGGTTCATCTCGGCCAAGAAGAACGAGCCCGAATGGATGCTCGAATGGCGGCTCAAGGCCTATCGCCACTGGCTGACCATGCCGA
>CALKVF010000084.1 GCA_937996535.1 uncultured Novosphingobium sp. | reverse complement strand
GACCTCAACAAGATCTACACCCGCGACGAACTGGCCAAGGGCGATTGCATCTTTGCCGCCACCGGTGTCACCGATGGTTCGCTGCTCAAGGGCGTGAAGCGGCTCAAGGGCGATGTCATGACCACCGATTCTGTCGTCATGCGCGCCAGCTCGGGCACGGTGCGCTGGGTTCGGGGCGAGCACCGCAAGGCGCGCTGATCCCCCGTTTCTGCTGTCGTGCATCTTGCATTAACGGCCCGCTCGGCTAGAGCCCGGCGCGGGTCGATTGGCAGCGGGAAGGACACGCGCTCATGAAGATAGTCGCCGGCAACAGCAATCTTCCACTCGCACGGGCGATCGCCGGCTATCTTGAGCTGACGCTGACCGATGCCAGTGTGCGCCGGTTTGCCGACGAGGAAGTCTTCGTGGAAGTGCATGAGAACGTGCGCGGCGAAGACGTGTTCGTGGTTCAGTCGACCAGCTACCCGACCAACGACAACCTGATGGAACTGCTGATCTGCATCGATGCGCTGCGCCGCGCCTCGGCCAAGCGGATCACGGCAGTGGTCCCCTATTTCGGCTATGCCCGCCAGGATCGCAAACCCGGTCCGCGCACGCCGATTTCGGCCAAGCTGGTGGCCAACCTGATCACCACTGCCGGGGCCGACCGCGTGCTGGCGGTCGATCTCCACGCCGGGCAGATCCAGGGCTTCTTCGATATCCCGACCGACAACCTGTTTGCCGCGCCGGTCATGGCTGCAGACATCCTGGCCCGGTACAGCGGCCAGAACCTGATGGTTGTCTCGCCCGACGTGGGCGGCGTGGTGCGCGCCCGCGCGCTGGCCAAGCGGCTCGACAATGCGCCGCTGGCGATCGTCGACAAGCGCCGTGACAAGCCCGGCCAGTCGGAAGTCATGAACATCATCGGCGACGTGAAGGGCCGGGCCTGCATCCTGATCGACGATATCATCGATTCGGGCGGCACCCTGTGCAACGCGGCCCAGGCGCTGATGGATGCCGGCGCTGCCAGCGTTACCGCCTATCTCACCCACGGCGTGCTGTCGGGCGGTGCGGTAGCCCGCGTGACCAGCTCGGCGCTTAAGGAACTGGTGATCACCGACACGATCCAGGCGAGCGAAGCCGCCCAGCAGTCGGACAAGGTCCGCGTGCTAAGCATCGCCCCGCTGATCGGTGAGGCGATCCGCCGCATCGCCGACGAAAGCTCGGTTTCGAGCCTGTTCGACTAAGATGAACCTCACCGCCGACATCGCGCTCGCCCATCGCCTCGCCGATGCGGCGCGCGCGGCGATTCGTCCATATTTCCGCACCCCGCTCGCCAGCGAGCGCAAGGGCGATGCGACCCCGGTGACGCTGGCCGATCGCGCCGCCGAAGAGGCGATGCGCGCGATCCTCAAGGCCGAAGTGCCGGATGATGCCGTCCACGGCGAGGAATTCGGCGCGACCACCGGCAATTCGGGTCGGACCTGGGTGCTCGATCCGATCGACGGGACCACGGCGTTCCTCGCTGGCCGGCCATTGTTCGGCACGCTGATTGCGCTGGTGGTCGAAGGCTGGCCCGTGCTGGGCGTGATCGATCAGGCGATTCTCGACGAACGCTGGGTTGGCGTCACGGGCAAGCCGACCACGCTCAACGGTCAGCCGGTGCGCACGCGGGCCTGCCCCAATCTGGCCGATGCGGCGCTGGCCACCACCGGGCCGCACTATTTCGACGATCACGACGGCGCCCATTTCATGGGGCTTGCCGCCAAGACCGATCATCGCCGGATGGTGATGGGCGGCGATTGCTACAATTACGCGATGCTCGCCTCGGGGCATCTCGATCTGGTGTGCGAAGCCAACCTCAAGCTCCACGACTGGGCCGCGCTGGTCCCGGTGGTCGAAGGCGCGGGCGGGACCATGTCCGACTGGAACGGCGAGCCGCTCCACGCGGCCAGCGACGGCCGGGTGCTGGCGCTGGGCGATCCGGCGCGGCTGGAGGACGTGGTCGCGGCGCTGGCCTGCAACCACTGACCGCCTGGTCCCGGTTAGCGCAGGGCGGCCTTCACGAATTCCGCCGCGCGTTCGCCGATCATGATCGAGGGCGCATTGGTGTTGCCCGAAACCAGCCGCGGCATGATCGAGGCATCGGCCACCCACAAGCCATCGAGCCCCCGCGCCTTGAGCGTGGGATCGACCACGCTGCCCGCATCGCTGCCCATCCGGCAGGTGCCGACCGGGTGATAGACCGTGTCGGCCCGGCCCCGGATCAGCGCGTCGAGCGCGGCATCGTCATCAAGGTCGACCGGATGGCGATCCTGCGGGGCGTAGTTCGACAGCGGCGGGGCCGCGACGATGCGGTGCATCAGCCGTACGCCCCGGCGCAGCGTGGCAAGGTCGAGGTCATCAGCGAGGAAGTTGGGATCGATCACCGGCGCGGCGGCGGGATCGGCTGATGCTAGCCGCACCGTGCCCCGGCTTTCCGGGCGCAGCACGCAGGCGTGGATCGAGAAGCCGTGGCCATGCACGCTTTCGCGCCCGTGGTCTTCGAGCATCGCGGGCACGAAATGGTACTGGATGTCAGGCGCGGGGACATCGGGGGTGGAGCGCCAGAACCCGCCCGCCTCGGCGAACGGCGTGGTCATCATGCCGGTGCGCTTGCGGCGATGCTCGACGATCGCGGACAGCATCTTCCACGCGCCCGCCAGACTATCGCCGATGAAGTCCTTCGACGCGGTTTTCCAGCCGTGGACGTAGTCGATGTGATCCTGGAGATCGTTGCCGACCGCGGCGGATTCAACCAGCGGGGCGATCCCGTGCTGCGCCAGATGTGCGCCCGCGCCGATCCCCGACAGCATCAGGGTTTGCGGCGAGCCAAAGGCCCCGGCCGAAAGCACGACCCCGCCTACCGCGCGCAACACTTCCTGGTGGCCGCCGCTGCGCAGGGCCACCCCCACGGCGCGGCCGTCCTCGATCACGATCCGTTCAACCTGCACCCCGGTGCGGATCGCGAGATTGGCGGGCGGCGCGGAAAGATAAGCGCGGGCGGCAGACCAGCGCTCGCCGCCCTTCTGGGTAACCTGATAGAGCCCGAAGCCGTCCTGCTGCGCGCCGTTGAAATCGGGATTGGCGCCCAGCTGCAATTGTTCGGCGCTGGCGACAAAGGCGCGGCTGCCGGGATTGGGCCAGTGCTGGTCGCTGACCGACAGCGGGCCATCGGCGCCGTGGAAGGCATCGCCCCCACGCTCGTTGCCTTCGGCCTTGCGGAAGAACGGCAGGACATCGGCATAGCTCCAGCCGGTGCAGCCCAGCGCGGCCCACTGGTCATAGTCAAAGGCGTGCCCGCGCACATAAAGCATGGCGTTGATCGCGCTCGATCCACCCAGCCCCCTGCCGCGCGGCTGGTAGCCGATCCGCCCGCCCAGCCCCGGTTGCGGGATCGTTTCGAAGCGACAGTTCGAGGTCTTGGGGATCCACGGCATGAAGCCCGGGGTTTTGACCCGGACACTGTCGTTGGTGCCGCCGGCTTCAAGCAGGCAGACCCGGCGGCGCGGGTCTTCGGCCAGCCGCGCGGCAACGGCGCTGCCCGCGCTGCCCCCGCCAATCACGATCACGTCGAACTGGTCCATCATTGCCGCTCCCGGTCTTTTCTGGGGCGAAGTTAAGCGGACGATTAAGGCTGTGCAATCCCGATTATCAGAGCTGCTATGCGGGATTATGGTCCTGCCAGCGGGCGCGGATCGCATCGGATGTGTCGCGGCTGCCATCGTGCGACCAGCCCGGGGGCATCACCAGATAGCCGAGCTTGTAGCGCCACGGCGCGGCCCACAGATCGCGCGCGATCCCGGCCCATTCGTGGAACGCCGACCAGACCAAGCTGAACGTGCCGAGCTGGCGGACGATCCCGTAATGGATCACCTCGTCATCCCGCTCGCGCTGGAAGCTGCCAAACAGGCGGTCCCAGATGATGAACACCCCGGCATAGTTGCGGTCGAGATAGACCGGGTTGGTGGCGTGGTGGACCCGGTGGTGGCTGGGCGTGTTCATCACCGCCTCGAACCAGCGCGGCATCCGGCCGATCGCCTCGGTGTGGATCCAGAACTGGTAGACGAGGTTCACCGCGCCGACCATCACGATCATCGCCGGGTCAAACCCGATGAAGGCGGGCCAGATCCGAAACGCGAAGGATAGCGCGAAAAAGCCGGTCCAGGTCTGCCGCAGCGCGGTCGACAGGTTGTAGTGTTGGCTCGAATGGTGGTTGACGTGGCTGGCCCAGAACCAGCGCACCCGGTGCCCGGTGCGGTGCGCCCAGTAATAGTTGAAATCGTCGAGCACGAAGCAGGCGATCCAGGCCCACCATGCCCAGCCGATCGTCGCCACGCGGTGCTGGTAGAGCCACAGCGCGGCCGCCGCGACCAGTCCGGCGGTCAGCGCGTTGACCAGCGTGCTGCCGGTGCCCAGCGCGAGCGAGGTCAGGGTGTCGCGCGGCTCATAGGCGCGGGGCGCGCGGCGCCGGGCCCAAAACATTTCGAGCACGATCGCGAGGATGAAGAACGGGATCGCGATTTCGACCGGGCCAAGCGGTTTCATCGGCTCAACCCTCCAGCCGGCGCAGGCTGGCGGCCCAGACCTGCGCATCGCCGCCCAGATCGAGCGTGATCGTGCCGAAATGCCGCTCGCCCGTGCCAACGGTCAGGAAGTTGCGATCAAGCCGGGTGAAGGCGTGGCTGTCGAGCAGGCGGGCCGCAAATTGGGTGCCGTGGCGGCGCAGCAGCATTACCCGGCCTTGCGTGTCGCGCAGCAGCGCGGCGATCCCGGCCTTGTCGAGCGCGGTGTCGACCGGCTCGAACCCGCAGAGCGCGGCGCGGGCCAGCGTGCGGGCTTCGTCCTCGCCGCCCAAACGGATGTCGCCGCCCAGCCCAAGCCGCGCCGCCAGCCAGGTCACCGTCAGGATCAGGATGACCGAGATGCCGAGCTGCACCGCAAGGAACGGCAGCGCCAAGTCAGGCGCCCCGCGCCGCGAGCATGTCCATCAGGGCGCGCACCGGGGCCACGTCATAGCCGGCGCTGGCAGCGGCGGCGGCCAGGGCATCGGGGCTTTCGCCGCGGCTGGCCTCGGCCAGCGCCCACAGCAGGGTCGAGCGGGTGCCCGAGCGGCAATAGGCCAGCACCGGGGTGTCGCTTGCCGCAAGGGCCGCAGCCATCGCCTTGACCTGGGGTTCGGAAAAGCCGGCATGGGTCACGGGGATGGCGACATAGGCGATCCCGGCGGCCGCAGCGGCAGCGGCGATGTCTTCGCCCGGGGTCTGGTCATCGCTTTCGCCATCGGGGCGGTTGTTGATGATCAGGCCAATGCCCTGCTGTGCGGCCTCGGCCACTTCGGCCAGCGTGATCTGGGGGCTGGCAAAGATGCGGTCGGTCAACTGGCGGAACATGGCGATTACTTTCCTTGCGAGCCGGCCTGCTCGCGCAAGCGGCGGCCCCGGGCGATGATGTTGAGCGATTCGACCAGCGCCGAGAACGCCATCGCCGCATAGATGTAGCCCTTGGGGATGTGGACCCCGAAGGCATCGGCAATCAGCACCACGCCGATCATCACGAGGAAGGCCAGCGCCAGCATGACCAGCGTCGGGTTCTTCTCGATGAAGCGTGAGAGCGGATCGGCGGCAATCATCATCAGGCCGACCGTGACGACCACGGCGGTGATCATGATCGCGACCTGATCGGTCATCCCCACCGCGGTCAGGATCGAATCGATCGAGAACACGAGGTCGAGCGCGATGATCTGGGCAATCGCGGCCGAAAAGGCGATTTCGCCAAGCCCCTTGTCATGATCGAGCAGTTCGCCGCTGACCCCTTCCTTGTCGATGTTGTGGTGGATTTCCTTGGTGGCCTTCCACAGCAGGAACAATCCGCCCGCGAGCAGGATCAGGTCACGCCCGGAGAAGGCGGTTTCAAAGGTCGGCTCGCCATGCGCACCGGGCGCCCCGGCGATGCCGAGGTCGAACAGCGGCTGCTGGAGCGAGACGATCCAGCCGATCAGCAGGAGCAGCGCGATCCGAAGGCCCAGCGCCAGCGCCAGGCCGATGCGGCGCGCGGACTGCTGCTGGTGGGCGGGCAGCTTGTTCGAGAGGATCGCGATGAACACGAGATTGTCGATCCCGAGCACGATTTCGAGGGCGATCAGGGTGACGAGCGCCGCCCAGGCAGTGGGGTCGGCAAGAAGGGTCATGAGTTCCATTGCGCCTGTCTGCCAAGCTGCCGCCGCCGAAGCAAGCGCCGGGTCGCGTTGGCAGAAATGTCACACAGCCGCGCTTCCGCGAGCTGGCCGGCTGGGGGGCGTGTGATTCTGTTCGCCTTGAAGGCCTTGTTCGTCTAACAGGCGAATCGCAGAGGAAGGGCCTGTTGGCCATTTGCCCTGTCGCCTGGCGCGGTTCGTCCACGCCGCCGGGCTGTGTTGATCAGGGCGAAGCGAAGGTGCGTTCGGGTTTATGGGTTTTGATAGAGGACGTCGCGGCCGTGGTCGTGACAAGCGGGACGGTTTCGGCGAAGAAGGTTTCGATCCTTTCGCGGGTGGCGGTGACCGCTTCGGTGGTGGTGACCGGTTCGGCGGCGGCGATCGCTTTGGTGGCGGTGGTCGCGGCGGCTTCGGCGGCGGTGATCGTGGCGGCTTCGGCGGCGGCGATCGCGGTGGCTTTGGCGGCGGCCCGCGTGGCGGCGGCGGTGGCGGCTTCGGCGGCCCGCGCGGCGGCGGTGGCGGCGGTATGCCTGCCCAGGTCGTTGGTGAAGGCACCGGCACGGTCAAGTTCTTCAACGCAGCCAAGGGCTTCGGCTTCATCCAGAAGGATGGCGGCGGTGAGGACGTGTTCGTCCACATCAGCTCGGTCGAACGCGCTGGCCTCGAAGGCCTCGCCGAAGGGCAGCAGCTCAAGTTCACGCTGGTCGATCGCGGCGGCAAGGTTTCCGCCAGCGACCTCGAAGTCGTGGGCGATGTGATCCCCGTCGAAAAGCGCGAAGTCGCCCCGCAGCGCGAGCTGACTGGCGAACGCGCCACCGGCACGGTCAAGTTCTTCAACTCGATGAAGGGCTTCGGCTTCATTACCCGCGATGACGGTCAGGCCGATGCCTTCGTCCACATCAGCGCGGTCGAGCGTTCGGGTCTCTCGAACCTCAACGAAGGCGATCGCCTGGAATTCGACATCGAAGTCGATCGACGAGGCAAGTACTCGGCGGTCAACCTGGTGCCGAGTCAGGGTTGACCTGCCAGTGACGGGGCGGGGCGTTAAGCCCGCCCTGCCGCTACAGACAAGAGACACGGCAATGGCGGTCCCGTAAAGGGGGCCGCCATTTGTCGTTTTCCCTCTCCTATCCCACCCGTTCCGGTTCGTGCGTTCCTGACAGTCAGGGCATTTTTGAAAGCCGGAACATTCTTGAAGGATTGAAGCGATGTCGATTACCCCGCTGATGCCAGTCTATCCCCGCTGCGGCTTCCGGCCGGTGCGCGGTGACCACTGCCACCTGATCGGGGAAGACGGCCGCCGATATCTCGATTTCGCGGCGGGCATCGCGGTCAACATCCTGGGCCACTCGCACGAAGGCCTGATCGGCGCGATCCAGCGCCAGGCCGGGACGCTGATGCATGTCTCGAACCTCTATGGCAGCCCCCAGGGTGAAAGCCTCGCCCAGCGGCTGGTCGATCTGACCTTTGCCGATACGGTGTTCTTCACCAATTCGGGCGCAGAGGCGGTGGAATGCGCGATCAAGACCGCGCGTGCCTATCACCAGCACGTTGGTAACGATCACAAGTTCGAGCTGATCACCTTCAACAACGCCTTCCACGGCCGGACGATGGCAACGATCAGCGCATCGAGCCAGGAGAAGATGCACAAGGGCTTCCTGCCGCTGCTGCCGGGCTTCAAATATGTCGAGTTCGACAATCTTGAGGCGGCCAAGGCGGCGATCGGGCCCAACACGGCTGGCTTCCTGGTCGAACCGGTGCAGGGCGAAGGCGGGATCCGCCCGGCCTCGCCGGCGTTCATGTCGGGCCTGCGCGCGCTGGCTGATGAACACGATCTGCTGCTGGTGCTCGATGAAGTGCAAACGGGTGTGGCCCGGACCGGCACGATGTATGCCTATGAGCAATACGGGATCGAGCCGGATGTCGTTGCCACGGCCAAGGGTCTGGGCGGCGGTTTCCCGCTCGGCGCGTGCCTCGCCACCGAAAAGGCCGCGCGCGGCATGGTGATCGGCACCCACGGGTCGACTTATGGCGGCAATCCGCTGGCGATGGCTGCCGGTGAGGCGGTGCTTGATGCGGTGGCCAACGAGGAATTCCTCGCCCAGGTCCGCGCGACCAGCGAGCGCCTGCGCTCGCGGCTCGAACAGTTCATCGGCAATTATCCCGACCTGTTCGTGCAGGTGCGCGGCATGGGCCTGATGCTCGGCGTCAAGATGACCCACGAGGCGCGCGCGCTGGTGGGCCATCTGCGTGACAATCACCAGCTGCTGACCGTTTCGGCGGGCGACAACACGCTGCGGCTGGTGCCGCCGCTGGTGATCGACGATGCGCATATCGACGAATTCTTTGAAAAGCTCTCGGCTGGCGCGGCCAGCTACCAGCCCCCGGAGGGCGTGTGATGACCCGGCATTTCCTTGATCTGACCGACGCCGGCGGCGATGCCATCGCCGCGATGCTCAACGATGCGATCGCCCGCAAGGCTGCGCGCAAGGCTCTGCCCAAGGGCCAGGCCGATGCCGATGCCCCGCTGGCCGGCCGCGTGCTGGCGATGATCTTCGAAAAGAATTCGACCCGCACCCGTGTCTCGTTCGACATCGCGATGCGCCAGCTTGGCGGTAGTGCAGTGATTCTGGAAGCGGGCACGACCCAGCTTGGCCGGGGCGAGACGATCGCGGACACCGCGCGCGTCCTCAGCCGGATGGCCGATGCGATCATGATCCGCACCGACGATCACGCCAAGATCGAGGAACTGGCCCACTTTGCCGACGTTCCGGTGATCAACGGGCTGACCGATCAATCGCATCCCTGCCAGATCATGGCCGATCTCCAGACGGTGATCGAACATGGCAAGGCGCTGCCCGGGCTGGAAGTGGCCTGGCTGGGCGATGGCAACAACGTGCTCAACTCGATCGTCGAGGCGGCGGGCCTGATGAAGTTCAATGTCCGCATCGCCGTGCCCGAAGGCTATGAGAGCGATGCCGGCTTCATCGCCCGGGCCGAGGCGCTGGGCGCGCGGATCAGCCTGACCCGCGATCCGCGCGAAGCGGCCGCCGGCGCTGACGTGATCGTAACCGATACCTGGGTGTCGATGGGCCAGACCGGAGCCGAGGCACGGATCGCCGCGATGACCCCCTATCAGGTCAACGACGGCCTGATGGCGGCTGCCAAGGCCGATGCGCTGTTCCTGCACTGCCTGCCCGCGCACCGCGGCGAGGAAGTGACCGACAGCGTGATCGACGGGCCGCGCTCGGTGGTCTGGGACGAGGCTGAAAACCGCATCCACGCGCAGAAGAGCGTGCTGCGCTGGGCCTTTGGCCAGCTGTGACCATTCCGGCAGGCGAAACCGGCAATGACCGGGTGCTGAGCTTCACCCTGCCCGCGCGCAATGCACGCGGGCGGGCCGTGCGGCTTGGCCCGGTGCTCGAAACGATCCTTTCGGCCCATGCCTATCCCGCGCCGATCCTGCACCTGCTGGCCGAAGCCCTGGTAGTGACGGCGCTGATCGGCTCGCTGCTCAAGGACGGCGAGGGTCAGCTGACCATGCAGGCGCAGAGCGAGGACGGGATCGTCGATCTGCTGGTCTGCGACTACCGCGCCGGCGAACTGCGCGGCTATGTCCGTCACGATGCGGAGCGGCTCGCCTCGCTGGGCGCGAACCCGTCGCTCGGCGAGCTGCTGGGCCACGGCTATCTTGCGATCACCTTTGATCTGGCGACCACGGGGCAACGCTATCAGGGGATCGTGCCGCTCGAAGGCGGCTCGCTCGCCGAGGCCTGTGAAAGCTACTTTGCCCAGTCCGAACAGGTGCCGACCGTGATCCGCATCGCGGTGCGCAATGATGCCTCGGGCTGTGTGGCGGGGGGGCTTCTGGCCCAGCACCTGCCCGATGGCGAGGAAGGGCGCGAGCGGCTCCACGTGCGGATGGACCATCCCGAATGGGAGCACGTTGCAGTGCTGGCGGGCAGTGTCCGTCACAGCGAACTGGTCGATCCCGAACTGTCGCTCGAAAGCCTGGTCTGGCGCCTGTTTCACGAAGAGGACGAAGTCCGGGTCCAGCCGGGTGCCAGCCTCACCCGGGGCTGTCGCTGCAATGCGGCGCATTATCGCTCGGTGCTTGATAGCTTCCCTGAAGCCGAGCGCCTCGACATGCGCGATGAGCGCGGCCTGATCGTGATTGACTGCGCGTTCTGTTCGCGGCTGTTCGAAATCGACGCCTGATTTAACGCTTCGTCTATATAATCACACGCTTGGTCGCGCGAAGTCGCCATGCTACAAGTCTGGTTCGATGGCGATTGCGCATGATTGTCGCCGCAGATGGACGCAAGGTAACGGATCGGTGGGGAAAAAGGCACTGCACATCGCGATCGCGGCGGTCGGGGCGTTTTCGCTGGGCGGCACCGTATCGGGGCAAAGCGCGACGCTCGCCATGCTCGACCAACTCGATGCCGGGCGGTGGGAGCTGCGGATGCGGCAGGCGGGCAGCCCGATCGAGCGGCTGTGCATTCCCAATGGCCGGCGCTTCATCCAGCTGCGTCATCCCGGCGGCGAGTGCCAGCGTTTCATCGTTCAGGACGGGCCAAGCGAAGTGACCGTGCAATACACCTGCCGCGGGCGGGGTTATGGCCGCACCCACATTCGCCGCGAGACGGCGCGTTTGATCCAGCTCGAGAGCCAGGGGATCGCCGAAGGTCTGCCGTTTGATTTCTCGGCCGAGGCGCGCCGGGTCGGGGACTGTGCCAGCTGAGGCGGTTGCCACCCACGCGGCGAGCGGCTAGCCCAAGGTAATGCAAAGCATGGCAGAAGGTTCGGGCCGCAAGGCGGTGGTGCTGTTGTCGGGCGGGCTGGACTCGATGGTCGTCGCCGGACTGGCCTGCGAAGCCGGCTATGCGCTCAATGCCCTGACGATCGACTAT
Organism: uncultured Novosphingobium sp.; assembly: GCA_937996535.1. Taxonomy (GTDB): domain Bacteria; phylum Pseudomonadota; class Alphaproteobacteria; order Sphingomonadales; family Sphingomonadaceae; genus Novosphingobium. Next base: position 2,379 of record CALKVF010000084.1, on the reverse strand, counting down.
AACCAGCGGCACCGCCGCGAGCTTGATGCTGCGCGGGTGATTGCCGAGCGGCTTGGGGCCGAACGCCACGTAATCCTGCCGCTCGATCTGCGGCAGTTTGGCGGCTCGGCGCTGACCGATGAAATCGCCGTGCCCAAGGAGGGCGTGGGCGATGATATTCCGGTCACCTATGTGCCCGCGCGCAATCTGGTGTTCCTCTCGCTGACCCTTGCCTGGGCCGAGGCGATCGGCGCGCGCGACATTTTCATCGGGGTCAACGCGCTCGACTATTCGGGCTATCCCGATTGCCGGCCCGAATTCATCGAGGGCTTCGCTCAGCTGGCGACGCTGGCGACCAAGGCCGGGGCCGAAGGCGGCGCTTTCACCATCCACGCCCCGCTGCAATATCTCGGCAAGGCCGACATCGCGCGCGAGGCGATCCGCTTGGGCTTCGATCCGGCGATGAGCTGGTCATGCTACGATCCGCAGAGCGATGGATCGGCTTGCGGGCTGTGTGACAGTTGCCGCTTGCGGCGCGAGGGTTTTGCCAAGGCTGGACTGCACGATACCACTCGCTACGCTGCGGGTTAACAAGGAGAGAAGCCGCGTGAACGATACATCGCAGGCGGCAGCGCCGCAGGATCGCGTCTCTTCCTATAGCTGGTACGTTCTGGGCATTCTGGTCCTGGTCTATGTGCTGAATTTCATCGACCGGCAGATTCTCTCGATCCTCGCCAATGACATCAAGCGCGATCTCGGCCTGACCGATGCCGATCTTGGCTTTCTCTACGGCACGGCTTTTGCGGTGTTCTACGCGCTGTTCGGGATACCGCTGGGGCGTCTGGCCGATAGCTGGAAGCGGGTCCGGCTGATGACCGTGGGACTGGCGCTGTGGTCGCTGATGACGGCGGCTTCGGGCTTTGCGCGCAATGGCGCAAGCCTGGCCGCTGCGCGGGTCGGTGTTGGGGTGGGCGAGGCGACCGCGAGTCCCTCGGCCTATTCGCTGATTTCCGACCTGTTCCCGCAGCGGATGCGCGGCACCGCGCTAGCGATCTATTCGTCGGGGCTCTATCTGGGCGGCGGCTTGTCGGTGCTGTTCGGTGGGGAAATCGCCGAGCGCTGGAATGCGGCCTGGCCGCACGGCGGCCCGGGCGGACTGGTTGGCTGGCAAGCCGCTTTCGTGCTGGTCGGGATCCCCGGCCTGCTGCTGGCGCTGTGGGTGGCGACGATTCGCGAGCCGGTGCGCGGCGCGATCGACGGCTTGCCGAGCCACGTTGAGCCCCAGCCCTTCAAGGGCTTTGCCACCGAGCTGCTCGCGCTGACGCCGCTGGGCGCGCTGGCGCGCGGGCCGTTTGCCTTGATCATCAACCTCGCCGTCGGGCTGGGAATCGCTGCCTGCGTGCTGGCGCTGACCGCGTTGACCGGCTGGGGCAATTTCAAGCAATGGCTGTTTGTCGGGATCGGGGTCTATGCGGTATTCAGCTGGGCCAGCGCGATCCGTGCGCGCGATCTGCCGACCTTCCGCCTGATCTGGGGCTCACCTGCGTTCATCTGCACCACGCTGGGCTATGGCATGGTCTCGTTCACCGCTTACGCCGCATCCTATTGGGGCGCACCCTATGCCGAGCGCACCTTTGGCGTTGCCAAGAGCGCGCTAGGCTGGACCATCGGTGCGCCGGGCGCGCTCGCGGGCTTTCTGGGCGTGATCCTGGGCGGCCGGCTGGCTGACGCCTTGCAGGAACGCTTCCCGACCGGGCGGATCTGGGTGGTGATGCTCGGCCTGCTCAGCCCCGTGCTGCCCCTGATCGGCGCCTATCGGGCCGACACTTTCACCACCTTTGTGGTGCTGGCCTTCGTCAACGTGATCTGCTCGTCGACGGCGCTTGGCGCGGCGGCGGCGGCCAGCCAGTCGCTGGTGCTGCCACGGATGCGCGGCACGGCGACGGCCACGTTCTTCCTGGCGACCACCTTGGTCGGGCTGGCGCTGGGGCCGTTCATGGCAGGCTATGTCTCGTCGCTGCGCGGCGATGACCTGTCAGCTGGGGTGCTATCGACCCTGGTGAGCGTACCGGTCGGTGCGGTGCTGCTGGTGTTCGCCCTGCGGCTGTTCCCCGATGCGGCGCGCACTATTGCCGACCGGGCCCGCGCTGCCGGCGAGGCCGTCTGAGCCAGCTTGGCTGCCCCCTAGTGGGCAGACCATCGTCACATCCGTAGGGCGGCGGGCATCGACGGCCGCATAGCGCCGTGGCGTTGTTGCGCATTTGCGCCTGAGCCGTCTGCCGCGGCGCTTTCAGACAAAGAAAAAGGGGCCGGATTGCTCCGGCCCCCAATTCGTTAGCTCCTTGCGGAAGCTTACATGCCCGAACCCGGACCGTAGGTGATTTCCACCCGGCGGTTCTG
>CALKVF010000083.1 GCA_937996535.1 uncultured Novosphingobium sp. | reverse complement strand
GCGGTCAACGTGCAGGCGATGGTGTTCGGCAACATGGGCGATACCAGCGCCACCGGGGTTGCCTTCACCCGCGATCCGGCGACCGGCGAGAAGGCCTATTACGGCGAATGGCTGGTCAATGCCCAGGGCGAGGACGTGGTGGCGGGGATCCGCACGCCGCAGTATCTGACCAGGTATTCGCGAGAACGTGCCGGGGCCAAGCCGCTCTCGATGGAAGAGGCGATGCCCGCGGCCTACGCCGAGCTGGCCGCCGTGTTCGACCTGCTCGAAAAGCACTACCGCGAGATGCAGGACATAGAGTTCACCGTCGAACGCGGCAAGCTCTGGATGCTCCAGACCCGCTCGGGCAAGCGCACCGCCAAGGCCGCGCTCAAGATGGCGGTCGACATGGTTGGCGAAGGCTTGATCGATGAAGCCACCGCGATCCGCCGGGTCGATCCGATGGCGCTCGATCAGCTGCTGCACCCCACGCTCGATCCCGATGCCCCGCGCGACATTCTCGCCAAGGGGCTGCCGGCCTCGCCGGGCGCGGCTTCGGGCGCGATCGTGCTCGATGCCGATACCGCGCAGGCCCATGCCGAGCGCGGCGAAGCGGTGATTCTGGTCCGCGTCGAAACCAGCCCTGAGGATATCCACGGGATGCACGCGGCCAAGGGCATCCTGACCGCGCGTGGCGGCATGACCAGCCACGCTGCCGTGGTTGCGCGCGGCATGGGCAGGCCCTGCGTTTCGGGTGCCTCGGGCCTGTCGATCGACATGGCCGCGCGGAGCTTGCGGATCGGCACCCGCGATCTCAAGGAAGGCGATGTCATCACGCTTGATGGCACCACCGGCGATGTCATGGCCGGGCTGGTCAAGACGATCGAGCCCGAACTGGTCGGCGATTTCGGCACCCTGATGGTCTGGGCTGACAAGCACCGCCGGATGAAAGTACGCACCAATGCCGAAACCCCGGCCGATTGCCGCACCGCGCGCCAGTTTGGCGCCGAGGGTATCGGTCTGTGCCGCACCGAGCACATGTTCTTCGATGACAAGCGCATCGCGGCCGTGCGCCAGATGATCCTGGCCGAAGACGAAGCCGGGCGCCGGGCGGCGCTGACCAAGCTGCTGCCCGAACAGCGCGCCGATTTCCACGCGATCTTCGATGTCATGGCGGGGCTGCCGGTAACGATCCGCCTGCTCGATCCGCCGCTCCACGAATTCCTGCCGCACAGCGATGCCGAATTCGAGGATCTGTCGGAAGCGATCGGGATCGGCGTTGCCACGCTCAAGCGCCGGGCGGGTGAGCTTTACGAATTCAACCCGATGCTGGGGCATCGTGGTTGCCGGTTGGGGATCACTTTTCCCGAGATCTACGAAATGCAGGCCCGCGCGATCTTCGAGGCGGCCTGCGATGTCGCCGCTCAGGGCGGGGAAGCGCCGGTTCCTGAAGTGATGATCCCGCTGGTCGCGACCGCCAAGGAACTGGAACTGCTCAAGGCCGTGGTCGATAAGGCCGCCGCCGAGGTCTTTGCCGAAAAGGGCCGGACGCTGCACTATCAGGTCGGCACGATGATCGAACTGCCGCGGGCCGCACTGATGGCTGACAAGATCGCCGAAGTGGGCGAATTCTTCTCGTTCGGGACCAATGATCTCACCCAGACCACGCTGGGCCTGAGCCGTGATGATGCCGCCAAGTTCCTTGGCCAATATGTCGAAAAGGGTGTGTTCGCGCGCGATCCCTTCGTCAGCCTCGATATCGAGGGGGTGGGCCAGCTGGTCGAACTGGCGGCTGAGCGCGGGCGCAAGGCGCGGCCGGGGATCAAGCTGGGCATCTGCGGCGAACACGGCGGCGATCCGGCCTCGATCGCGTTCTGCGAGAAGGTCGGGCTCGACTATGTCAGCGCCTCGCCGTTCCGCGTGCCGATTGCGCGGCTGGCTGCGGCGCAGGCGGCGCTGGGCTAGCGTTTCCAGCCCGACAGGGTGACGATTTCGAAGCGTTCAAGGGTGCGCGTGCCATAGGCATCGCGGGCGCGCTGCAGTGCGGCTTTGCCCAGCGGCGGACCCGAGCGTGCAAGGACATTGCCCAACCCCTGCGCGCGCAGGTCTGCCACCAGACTGGTGAGGCTCGAGAAGCGCACGTCAAGGCTGCGGCTGTCGACCACCGGCTGCGCCCATCCGGCGCGTTGGAGCAGTTGTCCGCCGGCCCGCACATCAATCGCGGGGTGGAGCCGCGGGGCGGGGCGCTCGCCATCGGCGGCGAGCATGGCACTGCGCAGCTGTTCCAGGCTGCCCGCACCGATGAAGCTGGCGATTGCCAGCCCGCCGGGCGCCAGTGCCCCGCGCAGGTGGATCAGCGCGCCCGGCAGGTCGTTGACGGTATCGAGCGTGGCAAGGCTCGCGATGAGATCGAACCCGCCCTCGGCATAGGGGCGTTCCTCGTCAAAGCCGTCGGCCGGATCGGCCTCGACCACGGCGCAGCCTTGCGCGCGCAGCTGCGCGGCCAGCGTGCCGGTCCAATCGCCCACGATCAGCGCGCGGCGGGGTGTGTGGCGCACGAACGCCAGGCGCTCGATCACGTCCTCGACCATGTCGTCGATCAGGTAGCGCGGCGCATCAGGCGCCTGTTGCAAACGGATCGCGCGTTGACGGGCGGTCTTGCGCCGGGCGGGAGCAAAGATCTGGGGCGGGGCCGATGGCGTCATGGCCTGCCAGTGCCTTGCGCGCGCCGGCCGCGCAAGCGATACCGGCAGGCAGATGCAGGTTCCCGCCGTTCTCGCGCCGATCGTCGATCTGGTCTTTCCGCCGCGCTGTCCGCTGTGCGGCGCGGGGTTGGTCGCGCAGAGCGGGCTATGCGCCGACTGCTGGGGTGAGCTGGCGATTCCCGGTGAACCCTGCTGCGCGGCTTGCCAGCGACCATTCCCGCCCGAGCTTGCCGGCGGCGATGCGGTCTGCGCGCCGTGCCTCGCCGAACCGCCCAGTCATGACGGGATCGCGGCGGGGACGCTGTACAACGATGCTTCGCGCCGGCTGGTGCTGGCCTTCAAGCACGGTCGGCGGATTGCCCTGGCCGGGCTGCTCGCGCGGCTGATCGGGGCGCGGCTCCCCGCACAGGTTGATGCGGGCTGGGTGTTCGTGCCGGTGCCGCTGCATCGCTGGCGGCTGTGGCGGCGCGGGTTCAACCAGTCGGCGCTGCTCGCACGGGAACTGGCGCGGGCGCGGCAGGGCAGCGTGCTGGTCGATGCGCTGCTTCGCCGCAAGGCCACGCCGATGCTGGGCGGCATGGGGCGCAGGGCGCGTCTGCGGGCCTTGGCGGGGGCGATCTCGGTGAACCCCAGGCAGGCGGATATGCTCAAGGGCGCGCGGATTGTGCTGGTCGACGATGTGCTGACCAGCGGCGCGACCAGCGAGGCCTGCGTCAAGGCGCTCAAGCGCGCGGGGGCCAGTGAAGTGCGAATCGCCTGCTGCGCGCGGGTGCTGGATGAGGCGCTCGATCTGGTCTGAGCCAAAACAAAGACGCCCGGAACCGAAGTTCCGAGCGCCCTCGTGACGAAACTCGTGGGCCGCGCTTTCGCGTAAAGCGATCTTTGCGACCGCCGGCCCAATCCCTCATGCGGTTGTCCATTTTTGGACTGTTTTTCCCTGAACCTGGGCCAATGGATGTCTTGATGCCATCCCGGTCCGACAGGCGGTGTTTCCGCGAGCCCGTAAATCCTTCAATCGCGCCGCGAATGGAAGCGACAAGGCATGAACGCGCAGTTTTTGGTCGACATATGTGGTTATCTTGCAACAAGAGGTCGCATGACCACGAACGATGCCGCCCAGCGCGAACAGGGCACCGCTTTCATGCCGCGCTTTGACGCCAATGGCCTGCTTACCGCCATCGCGGTTGACGCGGCCACGCGCGAGATCCTGATGGTGGCCTTCATGGACGAAGAGGCGCTGGCCAAGACCCGCGAGACAGGGCTGGCGCATTTCCACTCGCGCTCGCGCGGGCGGCTGTGGATGAAGGGCGAAAGCTCGGGCCATGTGCTGCGGGTGCAGGAAATGCGGGTCGATTGCGATCAGGACGCGCTGGTGATGCTGGTTACACCGGCTGGCCCGGCCTGCCATACCGGCGCGCAAACCTGCTTTTACCGGCGGCTTGATGGTGATGTGCTGGTGCGGATCGCTGATTGACGCTTACGTAAAGGTAAGTTAGTCATCGGCGCATGGAACAGCTTGGCGCCACCAATCCCGCGTCGCACGATGGCGCGCATCTCGATCGTCCCGATGCGCTTCAGCGCGAACATTTCACGATCTCGGATCTGACCGCCGAATTCGGTGTTACTGCCCGGGCGCTACGGTTCTACGAGGACGAGGGCCTGATCTTCCCTTCGCGGGTCGGCCTGTCGCGGATCTATTCCAAGCGTGACCGGGCGCGGCTTGCCTGGATCATGCGCGCCAAGAACGTCGGGTTCAGCCTGACCGAGATTAAGGAAATGATCGACCTTTACGACCTGGGCGACGGGCGTTCGCGCCAGCGCAAGGTTACGGTTGAGCGGTGCCGCGAAAAGGTCGCCCGGCTGACCGAGCAGCGCGATGATATCGACGCGGCGATCACCGAATTGACCGATTTCATTTCGCTGGTCGAAAACGTCAAGTAAGTCTCTGACTGCAATTGCAACTCTAGTCTGCGAGCTCATCCCATGCCGATCTACAAGGCGCCCACGCGCGACGTCCGTTTTGTCATCAACGAAATGCTGGAGATCGATGGCTATGCGCATCTTCCCGGCTTTGCCGAGGCAAGCAGCGACATTGTCGACACCGTGGTCGAGGAATGCGGCAAGTTCGCCGCCGAAGTGCTAGCGCCGCTCAACCAGTCGGGCGATCAGGAAGGCTGCAAGCGCAACGCGGACGGCACAGTTTCCACCCCCAAGGGCTTCAAGGAAGCCTTCGCCAAGTATCGCGAAAGCGGCTGGGGCACGCTGTCTTCGCCGGTCGAATATGGCGGGCAGGGGATGCCGCACCTCTTGGGCTTCGTGGTCGAGGAATTCGTTGCCACGGCAAACCACGCCTTCGGGATGTATCCGGGGCTGACCAACGGCGCGGTTTCGGCGATCATCGCCAAGGCCTCGCCCGAGCTGCAGGCCAAGTATCTGCACAAGATGGTGTCGAACGAATGGCTCGGCACCATGAACCTGACCGAGCCGCACTGCGGCACCGATCTGGGGCAGATCCGCACCCGCGCGGTGCCGCAGGCCGATGGTTCCTATGCGATCACCGGCACCAAGATCTTCATTTCGGCGGGCGACCATGACCTGACCGACAACATCATCCACCTCGTGCTGGCCAAGACCCCGGGCGCGCCGGAGAGCAGCAAGGGGATCTCGCTGTTCATCGTGCCCAAGATCCTGGTGAATGACGATGGCTCACTGGGCGCGGCCAATGCCGTGTCGTGCGGCGCGATCGAGCACAAGATGGGGATCCACGGCAACGCGACTTGCGTGATGAACTACGACGGGGCGCAGGGCTGGATCGTGGGCGAGGAAAACAAGGGCCTCGCCGCGATGTTCATCATGATGAACGCGGCGCGCCTTGGCGTGTCGATCCAGGGCCTGGCCCAGGCCGAAGTGGCCTATCAGAACGCGGTCAAATATGCGCAGGAACGCCGCCAGGGCCGCGCCTTGACCGGGCCGGCCGAGCCGCAGGAAAAGGCTGACGTGCTGTTCGTGCATCCCGACGTGCGGCGGATGCTGATGGATGCCAAGGCCTTCACCGAAGGGATGCGCGCGTTCTACCTGTGGGGCGGCCTTCTGGTCGATCTCACCCACATGGCGGCGACCGAGGAAGAGCGTCAGGCGGCTGACGAAATGATCAGCCTGCTGACCCCGGTGCTCAAGGGCTATGGCACCGACAAGGGCTTTGAAACCTGCGTCAACATGCAGCAGGTGTTCGGCGGCCACGGCTATATTGAAGAATGGGGCATGAGCCAGTTCGTTCGCGATGCCCGCATTGCCCAGATCTACGAAGGCGCCAACGGCGTGCAGGCCATGGACCTCGTCGGCCGGAAGCTGGCGATGAACGGGGGGCGCGCGATCCAGGCCTTCTTCGCCGAAGTCGACAAGGAATGCGCCGCCGCCAAGGCCAAGCCCGAACTTGCCGCGCTGGCCGGGCAGGTCGAGAAGGCCAACGGCGAACTCAAGGCTGCGACAATGTGGTTCATGACCAATGGCATGACCAACCCCAACAACATCGGGGCGGGCGCCTATCACTACATGCACATTGTGGGCGTGGTCGCGCTTGGGCTGATGTGGCTGCGGATGGGCGCGGTTGCAGTTGATGCTCTGGCCAATGGCGCGTCGGACAAGGCGTTCTACGAAGCCAAGCTGACTACCGCGCGCTATTACGGCGAACGCTTCACCCCCGATGCGGGCGCGCTGCGCCGCAAGATCGAAGCGGGCAGCGAAGCGATGATGGCCCTGCCGATCGAAGCGTTCACCACAGCCTGATTTTCAGCAGGGGCCCGCTTCCGGCTCAGGCCGGGCGGGCCTCGCTGAGCAGGCGGGCCATGATCCGCCGGACCGGCGGCAGTGCGCCTAGCCGCAGCGCCCCACGTCTTAGCGGACGTGCGAGCCTGCGCCGATCGGTGAACAGCCGCACCACGTGGAGCGTTGCCTGATAGAGCGGCAGGGTCGCGATGCGGTGGCGCAGGGCATAGCGGCGAAGCAGCAACGGCGCGCCGGGATCGCGCGCCGGGCCGATCAGCGCCGCCAGCCGGCTCGCGCCCAGCAGGCCGAAATTGAACCCGTGCGCGGTTACTGGATGCATCCCCACCGCCGTATCGCCGACCAAGGCGGCGCGCGGCGCAGAGAAGCGCTGGGCATAGGTCATCGCCAGTGGGTAGGGCGTGGGCCGCGTTATCAGCGAAATCTCGCCCAGCTCGCTGCCAAGGTAATCGGCAAAGTGGGCCTCAATCGCGGCATCCGCACAGGCGCAGAGTTGCTTGGCTTCAGCATCGGGCAAGGTGACGACCAGCGAGGCCATGCCTGCGCCCAGCGGCAGCATGGCGATGGTCCGTTCATCGTCGAACCATTCGGTGGCGATCCCACCGTGCGGCGTAGAGTGCGCGATTCGCGCGACCAGCATGGTGTGGCCAAAGCGTTCGACCGAGGCGGCAATTCCCAGCATGGCGCGAGTGTTCGAAAACCGGCTGTCCGCCGTGACAAGCAACGCGCCGCTGAGCGTGGTGCCATCATCCAATTCCACCCGAACGCCGCGCGTATCGGTCTGGGCGGAGACAACCTTGCGTCCGCACAGGAAGGTCGCGTTTGCTTGCTCGGCCACGGCGGAAAACAGGGCGCGGCGGATCAGGTGGTTGGAGACGAGCTGCCCCAGCGCATCGCCGCTGTCCGGCCCGATCGAGAGGGCGAAGGGCGATGCGCCATTGCGCACCCGGGCTTCGCGCAGCGGGAAGATTTCGGCCTGAGGAATCCGGCTCCATACGCCGTAGTCGGACAGGATCGCCTGTGATCGCAGGGTCAATGCGATCTCGCGCCCGTCCGGGGCGGGATCGGCCAGGGTATCGCGCGATTGGGGCTCGATCAGAAGGATCTGATGGGCCGATTCCGCCAGACCGCGCGCCAGACTGAGGCCAGCAGGACCGGCGCCGACAACGATGATTGTTTTGGGCATAGATCACCTCTGCACCGCGCCGTGGCGCGGGCAGGGCTGGCGCGCATTGCGGCAGGTCAATCGGCGGGAAATACCTCGTCGAGCAGCGCGGTCAGTGCGGCCCAGCTCTGGCGATCGGCGCTGCGATCATAGGCTACTGCGGCCATGCCCCGGGCATCGCTGGCGGGGTCGGTAAAGCCGTGCTTGACCTTGGCATAGGCGTGGAAATGCCAATCGGCCCCCACTGCATCCATTTCTTCCCAGAAGGCGGTGACGGAGGCGCGCGGGACCATCGGGTCGCGGTCACCGTGGCAGACCAGGATGCGCGGCTTGATTGCGGCACTGGCGGGGCGCTGGGTATCGAGCAGGCCGTGGAAGCTGGCGACCATCGCAAGGTCCGCCCCAGCGCGGGCGAGTTCGAGCACGGCCTGTCCGCCCATGCAGAACCCGATCGCGGCGAGCGAAAGCCCATGCGCAGCCTCATGTCCGCGCAGCGCGGCCACGGCGGCGCCAAGGCGTGCGCGGTAATGGTCAACATCGCTGCGCAGGGCTTCGGCCAGCGGGCGCGAGGCTTCGAAGCTATCGACCGGCGCGCCGTAGAAATCGGCGATCAGCGTGACAAAGCCCTGCTCGGCGAGCACCGCAGCGCGCCGCTCAATCGCGGGCAGGACGTTGGCGATGGTCGGGAACACGACCACCGCGCCGCGCGGCGCGCCGGCCGGACGGGCCAGCCATCCGGTCAGCGCGGTGCCGCGATCGGCGTAGTCGACGCGTTCGAGCGCGCTCATTCGGGCAGGAAGTCCGGCACCGAGAGATAGCGTTCGCCCGTATCGTAGTTGAAGCCCAGCACCCGGCTGCCGGCGGGCAGTTCCTTGAGCTTCTGGGCGATCGCGGCGAGCGTTGCGCCCGAGCTGATCCCCACCAGCATCCCTTCTTCGGCAGCGCAGCGGCGAGCCATTTCCTTGGCATCGGCGGGATCAACCTGGATCGCGCCGTCGATCGAC
>CALKVF010000082.1 GCA_937996535.1 uncultured Novosphingobium sp. | reverse complement strand
TTGTCGGCGGCGCGGTGCTGGTGGGCTATCTGGTGTGGAACGGGAAGGTCGAACTGGACGGCAAGAGCGCCGCTCCCATCGCCGCATCGAGCGCCCCCGCGCCGCGGCCCGCAGGCGCCAACCCCGCCCCCATGCTGGACCAGCGGATGGCCGCGCTCGAACAGCGCCTGACCCAGATCACGCTGGCCGCCGATGCTGCCGAGGCCAAGACCAGCCGCGCCGAAGCCCTGCTGATCGTGGCCGCTGCCCGCCGCGACATCGATGCCGGTCAACCGCTTGGCGCGCTGGCCGATCAGCTGCGCACCCACTTTGCCGCCAGCCAGGCCGGCGCGGTGCAGACCGTGATCGCGGGCGGCACGGCCCCGATCACGCTCGATCAGTTGCTCGCCGAGCTGGATGCCCTTGCCCCGCGCCTCAGCGCAGACAGCGCCGACCAGAGCGGCTGGGACCGCTTCCGCCGCGATCTGGGCAGCCTGTTCGTGATCCGCCGTGATGCCGCCCCGGCGGTTCGCGCCGAAACCCGGCTTGACCATGCCCGCCTGCTGCTGCGCGGCGGGGCGGTCGATGCGGCGCTGCGCGAAGTGGAAAGCCTGTCGCCCGGGCCGCAAGCCGCCGAATGGCTGGGCAAGGCCCGGCGCTATGGCGCGCTCCACGCCGCGCTCGATCAGCTTGATGCCGCCGCGCTGGCAGCCCCGATCAGCCCTGCTGCGCCGCCGCGTCCGGGTACTTGAGCAGGTCGGGCATTTCGCCCGACATCCCGCGCGCTTCTTCCATGAAGAACTTCTTGAGCCAGCCCGAACGCTGAACGATCCCCATGCCCAGACGGCGGATCGCGCTGGGCAGGCGCCCGGGAATGCCGAACAGGCGCACCAGCGCGTCGGTTGCGGCCATGACCGAGAGATTGTCGACACTGCGCCAGCGTTCATAGCGCGCCAGCACCTGAGCATCACCCACGTCCAGCCCCAGCCGCATCCCATCGGCCAGCACCTGCACCAGCGTGCCGACATCGCGCAGCCCAAGGTTGAGCCCTTGCCCGGCGATCGGATGCATCCCGTGGGCGGCATCCCCCACCAGCGCGAGCCGGTGTTCCACGATCCGGGGGGCGTGATGGAAATTGAGCGGATAGGCCATGCGCGGCGCGGCAAGCTCGATCTTGCCGAAGATCCCTTCCATCCGCCGGGCGATTTCGCCGGTGAACACCGCGTCGCTCATCCCGATCACCCCGGCCGCGTCCTTTTCATCGACGGTCCAGACCACCGCGCTGCGATGGCGGCCATCGGGTAGATCAAGCAGCGGCAGCAGCGCCAGCGGGCCCGAGGGGAAGAAGATTTCCCAGGCCACGCCGCCGTGCGGGTGTTCATGGGTGATCGCGGTCACCATCGCGCGGTGATGGTAATCCCAGCGCGCCGAATTGAGCCCGGCCTCGGCGCGGGTCGGGGACTGGCGCCCTTCAGCCCCGATGAGCAGGCTGCCGGTCAAGACCCGGCCATCGTCGAGCGTAACCGCAACCCCATGCTCGCCGCGTTCGCGCGCCACGGGTTCGACGCCGCTCGCCCAATGGATCGCGCTTTGCCCGCGCGCCGCCTCGAACAAGGCAAGGCGGATGTCGCGGTTGGCATACATCCGCCCCAGCGTGCCTTCGTGCGGCTCGGGCCGGAAATCGATCCGCCCGGGCTTCATCGCATCGGTCACCGCGATCGCCTCGATCGGGCAGCCCAGCGGGGCCAGCTGCTCTTCCAGCCCGATGTTGCAGAACAGGTTCCAGCTGGCGGTCGAAATCGCCGAGGCCCGGCCATCGACCCCTTCGGCGGTCAAGTCTTCGGGGCGCGCCTTGTCGATCACGTGGCTGGTCAGCCCGTGGCGCGCGGCGGCGAGCGCCAGCGTCATGCCAACGAGGCCGCCCCCCAGGATGACAAGGTCACGCCGGTCGGTCACGGATGCGTCTCACAGGTGTTGCCGTCGCCGCCATCAAGATCGAGGCAGCGTCCATCGAAGGCGCCATCGGCGACTTTGAGCCCGACGATCGCGGCCAGCGTCGGCGCAATATCAACCGTTTCGACCGGCTGCGGCTGTTCAAAGCCGTGGATGCCGCGGCGCCAGAACAGCATCGGCACGCGCCGGTCATAGTCGAAGGCGCTGCCGTGGGTGGCGATGATCATGCCGGGGATCGGCTCGGGGATCGGGGTGATCGCGCGGTCCAGCAGGATCACGGCATCGCCCGAGCGGCTCGGATCAAACGAGGCGCGGGCGCGCTCGCGCAGGGTCCAGTCCTGCGGATTGCCGGCGGGCATCGGAGTCGCCGCCAGCTCCTCGGCGGTATAGGCAGCGGCCACCTGCGGGTGGCCCTTGACCACGCTGACCAGCGTCTTGACCACCACCGCGCGCTGATCGGCGGGCAGTTCGCGGTTGACGTAGAAATCGCCGAACGGGCCGTCGGCAATCAGCAGCGGCCCCTTGGTGGTGATCCCGGTGCGGGCCGAAACCAGCTTGGACAGGTCCGCCGGCATCAGCGACTTGTCGGCGCGGGCGGCGCGCGGGAAGGCCTGCTCGTCCGAGCGTTCGGGGGTATCGAGCCCGCCGTGGTCGGCGCTCAGCACCACGACATAGTCGATCCCGGCGGCATCGAGGTGATCGAACAGCGTGCCGAGGTTCTTGTCGAGTTCGGCCATCTGGATGCACATCTCGACGCCTTCGGTGCCGGTGGCGTGGCCGACATAGTCGGTCGCCGAAAGGCTGACCGAGAGCACGTCGGTGGCGCTGCCCTTGCCGAGCTGCATCTCGTCGACCAGGCGGTTGGCCAGATCGACCGTGGCCGCATCCATGCGCGGCGACATGCGCAGCGCATCGGGCTTGTTGGGTTCAAGCGCGAAACGCGCGGTGCCGACCGTGGCCTTGCCCACGTTCACCGCGTGATCGTTGGGACCGCACCAGGCCGGCGCGGCAATGGCCGGCGCGCCCGACTTGAGTACGGCGGCGGTCGCCGCGTTCTCGGCCTCTGCCGCGGGCGAGAGCGCCCGGCCGCCAAGCGTGACGAAAGACGAACCCTTCCACCAATAGGCGGCATCGATGTTGTGCCCGCCCATCATCATCACCGCGCGGTCCTTGGCCGAAACGGCGACGTTGCGGGTGGCGGGATCGGCGGCCTTCATCAGTTCGCCCAGCGTCGGCACCTTGAGGTGGACCGCCGAGACGACCGGATTGCGCGCGCTCGACGCCGGATCGCGTTCATCCTCGGCGCAGTAGATCGGCTTGTCGCCGCGCGGACTGGCGGGATCGAACCAGTTGTTGGCGATGATCCCGGTGCGCGCAGGGTGAACCCCGGTCAGCAGGGTCGAATGGCCGGGGCAGGTTTCGGTCGCTGCGTGCGACTGGAAGCCCGATGGGAACACCGCGCCGCCCAGCAGCTTGGCAAAGCCGTGCGTATAGTGCTGGCGGTACTGGGCGAAGAGGTCGGCCGAAAACTGATCGACCGAAACCGCCACCACCAACCGGGGCGGACCTTGCGGCGCGGGGGCCGATGCCGCCGTGGCGGGCGGCTTGCTCGCACCGGGCGCACACCCGATCAGCGTTGCACAAAGAGCGAGAGCCAGCGGAGCAGCAATACGGCGCATCAGGGTTCCTTGAAAAATCGCGTCATAAACGGCACAGCCCTGATGGCGGGAGCGCGGGCCGAGTGCAAGGCCCGGCCGCGCCCGCCAAGTGGAGAATTCCGTTGATGCCGCGCTATCGCCGCCTTGTTGCCATCTTGTTGCAGTGGGCCGCCATGCTGATGGCGCTGCCGGCGCTGGCCGCGCCCAACCACATCGCAGCCGAATTGCTGAGCGAATCCGCTGCCGCGCCGGGCTCCACCGTGACGCTCGCGGTGCGCATGGCCCCGGCACCCGGCTGGCACGGATACTGGCAGAACCCGGGCGATGCCGGGCTTGGCATGACCCTTGATTGGACTCTGCCGGCAGGCACCAGCGCCGGCGCGCTCGCCTATCCGGTGCCCCAGCCGCTGCTTGTCTCGGGGCTGATGAACCACGTCTACGAGCACGAATACGCCGTGCTGGTCCCGCTCAAACTGCCCGCCACGGCCAAGCCGGGCGCAGTCCTGCCGCTCCGCGCCAAGGCGCAGTGGCTGGCTTGCACCGAGCAGATCTGCGTGCCCGAAAGCGCCGAACTGTCGGGCAGCGTCACGGTCGGCCCGCCCGCGGCCCGCGATGCGCGCTTCGATGGCTGGCGCGCTGCGCTCCCCGCCCCGCTCGGCAGCCCGGCGCGCTTTGCGCTGGAGGCCAAGCGGCTGCGCGTCGCAATCCCGCTGCCCGCCGCCGTCCGGCTCGACAATCCGCACCTGTTCGTGGCCGATGACCATCTGGTTGACTATGCCGCGCCCCAGGGATTCTCGCGGCAGGGCGACCAGCTCATCATCGAGATCGACCGCGCGAAATTCGCGCCCGCCTCCCCCACCGCCTTTTCCGCCGTGCTGCGGCTTAACGGCGCGGGCGACGGGGTCTGGATCAAGGCTGAACCCGGCCCGGTCCCCGCCGCGGGCAAGCCGATCACGCCGTCCTCTGCCGCCCCGGCGGTTAGCCTGCCGCTGCTGCTGCTCTCGGCGCTGCTGGGCGGGTTGCTGCTCAATGTCATGCCCTGCGTGTTCCCGATCCTCAGCCTCAAGGCGCTGAGCCTGGCCCGTGCCGGCGAAAGCGAGGCCCGGGCCCGTGCCGAAGGGCTCGCCTATACCGCCGGGGTGGTGCTGGCCTGCCTTGCACTCGGCGTGCTGCTGCTCGCCCTGCGCGCGGCGGGTCAGGAAGTGGGCTGGGCCTTCCAGTTGCAAGAGCCGCTGGTCGTGGCCGGGCTGTTGCTGCTGGCCGCTGCAATCACCGCCAATCTCGCCGGGGTCTATGAACTGGCGGTGCCGGGCTTCGCCGCCGCCGGATCGCCGCAGGGGGCGTTCGCCACGGGCCTGCTCGCCGCCTTCGTCGCCACGCCCTGCACCGGGCCGTTCATGGCCGCCGCGATGGGCGCCGCGCTGCTGCTGCCGGTGGCGCCCGCGCTGGTGCTGTTCGCCGCGCTTGGGCTGGGGCTGGCACTGCCGTTCCTCGCGCTGGCCTATCTGCCTGCGCTGCGCCGCCGGCTGCCGCGCCCCGGCGCCTGGATGAACCGCTTCCGGCAAGTCATGGCCGGTCTGATGGGGCTGACCACGCTGGCGCTGGTCTGGCTCGCCAGCCGGGTTGCCGGATCGGGCTTTGCCTTTGCCGCTGTGCTGCTGACCGTGATCCTGATTGCAGTGCTGGTGCTGCTCGGGCGGCGCCAGCGTCACGGCCGCGCCGGTGGGCGGGCGATCTGGCTGGCACTGGCCGGACTGGTCGCCGCCGCTGCGCTGGGCCTGCCCGGCATGGTCCGCGAACCGCAGGCCGAAGCCGCTGGCGTGCTGCCATCAGCCCCCTTCAGCGAGGCTGCGCTCGCCAAGGCGCGGGCCGAGGGCAAGCCGGTCTTTGCCTATTTCACCGCCGATTGGTGCCTGACCTGCAAGGTCAACGAGGCCGCCGCGATTGAGCGCGAGGACACCCGCGCCGCCTTTGCCAAGGCGGGCGTAGTGGTGCTGCGCGGCGACTGGACCCGGCGCGATCCGGCGATCACCCGCTACCTCACTGCGCAGGGCGCGGCCGGGGTGCCGCTTTACATGTGGTATCCGGCTGGCGGGGGCGCACCCCGGCAATTGCCGCAGGTGCTGACCCCGTCGCTGCTGGCCGATCTGGTCAGGTAAACCGGAAGCCGTTGACGCTCTTTTCGCCGGCTTCAACGCGGATCGTCCGCCCGCTGACCGCTTCGCCGCGCAGCGCCGCACAGGTCGCGGGATCAACCGAATTGGCAGCGATCCGGGCCTGCCCGACCCGCGCGATCACGGTGGCGACTTCGCCGTCCTTGCCCGGCTGGATCGTGAAGCTTTCGGCCACCGCCTCGCCGTCATAGGCATCGAGCACGTCCCACGCAGGCTTGATCTTGGGCAGGCTCTGCCAGCGGCTCTGGCTCCAGTCGGCAGCCGTGGTCGAATAGACCCCGGCGGCATATTTGCTCATGATCCCGCCATTCGCGCCTACCAGCGTAAGGCTGCCCGGCGTAGCGCGGCACCGCGCAATCGCCTCGGCAATGCCGTGGGCGGAATAGTTGTTCCCGGCGCCGCCGAAGAACGGCAAGCCCCCAGTCAGCGTCCAGCCGCGCGGATCGTCACGCTCCAGGGCGAAGGCGTCGAGCAGGTTGAACACGGGGATCGCGAAGCACGAATAGAGGTCGATCGCGGCGAGCTTGTCCCAGGCCGTGCCCGCGATATCGAGCGCAGTGGCGATCGCGGAAACCGCCGCCGGGCTCTTTTCCATCGATTCGCGGGTCAGCATCGAAGGCTCGGCGCAGTCGGCCACGCCGTGGATATGGACCCAGCGGCTTTCGGGCACGCCCAGCCGCCGCGCCTCACCCGCACTTGCGAGGAGGATCGCGCCGCCCTGGTTGACCTGATCGCGCGCCACCACCAGCCGGCCATAGGGTTCGGCGACCAGCCGGTTGCGCTCGGTCAGGGTCGCCAGTTCTTCGGCGCTGCGCGCGGTCGGCGCGGCCGAGTGCGGATTGCGCGCCGCCACTTCAGTGAAGGGCGCGAACAGCTTGCCGATCTCCAGCCGGTAGTCGTCCAGCGACAGGCCGAGCCGCTGGCGACGAACGTTTTCGGCAATGGCATAGCCCCCGATCGGCGCACCAACCCCGTGGCGCAGCGCGGTCATGTCAACCACGCCGTCATAGCCCGGCCCGCGATCCTCCAGCGTACCGCCGACTTCTTCCGACCAGTCGCGGGTTTCGCCGCGGCCCATGATCGAGCGCACGGTCGAAATCGCCTCAGCCCCAACGATGGCGACCATTTTCGAGCGGCCCGCAGCAATCTCGGCGGCAAATTCGCCGACCAGCCGCTGCGGCCCCTGCCCGCCGACCACTTCAAGGATCGCGCGCTCAGGGTTTGCCCCCACGCGCTTGGCGATAGCACGCGGCGTGTTGTCGGCATGACCGAAGGGCGCGTGATAACGGGTCGCGGAAATCTCGAACTGGCGGATCGCGATCACCGCGTCGATCGCGGGAGCCAGAGGCGCGCTCGCCCCGGCATCGGCAATCGCGGCGGCCAGCGCAGCACCGCCGAGGTCCATGTGGCTGCGCTCGCCATAACCGGGCTCGCCCACGCGTTCGGAAAACTGGCCGACGCCGATGATGACGGGGGTGTTGTCAGGAACCATGGTCATCACAGCACCTGCCCGTCATCGACCGTCAGCGTAGCGCCGGTGACATAGCGCGAGGCATCGCTGCTGAGGAACAGCAGCGGCGCATCTAGCGCCTCGATCGGGCACATCCGGCGGCGATGGAAATTGGCGATCTGCCGCGCACCACCTTCGGTCTGGAACCAGTCCCCGGCGATCTCGGTCTGGATGTAGCCGGGCTGGATCGTGTTGACGTTGACCCCCTGGCGCACCCATTCGCGGGCGAACTGGCGGCCCAGATGGGCAACCGCCGCCTTGCCCGCGGCATAGGCGGCATCGCCCTGCGCGGTGAGTTCGGCGGTAATCGAGCCGATCAGCACGATCCGCCCGCGCTCGTCATCCTTGAACCCGGCGGCGATCATCCGCTTGGCACCTTCGCGCGCGGTAAGATAGGCCCCAGTGAAATTGGTGGCCATCACCGCGGCAACGTCGGCGGCGGGTACCTCGGTCGAGCGGCCATCGGCAGAGATCCCGGCATTGGCCACCACGGTATCGACCGTGCCGAACTTGGCTTCGGCCGCGTCATAGGCGGCGATGATCGAGGCTTCGTCGTTGACGTCCATCGCGACGGCCAGCGCGGCATCGCCCAGTTCCTCGGCCAGCGCCGCGATCCGGTCCACCCGCCGCGCGCCGATTATCACCCGCGCGCCCTCGCGCACGAACAGCCGCGCGAAATGCGCCCCGAACCCTGACGAGGCGCCCGTGATCAGCGCGATTCTTCCGGTCATTGCCAGCTGCATTGCCTGTCCCTCTTTTCGTTTCTGATTTTGCTCATGTTCAAAGCGGTCGCGCCGCGCGCGGTCAAGCCCGGCGGCGGGTTAATTTTCGTCCCGCGATTTTTGTAAGCACCACATACAAATTTTTGCCAAGTTTGATCCCGGTCAAGGTGCGCGGGGCAAAGCGGGAGGATTAAGCAGGACAAGAAAGGAGAGGCTCATGGCAACGACCGCAAACCAGCCCATTCCAGGTACCCACCTGTTCGACGGGGCCGCCGCTCAGAAGGGCTATGCCCTTAATGCAATGTGTTTTTCCTTCAATCATGCCGAGAACCGCGATGCCTTCGTGCGGGATGAAGCGGCCTATATCGATCGCTTCAATCTCACCCCCGCGCAGCGCGAAGCCGTGGCCGCACGCAACGTGCTGCAGATGATCGCGGCGGGCGGTAACATCTATTACCTCGCCAAGCTGGCCGGGATCCTCGGGCTCAACGTCCAGGACGTGGGCGCGCAGCAAACCGGGATGAGCGTCGAGGCTTTCAAGCAGATGCTGCTCGATCAGGCGAAGAACATCCAGAACGGGGAGGCAGTCAATGGCTAAGGTTATCGGCGGGGTCTTCACCAGCCACGTTCCCGCGATCGGCGGAGCAATTGCCCGCGGCGCGCAGCAAGAACCCTATTGGAAGCCGTTCTTCGATGCCTGGCCGCCGGTGCGCGAATGGCTCGATGTCCAGCAGCCCGACGTGATCATCATGTTCTACAACGATCACGGGCTGAACTTCTTCCTCGACAAGATGCCGACCTTCGCGGTGGGCGCGGCGCAGACCTATCGCAACGAGGACGAAGGCTGGGGCCTGCCCGCCTTCCCGATCCCCGAAGGCCATGCCGATCTGTCGTGGGCGATCATCGAAAAGCTGGTCGAGGAAGAATTCGACATCACGACCTGCCAAGACATGCTGGTCGATCATGCCGCCTCGATCCCGCTGGCGCTAGCCTGGCCGGGCCGCACCGCCCCGGTGAAGATCGTGCCGATCACGATCAACACCGTGCAGCACCCGCTGCCCAGCGCCAAGCGCTGCCTTGCACTCGGCCGTGCAGTGGGCAAGGCGCTGGCCGAATGGCAGGGCAATGAAAAGATCATGGTCATGGGCACGGGCGGGCTTTCGCACCAGCTCGACGGCGAACGCGCCGGCTTCATGAACCCGGAATACGACAAGTTCTGCATGGACAACCTGTCGGTCGATCCCGATGCGCTGACCAAGCATTCGGTCCACGAAATCGTCGAACTTTCGGGCACGCAGGGCGTGGAAATCCTCAACTGGATCGCAGCGCGCGGTGCGCTGGGCGCCAGTGCGAGCGAAGTTTCCCGCTCCTACCACATCCCGATTTCGAACACGGCGGCGGCGGTCATGGTTCTTGAGACCCAGGACGCCAAGGCCAGCGGCACGGCGACCACGGCGGGAACCCCCGCCTTCGCCTGACGCACACCCACCAGTTCTCCCCACCTGGAGCGGCGGTTATCCAACTGCCGCTCTCTTTTTGCCCGCTGTTTGCAGGTCAGGCGCGCGAAGCTAACGCGAAATCACCGCGTGTAAAGCTGCCAGAGTATGGGAGGTGGTCAGACAGCCGAGCTGAAGCGCCGCAGCGAATCCTGGCGATAGGGATCGAACAGCGCGGCGATCGTGCGCGCATAGGGCCGCCCATCGGGCAGGATCGCCAGCGTGCCATCCTTGAGCACGGCCAGCCCGCGTTCAACGAAGGGCGCAACCTTGCCCGCCGCCTCCAGCGCAAGGTCGGCATCCAGCCGCACCTCGCCCTGGCACAACAGCGCCTCGATCACCGCGCCGCGGCGCTGGTCCTCGGCCGAACGGACGATGCCGTGGGCGGCGGGAAGCACGTCCTGCGACAGCAGCATCCGGTAGCGCCCGGCATTCTTCTCATTCTGGACGAGCAGGTCGGAAAAGCAGCTGATCGCCGAGGCGCCCAGCCCGATCAGCGTGCGCGCCTGATCGTCGGTAAAGCCCTGGAAATTGCGGCGCACCTGCCCGGCAGCCGCGGCCTTGGCCATCGGATCATGCGGCAGCGCAAAGTGATCGAACCCGATCGCGACATAGCCCGCCTCGGTCAGGCGGCGATAGCCATAGTCGGCCATGGCAAAGCGTTCGGCCTGATCGGGCAAGGCACTGGCATCGATCCGGCGCTGGCGCGGCAGCATGTGCGGGACATGGGCATAGCCGAATAGGGCGATCCGATCCGCGCCCAGCTCGATCGTGCGCGCGAGCGTGGCTTCGAGATGGTCAAGCGTCTGACCCGGCAGGCCATACATCAGGTCAAAATTGAGCGAGCTGACCCCAGCCCTGCGCAGCATCTCCGTCGCGGTGACGATTTCGGCATCGGGCTGGATCCGCCCGATCGCGGCCTGCAATTCTGGCTGGAAGGTCTGCACCCCCATGCTGGCATTGGTCACGCCGACCCAGCCCAGCACCTTGCCCCATTCGCGGGTCAGCGTGCGAGGATCGAGTTCGATCGACCAGACCGGATCGACCGTCGCGGTGTGCAGGGTCAGCGCATCGACCAGCCGGACAAAATCGGTCGGCGAAATTGCGTTGGGGCTGCCCCCGCCAAATGCCACGCGGCGCACCTTGACCCGCCCGTCCAGCCGGGTGCCGGTGATGGCGATATCGCGGTGCAGCGCCTCAAGGTAGCTGTGCAGCCGCTGGGTCTTGTTCGCCCGCCCAGTGTTGCAGCCGCAATACCAGCAGATCTGCTCGCAAAACGGGATGTGGACGTAGAGCGAGACATCCCCGCTGACGCTGCGCAGCGCGGCATCGGCCTCCGCCGCGCCGACGCCCGGGCCGAACTCGGCCGCGGTCGGAAAGCTGGTATAGCGCGGGACCGGAGTCTCCAGCAGATCGGGATAATAGGGCCACATGCCCTGCCTATCGCAAATCGCGCGGGGCGATTCATTGCGAAGGCTCAAATTCCTTCGACTGCCTTTTACGGGAAGATCCGGAGTGGCACCCCTTGGCGCAGCAGGTCGCCGAGCCATCCTTGCCGGGCACTTGCTGCCCATCGACCGGCACCTGCACCATGTGGATCAGCCCATCGCCGGTGCAGAACGGGACCAACAAGGTCGACCCCGGCGCGGGGACCGAGAGGTTGAGCGCGGCCGGCAACAGCGCGACCAGCGAAAATTCGACCAGCCCCCTCACGCGCGCGGCTCCTCTTCGTCGTCGATCAGGATCCGCGCCGCCGCGCCGTCAAGATCCTCGAACTGGCCGCGCTTGAGCGCCCAGAAAAAGGCCGCCAGCCCCAGCCCGCCAAGGCCCAGCGCGACCGGGATCAGGATTGCGAGCCCGTTCACCGTGCGGCTCCCACCAGACGCAGTGAATTGGCGATCACCACCAGCGAACTGGTCGACATCGCCACCGCCGCGATCAGCGGCGTGACATGGCCCGCCATCGCCAGCGGCACGGCGAGCAGATTGTAGCCGATCGCCATGACGAAATTCTCGCGCACCACTTTCATCGTCCGGCGCGAGGCGGAAATCGCGCGCGGGATCGCATCGAGCCCGTCGCCCAGAAACACGAGGTCAGCCGCCTGCCGGCCCACGTCGCTCGCCGTGCCCGGCGCGATCGAGGCATTGGCCGCTGCCAGCGCGGGCCCGTCGTTCAGACCATCGCCCGCCATCAGCACCTTGTGACCTTGGCTCTGCAACCGGCCAATCGCCTGCTGCTTATCCTGCGGCGATGCCTCGCCCTGGGCCTCAAGCCCGGTCGAGCGCGCGACTTCGGCAACCGCCGCCGCATTGTCGCCCGAGAGGATCGCCGGCTGCACGCCCAGCGCGCTCAGCCGCGCTAGCGCGGCATCGGCGCCCGGACGCAGCCGGTCGGCAAAGGGGATCAGCCAGGCGGGTTCGCCCGCAATATCGAGCGCGGTGGCAATGCCGCTGGCCGCATCGGGGCGGCGCAGCGCCACGCTGCGCTCGTTCCACAGCGCGCGTACGCCCTGCCCGGCCTCTTCCTGAACCTGGGTCAGCAACGCCGGCTTGACCCCGCGCCCGGCCAGCGCCTCGGCCAGCGCGCGCGAGAGCGGGTGGCGGCTGTGCGAGGCCAGCCCCAGCGCCACGGCGGCGGCATCACCCGGCAAGGCATCGAGCACCGCGCCATCGGGCAGCGGGCGGCCCAGCGTGAGCGTGCCGGTCTTGTCGAGCAGCACGCGGTCAATCGTTGCCATGCGTTCAAGCGCCGAACCGTCCTTGACCATGATCCCGCGCTTCATCAGCGCGCCGCAGGCAACCACCTGCGCCACTGGAACGGCCAGCCCAAGCGCGCAGGGGCAGGTGATGATCAGCACCGCAATCGCATAGACCAGCGACTGGTGCAGGCCGGCCCCCGCAATCATCCAGCCCGCGAAGGTCAGCGCGGCCAGCGTATGCACCGCCGGGGCATAGAGCCGCGAAGCCCGATCGGCGATGCGGACATAGGCCGAGCGAACCTGCCCCGAGGCGTCCATCAGCCGGGCGATTTCCGCCAGCGTCGTGCCCTGCCCGGCGGCGGTCACCCGCACGTCGACCGGGTTTTCAAGATTGAGCGTGCCTGCCAGCACCCCGTCGCCCACGCGGGCCAGCACCGGCGCGCTTTCGCCCGTCAGCAGCGATTGATCGAACCGGCTTTCGCCGGTCACGATCTCGCCATCGGCGGCGAGCCGTTCGCCTGCGGCGAGGCGCATGGTCATGCCGGGGACGAGATCGAGCGCCGGGAGCCAATCCAGCCCCCCACCCGGCGTGACGACCATCGCCCCCGGAGCTGCCTGGCGCAGCAGAGCATCGACCCCGGCCCGCGCACGATCGCGCATCCCGGCATCGAGCGCGCGCCCGGCAAGCAGAAACAGCAGCAGCATCAGCGTGCCATCGAACCACGCTTCTTCGCCGTGGTGCACCGTCTCCCACAGGCTGAGACCGGTGGCGAGCGTGACCCCGATCGAAATCGGCACGTCCATGTTGGTGGTGCGGCGGCTGAGCGCGCTCCACGCTGAAGTAAAGAACGGGCGCCCGGCATAGAGGATCGCGGGCACGCCGATCGCGGCCGAGAGCCAGTGGAACAGATCGCGCGTCGCGCCTTCCGCCCCCGACCAGATGCTGACCGAGAGCAGCATCACGTTCATGCAGGCAAAGGCAGCCACGGCCAGCGGCGCCAGCAGCGGCTTCACCGCCGAAGCCGGGGCGTCGAGTTCCTCGCCGCGCGGCTGGCTGGCAAAGCCGATATTGCCCAGCGCATCGACCAGCTGGGGCATAGTCACCCCGGCTTCGTGTTCAACCCGAACCTGCCGCGCGGTCAGATTGACGCGCGCCGCGGACACGCCGGGCACTGCGCCCAGCCCGCGTTCGACCTTGGCCATGCAGCTGGCGCAATGCATCCCCGGGACGACCAGCACGGTCGTCTCGGGAGCAGCGCTATCCAACTGGCGGGCCGGTGCGGTCACAGCAGATCCTGTTCCGTGCGCCAGCGGGTCTTGCCGGCATCGGCTTCGATCCGCAGCTTCCAGCGGCCCTGCGGCAGCGCCTTGTCAGACAGCCACGAGCCATCGGCCTGACGCTGGAAACGCAGCACCTGATCGGGCAGACGGCCCAGCGGATGGCGTGCATCGCCCGCCAGCACGGCCTCGGCCGGGGCGCCAGCCAGGGTCACCGAAACGCGGCCATCGGCATCACGCTTGGCCTTGGCCTGCCAGCCCAGCGCCTTTTCTTTGGCCGCTTCGTCGAGCCAGGTGTTGTAGTGCTGGCTGGCGACATAGCTGTTTTCCACCACCTCGCCCCCGAAGGTCGTGATGGCGCTGCGGGCCATGTAGATGTTGACCGCGATGACCACGGTGAAAAATGCCACCAGGATCACCGCGATGTGCCGCCCGGTGAACGGGCCGGTGGTAAAGGCCTTGAACATCATTCTTCTCCTTCACCCGGCGCATCGAAGCGCACTTCACTGACATCGCCGCCGCCTTCGGCATCGCTGGCGCGCAGCACGAACTTGAAGTGCTGCTCGGTGGTGCCGCTTGGCGCGACCACATAGACCCGCAGCGGATCGACACGATCCGGCTCGACCAGCACCTTGATGCTGCGCGCCGCCTGTTCGCGGGGCATGTCGTCGGTCCACATCCGCCCGCCGGGCAGGCCATCGATGGTCACTTCCATCGGACGCGGTCGGGTTTCCATGTTGCGCAGCTTGACCGTGTAGTCGTTGCGGACCTCGCCGCTCGACTGCAAGGTATAGGGCGGGTTGCGATCCTTCTGGACGGCAATGTCGATGCGGGTGCGCGCACCCAGCGCGAACAGCAGCGCCGCGCCGATCGCGGCCCAGACGCCGGTGTAGATCAGCGTGCGGGTGTGGAACAGCGCCTTGCTGATCGGGCGGGCCTCGCCGCCTTCACGTTCGCTCTTGCAGTCTTCCAGCGTGGCATAGTCGATCAGTCCGCGCGGGCGGCCGACCTGAGCCATCACGCTGTCGCAGGCATCGATGCACAGCGCGCAGGTGATGCAGCGGATGTCCGGCCCGTTGCGGATGTCATAGCCGGTCGGGCAGACATTGACGCACTGGTTGCAATCGACGCAGTCGCCCACGCCGCCGGGGTTCTTTTCCGCCTTCTTGACGCTGCCGCGCGGTTCCCCGCGCCAGTCCTTGTACGTGACGATCAGCGACTTTTCATCGAGCATCGCGGTCTGGATGCGCGGCCAGGGGCACATGTAGATGCAGACCTGCTCGCGCATGAACCCGCCAAGCAGGAAGGTGGTCGCGGTCAGCACGCCGACCGTGGCATAGGCCACGCCCGCGGCATTGCCCGACCAGAAATCGCGGGTCAGGCTTGGCGCATCGGCGAAATACATGATCCATGCGCCGCCGGTCCAGAACGAGATGAACAGGTAGATCGACCACTTGAGGCCGCGCTTGAACAGCTTGTGCGGCCCCCACGGCGCGGCTTCGAGCCGCAGCTGGGCATTGCGATCGCCATCGATCAACCGGTCGACGTGCTGGAACAGGTCGGTCCAGACCGTCTGCGGGCAGGCATAGCCGCACCATGCCCGGCCAACCGCGCTGGTGATCAGGAACAGCCCGATCCCGGCCATGATCAGCAGGCCCGCCACGAAGTAGAATTCGTGCGGCCAGATCTCGATGCCGAACATGTAGAACCGGCGGTGGGCGAGATCCACCAGCACCGCCTGGTTCGGGGCATAGGGCCCGCGGTTCCAGCGGAGCCACGGGGTGATGTAATAGACGCCCAGAGTGAACGCCATGACCAGCCATTTGAAGCGGCGGAAGCGGCCGTCTACCGCTTTAGGGAAGACGGCCTTACGCTTCTCGTAGAGACTGGTCGGTTGCTTGACTTGTTCAGGGCTTAGCATTTCCATTGTCCGCTGCTGCAGGAGTGTTCGGAGCTTCTGCGAAGTCTTCACCGCCCCCCAGCGAGTGGACATAAAGTGCCAGCATCTTGATCGTCACCGGATCAAGCCTGCCCCCCCAGGCCGGCATGACGCCCGCATGGGCATTGGTGATGCTGCCGACAACCTGTTCCTTCTTGTCGCCATAGAGCCAGACCGCATCGGTCAGGTTCGGCGCGCCGAACTGGCGCAGGCCCTTGGCATCCGGGCCGTGACAAGCCACGCAGTTGGCCGCGAAGATCGCAGCGCCAGCCTGGACCGAGGCGCTGGCCGGAGCCTTGCCCGAAAGCGACAGGACATAGTTGGCCACGTCATTGACCTGGCCGGGATTGAGGATCCCGTCCTTGCCGAACGAGGGCATCAGGCTGGTGCGGGTTTCAGCCACACCCGGCTGACGGATACCGTAGGTCAGCGTCTGGTGGATTTCCTTGATATTGCCGCCCCACAGCCAATCCTCGTCCTTGAGGTTGGGATAGCCGATGCTGCCGGCCGCGCCCGAACCGTGGCACTGCACGCAGTTTTGGCGGAATGCGGCCTTGCCGCCGGCCACGGCCTTTTCCATCAGATCCTTGTTCGCCGCGATCTGTTCGATCGGGGTGGCGCCGATGGCGGCCAGGGTTTCGGCCTTGGCATCCTTGGCTGCCTTGAGTTCGGCTTCCAGCTGGCCCCGGCTCGACCACTTCCACACGCCCTGCGTGCCCGAGTGGAGCATCGGGATCGCCGGATAGACCACCATGTAGCCGATCGCGAAGATGATGGTCAGGTAGGTGGTGATCACCCACCACCGCGGCAGCGGGTTGTTGAGTTCCTCGATGCCATCCCATTCGTGACCGACGGTTTCGACGCCGGTCGGCTCGTCGATGCGCTTATTCGCCATTTTCTTCATCCTTGAAGATCATGTTTGCGGCCGCGTCGTTGGCGTTCCTGGCGCCCGGCCGAAACGGCCAGGCACACAGGATCAGGAACACCACGCCCATCGCGGCCAGCCCCCAGCTGTCGGCAAAGTGCCGCAGCGTTTCGTAGGTGGAGTGGGGGCTCAACGCCCCTGCTCCTTGGCCAGCACTTCCTGTGCCGCCGCCCCGTCGACATCCACCATCGTCCCGAGGACCTGGAGGTAGGCCACGAGGGCATCCATCTCGGTCAGACGAGCGGGATTGCCATCGAAGTCACGCACCTGCGCCTTGGGATAACGCTTGATGAGATCGGCAGCGTCGGCGTTCGGATCGGCCTGTGCCTTGAGATCGGCATTGGCCTTTTCGACGTCGGTCTTGGTGTAGGGCACGCCGGTGCGCGACAGCGCGGTCAGCTCTGCTCCCATGTCGCCGGCATCAAGATCGGTGTTCTTGAGGAAGGCGTAGGTCGGCATGACCGATTCCGGCACCACGGCGCGCGGATCGACCAGATGCTGGACGTGCCATTCATCCGAGTACTTCTTGCCGACGCGGGCAAGATCCGGACCGGTGCGCTTCGAGCCCCACTGGAACGGATGGTCGTACATCGATTCCGCAGCCAGGCTGTAGTGGCCATAGCGTTCGGTCTCGTCACGGAACGGACGGATCATCTGGCTGTGGCAGACATAGCACCCTTCGCGGACGTAGATGTCGCGGCCAGCCTGTTCGAGCGGGGTGTAGGGACGAACGCCCTCCACCTTCTCGATCGTGTTGTCGATCCAGAACAGCGGAGCGATTTCCACGATCCCGC
>CALKVF010000081.1 GCA_937996535.1 uncultured Novosphingobium sp. | reverse complement strand
CCTTAGCTCAGTCGGTAGAGCAACTGACTTTTAATCAGTAGGTCGCTGGTTCGAACCCAGCAGGGCTCACCACACCAGACCGGCGCCGATGATGCGGCGCGGCAAGTTCAAGGAACTGTTATGCGCATGGTTGCCCGAACCCTTGTCGTGCTGGCTCCGGCTGCCCTGGTCCTGCCGGGCTGCGTCGGCAAGATCGTGACCACTGCGATCACCGCGCCGATCAAGGTTGCCAGCAAGACGGTCGACGTTCTGACCACCAGCCAGGACGAAGCCGACCGCAATCGCGGGCGCCGCGAGCGCAAGGCCGAAGAACGCGGCCACGACGACTAAGCGCGGCGATTAATCGCAGCGACCAATATTGAAAATTGCGTGCGGCGCGCGCCTGCGCCGGCCCGATCAGGCCGGCTGCAGGGCGGCAGCAATCCGTGCTTCGAGCGCGTCCTGCTGGGCTTCAAGCTCAGCCGGGATGCGGCCCAGACGGGCAAGGTCGGTGCGGTTGGCGGCGGCCTCTTCCTGCCACTGGGCAGGATCGATCGCGAACAGGGTGTTCATCGCCGCTTCGCTGATGTCGAGGCCCGACAGGTCGAGCGCGCCCGACACCGGGATGCGGCCGATCAGGCTGTCCTGCGCCTCGGCGCTGCCTTCGCAGCGTTCGATCGCCCACTTGAGCACGCGGGCATTGTCGCCAAAGCCCGGCCACAGGAACTTGCCGCCGTCATCCTTGCGGAACCAGTTGACCAGGAAGATCTTGGGCAGGCTCGCGCCGCCATTGGCGGCCTTGGCGGCAACGTCCATCCAGTGGGCGATGTAGTGGCCCATGTCATAGCCGCAGAACGGCAGCATCGCGAAGGGATCGCGGCGCAGCGCACCGATCTTGCCTTCGGCGGCGGCGGTGCCTTCCGAGGCGACATTGGCGGCGAGATAGACGCCGTGGTTCCAGTCAAAGCTTTCGACCACCAGCGGCACCGACGTGGCGCGGCGGCCACCGAACAGGATCGCCGAGATCGGCACACCGGCCGGATTGTCCCATTCGGGCGCGATCGAGGGGCACTGTTCGGCCGGAACCGTGAAGCGCGCATTGGGGTGCGCAGCCGGGGTGCCGTTGGCGGGATCGAAGGGCTTGCCCTGCCAGTCGGTCATGTTCGCGGGCGGGGTCTTGGTCAGACCTTCCCACCACACGTCGCCATCGGCGGTCAGCGCGGTGTTGGTGTAGATCGCGTTCGAGTGGAGCGTTTCCACCGCGTTGCGGTTGGTGTTGGGGCCGGTGCCCGGAGCCACGCCGAAGAACCCGGCTTCGGGGTTGATCGCATAGAGCCGGCCATCGGTGCCAAGGCGCATCCAGGCGATGTCATCGCCCACGGTTTCGACCTTCCAGCCCGGCAGCGCGGATTCGAGCATCGCCATGTTGGTCTTGCCGCAGGCCGAAGGGAAGGCGGCGGTGACGAAGTGGGTGTTGCCCTGCGGACCCGTCAGCTTGAGGATCAGCATGTGTTCGGCCAGCCAGCCATCGTCGCGCGCCATGACGCTGGCGATGCGCAGCGCGAGGCACTTCTTGCCGAGCAGGGCGTTGCCGCCGTAGCCCGAACCATAGGACCAGATTTCGCGGGTTTCGGGGAAGTGGACGATCCACTTTTCATCGTTGCACGGCCACGGCACATCGGCCTGGCCATCGGCCAGCGGCATCCCGACTGAGTGGAGGCAGGGGACGAAGAAGCCATCATCGCCCAGCATGTCGAGCGCGCCCTTGCCCATGCGGGTCATGATCTTCATCGACAGCACGACATAGGGGCTGTCGGTCAGCTCGATGCCGACGACCGAATGTTCGCTGCCGAGCGGGCCCATGCAGAACGGCACGACATACATCGTGCGGCCGGCCATGCAGCCGTCGAACAGCTTGTTCATGGTCGCGCGGGTTTCGGCCGGATCGCGCCAGTTGTTGGTCGGGCCGGCGTCTTCTTCACGCTCGGAGCAGATGAAGGTGCGGCCTTCGACACGGGCCACGTCGCTGGCGTCCGAACGAGCGTAGAAGCTGTTGGGGCGCTTGGCCGGATCAAGCCGGACCAGCGTGCCGGCATCGACCAGCTGCTGGGTCAGGCGATCCCATTCGGCCTGCGAGCCATCGCACCACACCACGTCCGCGGGACGGGTCAGTGCCGCCATTTCCGCTACCCATGCGACGAGCCCGGCGTGATTGGTCGGGGCGGCGGCGGAAGCGGTATCGGGCATCTAAGGTCTCCGTTTGCGCAAACGTATGCGTGGATTCGCAGATGCCCCTAGATCATGGACGCTGCGAAGTCTGCATTTTTACGACAAGAAGTTGTGTTTTCGCAGTCAACACCGCGCAAAGCCGTGCTTTTTTGATGTAAAATGACGCGGGATCAGACTGTCAGGCACACATATTTCAACTCGGTGTAGTCCTCGATTCCGTATTTCGAGCCCTCGCGCCCCAGTCCCGATTGCTTGACCCCGCCAAACGGGGCGACCTCGGTCGAGAGGATTCCCGAATTGACGCAGACCATCCCGCTCTCGATCGCTTCGGCCACCCGCCAGACCCGGCTGAGGTTGGTCGAATAGAAATAGCTGGCAAGACCGAACTCGCTGTCGTTGGCCATCGCAATAGCCTGCTCCTCGGTGTCGAAGCGGATCACCGGGGCGAGCGGGCCGAAGGTTTCCTCATGGGCCACGGCCATGTCCTGGCTGACCCCGGCGAGCACGGTCGGCTCGAAGAAGGTGCCGCCCAGCGCGTGGGGCTGCCCCCCGGTGACCAGCCGCGCGCCCTTGGCCAGGGCATCGGCGATGTGGCTTTCGACCTTGGCCACCGCGCGCTCGTCAATCAGCGGGCCCTGCTGGGTGCCGTCTTCCAGCCCGTTGCCAACCTTGAGCGCGCTGGCTGCCGCCGCGAGCTTGGTGACGAATTCATCGTGGACCCCGGCCTGGACGTAGAACCGGTTGGTGCACACGCAGGTTTGACCCGAATTGCGATACTTGCTGGCGATTGCGCCCGCCACAGCCGCATCGACATCGGCATCGTCGAACACGATGAAGGGCGCATTGCCGCCCAGTTCCAGGCTGAGCTTCTTGATGGTGTCGGCGCTCTGGCGCATTAGCAGGCGGCCGATCTCGGTCGAGCCGGTGAACGAGAGTTTGCGCACCAGCGGGTTGGCGGTCATTTCCCCGCCGATCGCGCCGGCGCTGCCGGTGACGACATTGAACACCCCCTTGGGAATGCCCGCCTGTTCGGCCAGCACCGCCAGCGCCAGCGCCGAATAGGGGGTTTGGCTCGCGGGCTTGACCACGATCGGGCAGCCTGCGGCCAGCGCCGGGCCGGCCTTGCGGGTGATCATCGCATTGGGGAAGTTCCACGGGGTGATCGCGGCGGCCACCCCGATCGGCTGGCGCAGGACCATGATCCGCTTGTCGGCCATGTGGCCGGGGATGACATCGCCGTAGAGCCGCTTGCCCTCTTCGGCGAACCATTCGATGAAACTGGCGCCATAGGCGATCTCGCCCCGGCTTTCGGCCAGGTTCTTGCCCTGTTCGCGGGTCAGCAGGCGGGCCAGGTCCTCCTGATGGGCGATCATCAGGTCGAACCAGCGGCGCAGGATCTGGCTGCGCTCCTTGGCGGTCAGTGCGCGCCAGGCGGGGAAGGCAGCCTGGGCCGCCGCAATCGCGCGGCGGGTTTCGGCCGCCCCGCAATCTGGCACCATGCCCAGCACCTCACCGCTCGCCTTGTCGGTAACGGCCAGGGTGCGGCCATCATCGGCCAAAGTCCATTCGCCGTTGATATAGCAGGCCTGACGCAGCAGCGGAGAGATGGTCATCACGGAAGGCTCCTTTGATCCCTATCATGGCGCAGGCAGGGCAGAGGCTTCAAGTAGAGCGCGCGCTTGCCAGACTCGATTTGGAGGAACAGTCTCTTCGCCATGACCAAGGATCTGACGCTGACCCTGCACGGCGCCGCCCGGACCGTGACCGGTTCCTGCCACGAATTTGTCTGCGGGGGCAGCCGGGTGCTGGTCGATTGCGGGCTGTTTCAGGGCTCGCGCACGCTCGAAGGGCTCAATGCCGGGGCCTTTGGTTTCGACCCGCGCAAGGTCGATGCGGTGATCCTGACCCATGCCCACATCGACCATTCGGGATTGCTGCCGCGGCTGGTGGCCGAAGGCTTTACCGGGCGGATCTGGTGCACCCAGCCAACCGCCGACCTGCTCGAATACATGCTGGCCGATGCAGGGCGGATCCAGGAAGCCGATACCCAGCGCCGCAACCGCCGCCGCGACCGGGCGGGGGAAGAAGAGTTCACCCCGCTCTATACCGAGGCCGATGCGCTGGCCGCCTGGGGGCAATGCGCGCCGGTTGCGCTGGAGGAATGGTTTGAGCCTGCCCCGGGCTTTCGCGCGCGGCTGTGGAATGCCGGGCATATCCTGGGCTCGGCCTCGGCCGAACTGGAGGCAGGCGGCAGCCGGGTGCTGTGTTCGGGCGATCTTGGACCTGAAAACAAGGCCTTCCATCCCGATCCCGAAGGCCCCGCCGGGTTCGACCACGTGCTCTGCGAAAGCACCTATGGCGACCGCGAGCGCGAACCGATCACCATCCCGGCGCGGCGCAAGCTGCTGGAGGCAGAAATTCGCGGCGCGCTAACCCGCGGCGGCAATCTGGTGATCCCGACCTTCGCGCTTGAGCGCACGCAGGAACTGCTGCTCGACATTGCCGAACTGATCCGCACCAAGGCGATCCCCGACGTGCCGGTGTTCATCGACAGCCCGCTGGCCAGCCAGGCAACGCGGGTGTTCGCACAGCACGCGGGCGAGTTGGAAGACGTTGATCCCGATTGCACCTTCAATTGCCCCAACTTCCACTTCACCGAAAGCGTGCAGGAATCGATCCGGCTCAACATGGTATCGGGCGCGATTATCATGGCGGCATCGGGGATGTGCGAGGCCGGGCGGATCCGCCACCACCTGCTCCACAACCTCCATCGCCGCGAATCGACCGTGCTGTTCGTCGGCTATCAGGCGCAGGGCTCGCTCGGGCGGGTGATCCTCGAAGGCGCCGGCCGGGTGCGGATTTCGGGCGAGGACGTGATCGTGCGCGCCGCGATCCGCCGGATCGACAGCTATTCGGCTCATGCCGATCAGGGCGAATTGCTGAGCTGGATCGCTGCCCGCGCCCCGATCGCGGGCAGCCTGTTTCTGGTTCACGGCGAACAGGGCGCGCTGGATGCGCTGCGCACGCTGGCCTTGCCCCTGGTGGCGGGCGCCGCGATCGTCACGCCTGAGATTGGAGAAACCTATGCCTTGCCCCCCGGCGCTCCGGCGCGGCGGCTCAAGACCGGGCGCAGCGATCTGACCGCGGCGCTCGGGCACGATTGGCAGAACAGCTATGCCGAGTTTGTCACCGGGCTCAAACGCGAGCTGTCGCGGATCGACGACCAGCGCGAGCGCGAGCGCGCGATTGCTGAAATGCGCAAGGTGCTCGACAGCTACACCCGGTTCCGCCGCGAACACAAAGGGCGGGGTCAGCATTGATGGCCGAGGGCCGGGTTCTCTATCGCACCACCGGCCTCACCAAGTCCTATGGCGAAGGCGCGTCAGCGGTCCACGCGCTGCGCGGCGTCGATCTTGAGGTTCACGCCGGCGAAATGCTGGTGCTGCTGGGCCCGTCGGGCTCGGGCAAGTCGACCTTGCTCAACATTCTGGGCGGTCTTGACCGGGCCAGCGCGGGCGAGGCCTGGTTCGAAGGGCTCGAACTGACCGGGCTCGACGATGATGGGCTCACCGAATACCGCCGCCGCTCGATCGGGTTCGTGTTCCAGTTCTACAACCTCATCGCCTCGCTCACCGCGCGCGAGAACGTGCAGCTGATCACCGACATCGCCGAAAATCCGATGCGCCCGGAAGAGGCGCTGGCGCTGGTAGGGCTAGAGGACCGGCTCGATCATTTCCCGGCCCAGCTTTCGGGCGGCGAACAGCAGCGCGTTGCCATCGCCCGCGCGATTGCCAAGCGCCCCGAAGTGCTGCTGTGCGACGAGCCGACCGGCGCGCTCGACAGCAAGACCGGGATCCGGGTGCTTTCCGCGCTCGATACGATCAACCGCGAGGTCGGGACCACGGTGTTCATCATCACCCACAACGCAGTGATCGCCGACATGGCGGACGAGGTGATTCGCTTTGCCGATGGCGCGATTGCCAGCCATGCGCGCAATGATCTGCGCCGCAGCCCGACCGAGCTGGCGTGGTAGCGCGGCTGGCCCCGCTGACGATCAAGCTGCTGCGCGATGTCTGGCGGCTGCGCGGACAGGCGCTGGCAATCGCGCTGGTGATGGCCGCCGGGGTGGGGATGGTGGTCATGTCCTATGGCATGATGCGTTCGCTCGCCGCCACGCGCGATGCCTATTACGCGCGCTTTGCCCTGGCCGATGCCTGGGTGCCGCTGCGCCGCGCGCCCGATAGCCTGGCGCGCGATCTGGCCCGCCTGCCCGGCGTGGCGCAGCTTGAGAGCCGGGTCAGCGCGGCGGCGATGCTGGATATTCCGGGCATTGCCGAACCCGTCACTGCCCGGCTGCATTCGCTTCCCGGTGCGATCAACCGGCTGGTGCTGCGCTCGGGCCGGATGCCGCAGGCCGGGCGCGGCGATGAAGTGGTGGCGAGCGAGGCTTTCGTGCGCGCCGCCCGGCTGTCGCTGGGGGACCGGCTTCCGGCGCTGGTCCATGGCAAGCGGATCGAGCTGCGGCTGGTCGGCACGGTGCTCTCGCCCGAATATGTCTATGCGGTCGCGCCGGGGCAGATTTTCCCGGACAATCGCCGCTTCGGCATCCTGTGGATGGCGCGCGAGCCGCTGGCGGCGATGCTCGACATGCGCGGCGGGTTCAACGAGGCGCTGGTGCGCCTTGCGCCCGGCACCCCGGTGGAAGAAGCGATCCGCCGGATCGACAATGCCAGCGCGCACTATGGCCCGAGCGGGGCCTATGGCCGCGACCTGCAAGTGTCGGACCGGTTCCTGTCGAGCGAGATCGAGCAATTGGCGACCACGGTGCGGATCCTCCCGCCGATTTTCCTCGGGGTGGCGGCTTTCCTCCTCAATATCCTGCTGGCCCGGCTGGTCGATACCGAGCGCGAGGTGATCGGGCTGCTCAAGGCCTTTGGCTATCGCGGCGGCGCGATCCTGCGCCACTATGGCGCGCTGGCGCTGCTGCTCTCGGTCGGCGGGGTGCTGGCCGGGTGGGGGCTGGGCACCTGGATGGGGCATGGCATGGCGGTGATGTATCAGGAATACTTCACCTTCCCGTTCCTGACCTTCGTGGCCGGGCTCGATATCTATCTGCTCTCGGCCGGGCTGGCGCTGCTGGCGGTGCTGGCCGGCGCGGCGGGCGCGGTGTGGCGGGCCCAGCGGCTGGCCCCGGCCGAGGCGATGCGCCCGCCCGCCCCGGCGCGCTATTCGGCGCGCGGCCTGGGGGACCGGCTGGTGCGGCTGCTGCCCGATGAGCCAAGCCGGATGATCCTGCGCGGCTTCCTGCGCCGGCCTTTGCGATCGGCTGCCAGCGCGCTGGGGCTCGCCATGGCGTTGGCGCTCTATGTTGCCTCGGCCAGTTCGACCGACAATGTCGAGCGGATGATCGCGCTGGCTTTTGAGCGCGGCCAGCGCGCCGACATTGCCGTGGCCTTTGCCGAACCGCGCGATGCCGGGGTGGTGCGCGAACTGGCCAGCCTGCCGGGGGTGCAGCGGGTCGAAACCTATCGCAGCGTGGCCGCCGATCTTTCGCATGGGCCCTACCACACCCGCGAAGGGCTGCTGGGCCTGCCGCG
The DNA here is from genome assembly GCA_937996535.1 of uncultured Novosphingobium sp. GTDB lineage: Bacteria > Pseudomonadota > Alphaproteobacteria > Sphingomonadales > Sphingomonadaceae > Novosphingobium. The sequence continues at coordinate 16,966 of CALKVF010000081.1, read as the reverse complement.
CGGGGCGGCGCTGATGAGGATGGTGACGCTGGACAATGCGGTGATCGAGCCGCCGCAGGAAGGCGCGATCGTCTCCAGCCAGATCGCACGCAAGCTGGGGCTTGCTGTGGGCGACGTGCTGAACGTTGCGGTGACCGAGGGCGAGCGCCAGCGCTTTACCCTGCCGGTGGTGCAGGTGATCGACGTGCCGCTGGGCGCGTCGGTGGTGATCGAGCGCGGCGCGCTAGCCCGGCGGCTGCGCGAAGGCAATGTGGCGAGCGGCGCCTATTTGATGACCGACCCGGCGCAAGCGGGCGCGCTCTATGCCCGGCTCAAGCAGACGCCGATGGTGGCCGGCGTGTCGGTCGCGGCAGCGGCGGTGCGCGGCATTCGGGAAACCGTGGCGCAGAACATGGGGATCGTTACCCTGTTCAACACCTTGTTTGCGGTGCTGATCGTGGCGGGGGTGACCTATACCGGCGCGCGGATCAGCCTGTCCGAACGCGCGCGCGATCTGGCCTCGATGCGGGTGCTGGGCTTTCGCAAGGGCGAGGCGGCTTTTGTGCTGCTCGGCGAACAGGCGCTGCTCGCGCTTGCGGCGCTGGGGCCGGGACTGGTGCTGGGGGTAGCGATGTCGCGCTATATCGCGGCGAGCTTTTCATCGGACCTGTTCCTGATCCCGGCGGCGGTCAGCGCGGCAACGCTGGCGCGCGGGGTATTGGTGGTGGCGCTCGCGGCGGCGGCAACCGCCTGGCTGATCCGGCGCAGCGCGGATCGGCTCGATCTGGTAAGAGCGCTTAAGACTCGGGAGTGAGCATGGATCGCAAACCCTTTTCCGGACAGCGGCTTATCGGCATGGCGATTGTCATCGCGCTCGCGCTTGCGGCGTGGTTCCTGCTGCGCAAGCCCGCGCTTGAGGTTGATGCGGGGCAGGTCACGCGCGGGGAACTGACCGTGACCGCCGATGATCTCGGCGAAACCCGGATCCACAACCTCTACACCGTTGCCTCGCCGGTTTCGGGCACCCTGTTGCGGATCGCACTGAAGCCCGGCGCGCAGGTCCGCGCGGGCGATCTGCTCGCTGAAATCCAGCCGGTCGCGCCCGATCCGGTCGATGCGCGCAGCTATGCCCAGCGCGTGGCGACTATCGCCGCCTTGGAGGCCGATCTCGCCGCCGCCCGCGCGCAGGTGCAGCAGGCGCGGGCTTCGGAAAGCCTTGCCGCCACCAATTTCGCGCGCAGCAAGGCGCTGCTGGCCAAGGGCTTTGCCTCGACCGCGCAGCACGATGCCGCCCGCGCCGAACTCGATCGCAGCCGCGCTGCCGCTGCTGCCGCCGCCCAGGCCCAGGATGCCGCGCAGCACAGCCTTGCCGCGGCCCGCGCCGGACTAGCCACAACCAGCGCCGCGCCGCGCGGGCAGGTGGTGCGGGTTGCCGCGCCGGTGTCCGGCTCGGTGCTGCGGGTCGAGCAGGAGAGCAACTGCCCGGTTGTGGCCGGAACCCAGTTGCTCGAAATCGGCGATCCGGCCGATCTGGAGATCGTCTCTGATATGCTGTCGGCCGATGCGGTTAAGGTCCGTGCGGGCGCGGCGGTGCTGATCGATGCGTGGGGCGGGGAGGCTCCGCTCAAGGGCCGGGTGCGGCTGGTTGAACCTTTTGGCTTCACCAAGATTTCGGCGCTCGGGGTTGAGGAACAGCGGGTCAAGGTGGTGATCGATCTGGTCGATCCGCGCGCCGCCTGGGCGCAGATGGGGCACGGCTACCGGGTGGTGGTGCGGATCGCGCTGTGGTCTGCGCCCCGCGTTCTGCGGGTGCAGGTGGGCGCGCTGTTTCGTAGCGGGCAGGGCTGGTCGGCCTTCGTGCTGGGGGATGACGGCGCCGCCCGGCTGCGCGCGGTGAAAATCGGCCACATGAACGATGAACAGGCCGAGGTGCTGGACGGCCTCGCCGAAGGCGATGCGGTGATCCTCCACCCCGGCGAAAAGGTGCGCGATGGGGTCAAGGTCAGGGCGGCGGACTGATTGCGATGCGGGATGACGATGACATCGACCTGTCTGCTCCGCCGCGCACCAAGGTGGGCGTGTTCGTGGCGGTCGCGGCGCTGCACGTGCTGGCGGTGCTGGCGTTGATCCGGGCCTTTGCCCCGCAATTGGCCGAACAGGCGGTTGAGGCGGTGGTTTCGACCTTTACCGTCACGATCACCGCGCCTCCGCCGCCGCCCGAACCCGCGCGGCAGGATCAGGCGGCCGGCGCATCGGGAGCAGAAGGGAAAAAGGCGGTGGCGCGCGCCGCAGAGGCCCCGCCGCCCAAGGTGCCGTTGGCGCCAAGCCCAGCGCCGCGCGCGGCGAGCACCGGTGATGCCAACGCTTCGGGCGCGGCGCAGGCCGGGGGGGGAACCGGAGCAGGCGGCACGGGCAATGGCACCGGCAGCGGCACTGGCGGCAACGGCGCGGGCGGCGGATTGACCCGCAAGGCAGAGAAGATCGCCGGGACCATCGCCGAAAAGGACTATGACAAGGCCGGGCGCGCGGTGCGGCTGGGCAATGCCGTGGTCATTGCGATCAGCGTCAGCGCCGAAGGGCGGCCCACCGGCTGCCGCGTCGCGCGGCCGAGCCCCGATCCCGCGGCCGATGCGCTGACCTGCCGGCTCGCGGTCGAGCGGTTCCGCTTTCGCCCGGCCACCGATGCCCAGGGCAATCCCGTGGCCTCGGTCTATGGCTGGCAGCAGCGCTGGTTTTATTGACCTTGGGGCGGGCGGGCTCTTAACTGCCGGCCAAACGATTCTGGGAAAGAGAGAGTGTCATGGCCAGCAACCATCCCGTGCCTGCCGAATGGGCCGCGCGCGCCTATGTCAACGCGGAGCGCTATGACGCGATGTATCGCCGCTCGCTGGAGGCGCCCGAGGCGTTCTGGCGCGAGGAGAGCGCCCGGCTCGACTGGATCAAGCCGTGGACCAAGCTGAGCCAGTGTTCCTATGACGAGGCCGATTTCGGGATCGAATGGTTCTCGGACGGCACGCTCAATGTCTCGGCCAATTGCCTTGATCGCCACCTCGCTGAAAACGGTGAAACCACCGCGATCATCTGGGAAGGCGATGACAGCGAGCACCAGCGCCGCCTGACCTATCGCCAGCTCCACGCCGAAGTGTGCCGCATGGCCAATGTGCTGAAAGACCTCGGCGCGAAGAAGGGCCAGCGCATCACCATCTACCTGCCGATGATCCCCGAAGCGGCGGTGGCGATGCTGGCCTGCACCCGGATCGGGGCGATCCACTCGATCGTGTTCGGCGGCTTTTCTCCCGAGGCGCTGGCCGGCCGTATCCAGGACTGCGACAGCAACATCGTCATCACCGCCGATGCCGGGATGCGCGGGGGCAAGCAGGTGCCGCTCAAGGCCAATGTCGATGCGGCGCTCGATCACTGTCCCTCGGTTGAAGCCGTGCTGGTGGTGCGCCATGTCGGCAATGCCGTGACCATGGCGGCTGGCCGCGACCACTGGTGGGACGAGGCGAAGCAGGCCGTGTCCGCGGATTGCCCCTATGAGGAAATGAACGCCGAAGACCCGCTGTTCATCCTCTATACCTCGGGCTCCACCGGCAAGCCCAAGGGCGTGCTCCACACCACCGGGGGTTACCTCACCTGGGCGGCGATGACGCATCACTATGTGTTCGATTACCGCCCCGGCGAAATCTACTGGTGCGCGGCGGACGTGGGCTGGGTCACGGGGCACAGCTATGTCGTCTATGGCCCGCTCGCCAATGGCGCGACGACCGTAATGTTCGAAGGCGTGCCCAACTATCCCGATCACAGCCGGTTCTGGGACATCGTCGACCGCCACAACGTCAACATCTTCTACGGCGCGCCCACGGCGCTGCGCGCGCTGATGCGCGAGGGCGATGACTGGGTGAAGAAGACCAGCCGTAAGAGCCTGCGCCTGCTGGGCTCGGTGGGCGAGCCGATCAATCCCGAGGCCTGGGAATGGTACTGGCGCGTGGTGGGCGATGAACGCTGCCCGATCGTCGATACCTGGTGGCAGACCGAAACCGGCGGGGCGATGATCACCCCGCTGCCCGGCGCGACCGATCTCAAGCCCGGCAGCGCCAGCAAGCCGATGTTCGGTGTGGTGCCTGAGATCGTTGATGGCGAGGGCGCAGTGCTGGACGGCGCGACCGAGGGCAATCTCTGCATCACGCAAAGCTGGCCGGGGCAGATGCGCACCGTCTGGGGCGATCACGAACGCTTCTTCCAGACCTATTTCACCACCTATCGCGGCAAGTATTTCACCGGCGATGGCTGCCGCCGTGACGAGGACGGCTACTACTGGATTACGGGCCGCGTTGACGATGTGATCAACGTCTCGGGCCACCGCATGGGCACGGCCGAGGTTGAAAGCGCGCTGGTCGCCCACGCCAAGGTGGCCGAGGCCGCCGTGGTGGGGATGCCGCACGAGATCAAGGGCCAGGGCATCTATGCTTACGTCACGCTCAACGCCGGCGAGGACGGCACCGAGGACGTGCGCAAGGAACTGGTCGCATGGGTGCGCAAGGAGATCGGCCCGATCGCCACGCCCGATGTGATCCACTTCGCGCCGGGGCTGCCCAAGACCCGCTCGGGCAAGATCATGCGCCGCATCCTCAGGAAGATCGCCGAAGGGGACGTTTCAAACCTTGGCGATACCTCGACGCTGGCCGATCCTTCGGTGGTCGATACTCTGCTGACCAGCGGGCGCTGATCAGGGCTGCTGGGTGCGGCGCAGCATGGTGGTGTCGTAGCCCAGCGCGCGGGTGCGCTCGATCAGCGCGTCCACCGCTGCCGTGCCGGGGTTCGCCTCGCGCGCGAGGATCCACAGGTAGCGGCCCGAAGGCTCGCCGATGATCGCCCACGAATAATCCTCGGCGTGGTCTAGCACCCAGTAGTCGCCGAAGAACGGGCCAAAGAAGCTGACCTTGAGCTTGGCCCCGGTCGCGGTGTCGACGATCTTGGCCCGGCCCTTGGCTTGCGAGGCCGTGCCATCGGGCTTGCGGCAGGAGTTGAGGACCGAGATCATCCCGTCCGCGCGCAGCGCATAGTCCGCACTCACGCCGTCGCAGTCCTTCTGGAAGCCCTGTTCATAGCGGGCCAGTTCATACCAGCGGCCCAAATAGCGCTGCAGATCGACCGACTTGGCGGGCTGCGGCACGGCCGTGTTGCCCACCGGATGCTTCTGGAATGCCGCCGCGCAGCCCCCCAGCGCAAGCGCGCCCAGCGCGATGATGGCAATGCTGAAATGCCGTTTGGTCATGTCTGTCAAACCCTTGGGGACGCCGATTGTTCCGCGCTTGTATTTGGGGCGGCTTGACCGATAAACCAAGGGCATGATCGCTCAAACCATCCAGCTCGCGCTTGCCCCGGTCTTCGTTCTGGTGGCGATGGGCAATATCCTCAACCTCCTGTCCAGCCGGCTGGGCCGCGTGGTTGATCGCGCCCGCACCTTGCAGGACCGCCACGTGGCGACCGAGGGGCCCGAGCGCGACATGGTGGTGGCCGAGATCCGGATGATCGACCAGCGCATCGGCCTCGTCACGCGGGCAATGCGTCTGCTGGTGGTCAGCGGTCTGTCGATCGGGACGACCGTGGCCGTGCTGTTCTGCGAGGAACTGATCGACATGAACCTGCAGCGCGTGGCCGCCAGCACGTTCCTGCTGGCGATCGCACTGCTGATGTATGCGCTGGTCTTGTTCCTGCGCGAAACACAGGTCGCGGCAGAGCAGCTCCGGATCCCGCGCCAATACCTTGAAAACTGAGCGGCGCGGCTCAGGCCAGCAGCTTGGCCACCTTGGGTTCGACCGCCGAACGCAGCATCGGGCCGACGAACGACAGCGCCATCGGCAGGTCGAATTCGAAGGCCAGTTCAGCGTCGGAAATGTCGATCGCGCCGGCGATGGTCTTGCCCATCGCGGTGACATTGAGCGCCATGCGATCCTCGCTCGGCCAGCTGGTGGTAACTTCGGCCATGCCGGCAGGCGCAATCTGGGCGATGTCCGCTTCGTGTTCCTTGAGGCGCCGGCGCAATTCTTCGCGGCCGAGCGAGTGGGGGAAATTCATGCGCATCAGGTCTGCCCTTCGGAACTATCGAACGCTTCCCCGTATTTGTAATCGAGGTAGCGGGTCTTGATTGCCAGATCGTCGATTGCGCCCGCTGCCAGCTGGCGGGTGACGCTGTCAATCTCGGCGCTGATCTTGGTGAGGCTGTCGGTCAGCCGTTCATCGGGCGATGCGCCGCCGCTGGCCTCGCCGCGCAGGTGGCGCGGGATCGCGCCGTAGGTCGATACCAGTTCGGGCAGGTGCTCGCCCACCAGCTTGCGCACTTCGCGCGCGGCGGGCAGCGTTTCATCCAGCCCGTCGAGCTGGGTGCCCAGGGCATCCAGCTGGAGGCCGATCTGGTCGACCAGCTTGACCGCGGGCGGGGGCAGGGCGGCGCGCTGGCCTTCAAGCCACAGCTCGGTGCGCCCGACCAGCGATTTGACCGTGCCGCCGGTCAGCGATTCCCGAGTGGGCATCGGCAGACGGGGGAAACTGGTGAATAGCGCGGTCGCCGCGATCAGCGCCAGCAGGGTCACGATGATCCCGGTCCAGCCGATCCCATCGATCACCAGGCCAGCAACCATCGCCGCGAACAGGATCGCGCCGCTGGCGAGGCCAACCCGCAGCAGCTTGCGCAGCGCATGGTCGCGCTTGAGCGCGGCCGAGCGCCGCCCGATCGAACCGGCGCGGCGCCCGCCTGCCCGCTGATGACTGAGCGATTGGCGGGCTTGCTGGAGGATCAGGTCGGAATTGCGGGCTTCGTCGGCCAAGTCAGCCCTCCAGGCTCAGGATCGAGGGGGCATCGTGCGCCAGTTGCGCCTGAGCGGCGCCTTCGGCGCGGGCGATGTAGCCCTTGGACTTCTCGACCTCGGAGGACAGGGTGGTGACGGTCTGCTTCATGTTTTCCAGCGCCTTGACCTTGAAGGTGTCGATGCTGTCCATCGTGTCGTAGATGTTCTGGAAGGCGCGCTGCAGCGTTTCCATCGGGATCGTGCTCGATGCCGCCTGTTCGTGGATCTTGGCGGTCTGGTCCTTGAGCAGCGCGCTGGTGGAATCGATGATGTTGGCGGTGGTTTCGTTGAGCGAGGTGATCTGCTGCAGCACCAGCCGCTGATTGGTCATCGCCTGTGCCACGGTCACCGCGGTGCGCAGTGCGCCAACGGTGGTGGTGCTGGCGCGGTCGACGCCCTTGACCAGTTCGACGTTGTTCTTCTTGACCAGATCGAGCGCCAGATAACCCTGCACTGTCACGGCCATCTGCGTCAGCAGATCCTGCGTGCGCTGGCGGACATAGAACAGCGCGCTTTCGCGCAGCGCCTTGGCCTTGGCCGGATCGCTGGCGTCAAGGTCTGCGGCCTTGTCTTCCAGCCGCTGGTCAAGCGCCTTGGAAATGTGGATCATCTGTTCGAGCGCGCCCATCGCTTCCCACAGTTTCTGGCGCTCCACGTCGATCGCGGCATTGTCCATCAGCAGTTCGTCCTTGCCCGAGGCGAGGTGCCCGAGGATCGACTGGATGTGACCCTGCGCCGATTGATAGGACTGGAAATAGCGCTTCATCGTGTTGCCGAAGGGAATGATCCCGAGGAACTTGCGGCCGGTCGAAAGTTGGCCCTTGCGGCCCGGATCGAGGTCTTCGATCACCCGGCGCAGTTCGCTGAGATTGGCGCCAACGCCCATGTCCTTGTCCATCGCGCGCACCGGGCGGTCGATGAACCGGTTCGACATGCCAGCCGCCGCCATGATTTCCTTGCGGCCCATGGTGGTGATCTGATCGACCTTCTTGCCGAATTCGGGCGAATTGGCATCCGAGGCGATCAGGTCGTTCACGAAGGCATCGACTTTGGCATCAAGCTTGGAGCGGTTCTCGTCCGACACGGGAACGAGGCCGGCCGCGGCTTCGGCCGCCACCACCGGAACCGGCTCGGGCGGGGTCAGGGTGATGGTGGGGGCAGCGGCGGTCGTCGGGGTTGGCGTGCTGGCCATGGGTCGTGTCCGTACCTGTTCCTGAAAAGGGTGCCCACAAGATGGGAGTGAACGCGCGATAGCGCAAGCTGTATTAATCAAATAAGACACGCGCTGCGGTATAGCCGATCCAGTGGCGTCGGCGATCTGCCCCAGACCGGGAAACGGTAAGACACTTGACTTAATTCGATTGTGGCGGCGTTAACGAGTTGCCCGCAACGAAGCGCAATGACTGTATCGCGAGGCTTCATTCTTCGGGGTCTGCTCAAGGCTCATATTTAATCGATTGAATTGACGAAAATTGGCGGTTTGTAAGCAATTTATGATGCTTATTGTGACGCTTGAGTGCATCCGGATGGCAACTGCGGAGGCGGTGCGGCGGGGGTGTCGCCAAATTTCCAGAATGGCCAATAAAACAGATATCTATGTCAAACTCGAACATTATTTCGTATTAACGTTAGGGCAACCGCAAACTTTAAGATAATTTCCTTAACACACCGCACAACAATAATACGGGCCCACGATCGGGTTTTCGGTGCGGCCAGGAGTGTTCGGGAATGGTAGTTGTCAGGCAGGGTCTGTCAGTAGCGATTGCTGGCGCCGGGGAGGGCTTCGGCTCGCTCGGCCTCGACACCGATGGTGAGCTTGAGAGCCATGATGGCCTTGCGAGCCGCTATATCTCGATCAACGATACCTGCCGTTCGCAGCGCGATGCCTGGCTCGAAACCGCGTTTCCCGCCGCCCAGGTGTTCAGCTTTGCCGATGATGATACCAAGGCCCTGTCGCGCTATCCCGATGGCTACGGCGTGCTGATCGTCGGCGGCAACGACATTGCCCGCATGGCGCGCTTCCTCAAGGCCAACCGCGCGGCGATCAGCGGCGTGGTCAAGATCTGCGTGACCAGCGGCAGCAATGCCCAGAAGCGCGCGATGGCGCTGCACGCCGGGTTCGACGACGTGTTCGATTCCGAGAAGATGCAGGGCGTCGAAGCCGCCGCCCGGATCGAGGCGATGCGCCGGCGCTATCTCTCGGCGATCGAATCCGGCAATGAAAAGCTGCGCAGTGATCGGCTGATGGGCGAGTACGTGGCGGTCGAACGGCTGACCGAGCGCGAACGCGCGATCATTACCGCGATGCTGGCCGACAAGCACAACTTCGTGTCCTATGCCAAGGTCCAGCAGCTCTGCAGCGACTTTCACAGCCAGATCTCGTTCGAGAACGTGAAAGTGATCATCTGCAACCTGCGCAAGAAGCTCAAGCCGGGCGTGCGCATCATCGCCCAGCCGCACAAGGGGTACATGCTGCAGCGCTAAGGGGGGGACGCGCTGATTCTGCCACGGCTGTCGGGGGGCGGCCAGGCGGGACACACATCAGACAAATTTACGGAATTTGTCCTTCTGGCTCCGTCATCTGCGACCCGGACGAAGCCAGAAGGCAAATCGGCGCGCAAGCGCCGGGGGTGGGGCTTTCGGGCTCCACCCCATTTCATGTCAGGTCACGATTGTAAGCCCCCGGGCGAGGGCTGGGAGGCTCAGGCCGCCAGCTTGATCGGTTCGATCTCGCCCGAAAGGTACTGCTTCTTCGCCTTGGCGCGGCTGAGCTTGCCCGAGCTGGTGCGCGGCAGAGTGCGCGGCGGGACCAGTTCGACGATGCAGTTCATGCCGGTGATCGCGCGCACCTTGTCGCGGATCATGTCGCGCAGTTCGACGCGCGCCGCCGGATCGGAGACGCGGCAGTGGACCAGCACCGCGGGCGCTTCCTCGCCGTTCTCGGTTTCGACCGAGAAGGCGGCGATATCGCCGTGGTTGAAGCCCGGCAGCTGTTCCACGGCCCATTCGATGTCCTGGGGCCAGTGGTTCTTGCCGTTGATGATGATCATGTCCTTGGCGCGGCCAACGATGAACAGATAGCCATCGACGGTGTAGCCCATGTCGCCGGTATCCAGCCAGCCATCGACCAGGCAGGCCGCGGTGCTTTCAGGATCGCGGAAATAGGAGTGCATGACCGACGGGCCCTTGCACCACACCTTGCCGATGTGGTGGTCGCTCAGCGCCTCGCCATGTTCGCCCCGGATTTCGAGCGCCATGTCCTTCACTGCCTTGCCGCAGTTGACGATCGCGCGGTAGCGGGCCGGACGCGAGAGATCGCGCGGGGTGCCCGACAGGCGTTCCTCTTCGACCAGTTCGACGCGGATCCCTTCGCCCGGGGGCATGATGGTCACCGCCAGGGTGGCTTCGGCGAGGCCATAGGAGGGCAGGAAGGCACTGGCCTTGAAGCCCGCTTCGGCAAAGGCATTGACGAAGCCCTGCATCACGTCGGGGCGGATCATGTCGGCGCCGTTGCCGGCAATCCGCCAGCGCGACAGGTCGAAGCGTTCCGAAACGTGGCTCTGGCTCGAAATGCGGCGCGCGCAGATGTCATAGCCGAAGGTCGGCGAATAGGAGATCGAATTGCCCGGATTGCGGCTGATCATGTCGAGCCAGGCGAGCGGACGGCGGGCGAAATCCTCGGTCTTGAGGTAATCGACCGACACCTGGTTGGAGATAACCGACAGGAAGCAGCCGACCAGACCCATGTCGTGATACCACGGCAGCCACGAAATGCAGCGGTCGGTGGGTTCCAGCTTCATCCCTTCGCCGTGACCGGCCAGGTTGTTGAGCAGCGAGGTATGGGTCACCGCAACGCCGTGCGGGAAACGGGTCGAGCCGCTCGAATACTGCAGGTAGCAGATATCATCGCCGCTGGCTTCCGGCAGGGCGCAATCGGGGGCGGCTTGCTGGGCGAAGTCTTCCCAGGCGATGCCCTGGCAGCCCTGGCGGGCGGCGGCGGCACCGGCCATCTCGGCGATTTCGCCGGGATAGAACAGCGCCAGCGGATCGCTCGACTGCAGCTGGACCGCGAGCTGGTCGATATAGCTGTCCTTGCCGCCAAAGCTGGTCGGCAGCGGCAGCGGCACCGGCCAAGCGCCGGCATAGACCGTGCCGCAGAACAGCGCGGCGAATTCCGGGCCGGTTTCAGCGACCAGCGCGATGCGGTCGCCCTTCTTGACGCCGTGGGCGATCAGGCGGCGCGCCATCACCAGCGCATCTTCGCGCAGTTCGCGGAAGGGATAGGCGCGCTTCAGCTGGCCGCGTGGATCGTGAAAATTCATGCCGCGCGTGCCGGTGGCGGCATAGTCGAGCGCTTCGCCAAAGGTGGCAAAGTTGGACAGCCGGCGGGGCAACACGTCCTCGCCCGGGGTCGGCGTGATCGCCGGTTCGGCACTCGTCACTGGCGTGGCGGCGTCGGTCATTTGCAAAAATCCGTTTTTTATCATGGCGATGCGCCGTATTTCAGCGTCATCGGCGTTGCCGTGCAAATGCGGATCCCTCAAAACTTCCGCAGTCCAGGGTTTCCCCTTTGCGGCACAGTGTGGCACGAATAAGGCCGACCATGGCGCGCCCACCACGCAATCCCCGGCCGATCGGCGCGCAAAACCTTGAGGAAATGGCCCTGGCCTATGTCGCGCGCTTTGCCACCAGCGCGGCCAAACTCGATGGCTATCTCAGGCGCAAGCTGCGCGAGCGCGGCTGGGCGGGGGAGGATGAACCGCCGGTGGCAGCGATCGTCGCGCGGTTCGTCAGTGCCGGTTACGTTGACGATACGGCCTATGCCCGGGCCAAGTCGGGCAGCCTGCTGCGGCGCGGATATGGCGCGCGGCGGATCGCGCAGGCGCTGGGGGCGGCCGGGATCGATGCCGAGGTGCGTGATGCGGTTCGCGCTGGCACCGGCGTCCAGCGGCGCGCGGCACTGGCGCTCGCGCAAAAACGCGGGTTCGGCCCGTTCGGCAAGGCCGAGCCCGATCGCCCGCTGCGCGAACGCCAGATCGCGGCGATGCTGCGCGCCGGGCACCCGCTGGACAGCGCGCGCGAATTGGTCAATGCCGCCAGCCCGGACGCGGCGTTCGATTGGGCGGCGCGCGGAGACGATGGAGACGACGCATGACCCGCTTGTTCCTGCCTGCCGCCCTGCTGGCCCTTGCCGCCTGTTCGCCGTCTTCGGGCGAAGCGGGGCCGCGCTCGGCTGAGGCGGCGCCCACGGTCCATCCCGTCTCCGGGCTCAAGGTCGTGACGCTGATGGTTACCCATGCGGGCCAGCCCCACGCTTTCCGCGTCGAACTGGCGCAGAGCGAGCCGCAGCAGGCCCAGGGGCTGATGTTCCGCACCGCAATGGGCGCAGACGAGGGGATGATCTTCCCGATGAACCCGCCGCGCGGCGCCAGCTTCTGGATGCGCAACACGCTGATCCCGCTCGACATCGTGTTCATCGGCACCGATGGGCGGATCAGCAATATCGCCGCCAATGCCATTCCGGGGGATGAAACCCCGCTGTCCTCGATCGCGGCGGTGCGCGGCGTGCTCGAACTCAACGGCGGGCGCGCAGCCCAGCTCGGGATCGTTCCGGGTGACAAGGTCGAATGGTGACGCGCATTCCCCTTTTCCCGGCCGGTCATTTCGGCTAGGCGGCGCGCATGGGAATCCTCGGCAAGATCTTCACGTGGTGGGACGGCGCCACCATTGGCACCCTGTTCACCAGCGCGGTGACCGGCGAACTCGTCGGCACTGACGTGCAGGGCAACAAGTATTACCGCGCCAAGAAGCTGCGCGCTGCGGGCCAGCCCTTCGGCGGGAGCGAGCGGCGCTGGGTGATCTACAACGGCGCCAACGATGCCAGCCGCGTGCCGGCCGAATGGCACGGCTGGCTGCACGGCACCCTGCCGGGCGTGCCCGAAAGCAACCTGCCGGCGCCGCGCATCTGGGAAGCCGACTATACCCCGAACGCCACCGGCACCGATGCGGCCTATCGCCCCGCCGGCGCGCTCGAACGCGGCGGCAAGCGCGCTGCGGCCACGGGTGACTTCGAAGCCTGGACCCCGGACGCCTGATTCGTGAAGCGGGCCCGGCCCCTTTCGCTTCCGCCTGTTTGCGCGCTGGTTTTTGCGACGCTGGCGCTGGCCGGCTGCAACCGCGGCAATGACGAGGCCGAGGCGATCGCCACCGAAGTCCCGAGCGCGGTGGCCGCGCAGGGTGCGGGCGGTGCGGTGGTCGAAAGCGAATACGGCACCCCGGTAAAAGAGCGCGTGGCGACGCTGGGCCTGCTCAACAAGCGCAACAACCTGACCCAGGACCTCGTGCTCAAGCCGGGCGAATCGCGCCGGGTGGGCAACGTGATCGTCAAATTGGCGACCTGCGAGCGCACGCTGCCGTGGGAAAATCCGCCCGAAACCGGCGCCTTCGTGCAGGTCTTTGTCGAAGAGCGCGCCGATGCCGGCCAGCCGCTGACCTGGCACAAGACCTTCTCGGGCTGGCTGTTCAAGAATTCGCCCTCGCTCAACGTGGTTGAGCACCCGGTCTATGACGTGTGGGTCAAGGACTGCGCGATGAAGTTCCCGGGCGAAGAGGAAAACCCCGAAGATTTCGCCGCGTCCAATAAGGCGGCAAAGCCGGCTGGCAGCCCCGAGGCGGCGCCGTCACCCTCGGCTTCGGCCTCGCCCGCGGCGGCAGCGCCTGCCCCGGCAGCGCCCGCCACGCCTGACTGAGCCTCGGCCAGCAGTTCCAGATAGCGATTCTGAGAGATTTCGACCGCGCCGAGCGAGGCGAGGTGATCGGTGATGAACTGGCAATCGAGCAGCGTGACTCCGCCCATCCGCAGCGCCGCGACCAGCCAGGCCAGCGCCACTTTCGAGGCGTCGGTCATCCGGCTGAACATCGATTCGCCGCAAAACACCCGGCCAAAGCCCAAGCCATAAAGCCCGCCGACCAGCCGGGTGCCCTCGGCGCTATCGTGCCAGCATTCGATCGAATGGGCATGGCCCAGGTCATGCAGCGCAAGGTAGCTGGCGCGGATCCGGCCGCTGATCCAGGTTTCTGCGGTGTCGCGGCGCGGCGCGGCGCAGGCGTCGATCACCTGGGCGAAAGCGGCATTGCAGGTGACGCGCAAGGCGCCGCGTTTCAGCACCTTTGCCAGCGAGCGCGAGCAGTGAAACCCATCGAGCGGAAGGATCGCGCGGCGGCGCGGCTCGACCCAGAAAATCTCAGGATCGTCGCGCGTGTCGGCCATCGGAAAGATCCCGCTGCGATAGGCTAGCAGGAGCAGGTCGGGATCGATGGGCGAGGCGGGCTGGGGGGCGTGCACGGCTTTTCTTTGTATGGACGCATCCAGATCGCTTGTCATCTGTCGGTCAAGCCTGTAGGGGCCGGTCCGCCCGCAGGAGTGTAGCTCAGTTGGTAGAGCATCGGTCTCCAAAACCGAGGGCCGTGGGTTCGAGTCCCTCCACTCCTGCCAGCATTGCCCCCCAACCCTGAAGATATAGCGCATCCATGTCGGCTGAACCTCCCTTCGAGCAGTTCAACACGCGGGGCCGCTCGCTTGGGCAGTGGCTGAAGGCCGAACCCACCGGGCGTGAAACCTGGGTGCTGGGCGTGCTGCTTGCGCTTCTCGCGTGCCTGCCGGTGCTGCTGGCGACCTATCCGCAGATGGTCGACTATCCCGCGCACATGGCGCGCTATCACGTCATGCTCTCGCGCGATCAGGATCCGTTCCTGCAGCGCTATTACGGGTTTGAATGGCGCTGGATGGGCAATCTCGGCGCCGACATGCTGATCCGTCCGCTGTCGCTGCTGTTCCCGCTCGAAACGGCGGGGCGGATCATCGCCGGCATGATCCCGGTGATGACCGGGCTGGGCATCCTGTGCGTCGAATGGGCGCTGCGGCGGCGAATCGGGCTGGCCTCGATGCTGGCCTTCGCGTTCATCTGGTCGCCCGCGCTGCTGCTCGGCTTCCTCAATTTCGGGATCAGCCTCGCGCTGGCGCTGTTCGCTTTCGCGCTGTGGGTGCGAATGGAGGGCCACCGCTGGCGGCCGTGGGTGTTCATGCCGATCAGCGTGGTCATCTACCTGTGCCACGTCTCGGGCTGGGGTGCGCTGGGCGTGCTGGTGTTCGGCTATGAATGGCAGCGCACCAAGAGCATCGAGGCGTTCTTCCGCCCGATGCCGCTGGCCGTGCCGATGATCGGCCTGCTGGCCTTCGGTGGCTCGCGCGAGCTGGCCTCCTATGGTTCGCACCCCGACATCTACAAATGGTCGATCTGGAAGCAGGCGATGCGTGGGTCGATCGAGTGGATCGACTATGGCTCGGTCTGGCTGATCGGCGCCGTGCTGCTGGGCAGCATTGCGCTGCGCCGGTTCGATGGCCGGATGGGCTGGGCCGCGGTGATCATGCTGGTGCTTTCGCTGATCCTGCCGCGCCACATCTTTGGCGGCGATCTGGTCGATGCGCGGATGATCTCGACCGGCCTTTTGGTCGGCTGTCTGGCGCTGAGCTGGCGCGCGCCGCGCTGGGTGCTGCTGCTGGCGCCGCTGCTGTTCCTTGGCCGTCTCGCGCTGACCACCAACGATTGGGTGCGCGAATCGGCCCATACCGCCGAACTGCTCGGCGCGCTCGATCACCTGCCCGAAGGGGCCAAGGTTGCGACCCTCGTGGTGACTGAACGCCGCACCTGGGGGTACAACACCCAAGAACACGTCGGCGCCTGGTCGGTGGTGCGGCTTGATGCGCTCAACAATTCGAACTTTGCCCTGCCCAAGGTCCACATGCTGACCCTGCGCGAGGGCGGGGCGCGGTTCATCGATCCCTATCACCGCCTGCTCCACCGCCGCGGAACGCCGATCAACCTGGTCGACTATGCCCCGGCGCGCTCGGCCGATTGGTTCTGGTATGTCGGCGCGCAGGAACCGGTTTCGCTGCCCACCGGCTTCGTCGTTGCAGCACGCGGCAAGGGCTGGCTGCTCGCGCGGCTTGCAAATCGGCCGCACGATAGCTAAGTGCGGCGGTGTCTTCCGCACATGGAGAACACTGCCTCATCCCGGACGCGCTGCTCAGCCGCCGGGAGCGGCGCTGTTCCCCTCGGGCGCGAGGCAAGCGATTTAACCCTCTTTAGGCAAGTGAGCGCATAGCCATGGCCAAGATCAACCCCGGCGAATTCATGCGCCAGGTTCAGGCGGAAGCCCGCAAGGTCGTGTGGCCGTCGCGGCAGGAAACCGTCACCACCGCGATTTTCGTGGGGGTGATGATGGTGATCCTCGCCGTGTTCTTCCTCGGCGTGGACACGCTGTTTGGCGAATTGGTCCGCTGGCTTCTGTCGCTGGCCTGACAACAGGGAATTACGAGAGAAACATGGCTCGCTGGTACATCATCCACGCCTATTCCGGCTTCGAGAACAAGGTTCGCGATTCGATTCTCGCCGAGGCCGAGCGCAAGGGGCTCGAAGCTCTGGTCGAAGCGGTCGAAGTTCCGCATGAGACCGTCACCGAGGTCAAGCGCGGCAAGAAGGTCCAGGTCGAACGCAAGACCATGCCCGGCTACGTGCTGGCCAAGCTGACCCTCAACGACGACGTTTACCACCTCGTCAAGAACACCGCCAAGGTGACCGGGTTCCTCGGCCCCAACGGCAAGCCGCAGCCGATTTCGGACCGCGAAGCTGCCCGCTATTTCGGTGCGCGCGATGCCGCCGCGGCCGAACCCAAGAAGCATGTTTCGGTCGATTACGAGATCGGCGATTCGGTCAAGGTGCTGGACGGTCCGTTCAACTCCTTCACCGGGCTGGTCGAAGAACTCGATTTCGACAAGAACCGGGTCAAGGTGTCGGTCTCGATCTTCGGCCGGGCCACGCCGGTCGAACTCGATTTCGAGCACGTCGAACTGGTCAAGTAAGTTGGCCGGGGGCGCCGAAAGGCGCTTCGGCTTGCAAATTCGCGCGCTTTGTCTTAGGCGCGCGGACCTTCGCCCGGCTTTGTCCGGGCGATTCCGTGCGGGAGGCCTCCTTCGGAAGGCTGTCTGACCGCTCACTCTGAGGGTCCATCCGGGCCCGACAGGAAGAAAGGAGGCCCCTCGTGGCCAAGAAAATTGAAGGCTATATCAAGCTGCA
>CALKVF010000080.1 GCA_937996535.1 uncultured Novosphingobium sp. | reverse complement strand
CCGAACCAGGTCAACAACGTGCTCGGCTTCCCGTTCATCTTCCGCGGCGCGCTCGATGTGCACGCCACCGCGATCAACGAGGAAATGAAGATCGCCGCGGCCAATGCAATCGCCGCCCTGGCGCGCGAGACCGTGCCCGAAGAAGTCGCCGCGGCCTATGGCAAGAACCAGCAGTTCGGCCACGATTACATCATCCCCGCGCCGTTCGATCCGCGGCTGATGGAAGTGGTGTCCTCGGCTGTCGCCAAGGCGGCGATGGACACCGGCGTGGCGCAGAAGCCGATCGAGGACTTCGACGCCTATCGCCACAGCCTCAAGGCGCGGCTCAACCCGACCACCTCGGTCCTGACCCAGGTTTACGAGCAGGCCAAGGCCAATCCCAAGCGGGTGATCTTCGCCGAGGCGGAAAACGAAGTGGTGCTGCGCGCCGCGATCCAGTTCCGCGATTTCGGCTATGGCGAACCCGTGCTGGTCGGCCGCACCCAGGCGGTGACCGACAAGCTGGTTGAACTGGGCGTTGAAAACCCCGCCAGCTTCGAGATCCACAACGCCGCCGTCTCGCCCCATGTCACCCCCATGGTCGACATGCTGTACGAGCGGCTGCAGCGGCGCGGCTTTCTGGAGCGCGACGTGCGGCGCATGGTCAACCAGGACCGCAACGTCTTCGCCTCCGCCCTGCTCAAGCTCGGGGTCGGCGATGCGCTGATCACCGGCATGACCCGCACCTTTGCGCAGTCGATGAAGGAAGTGCGCCAGGTGCTCGATCCCAAGCCGGGCTTCCTGCCCTTCGGGATCCACCTGATGGTCGGCAAGAACTACACCGTGTTCCTCGCCGACACGACCGTCAACGAGCGCCCGAGCGCCGAGGATCTGGCGGTGATCGCCAAGGAAACCGCCGCCGTGGCGCGCCGTCTTGGCCATGAGCCGCGGGTGGCGTTCCTGTCGTTTTCAACCTTCGGCAATCCGCAGGGCCGCTGGCTCGACCCGATCCGCGGCGCGGTTGCGATCCTCGATGCCGAGGACAATGTCGGGTTCGAATACGAAGGCGATCTGGCCCCCGATGCGGCGCTCAAC
The DNA here is from genome assembly GCA_937996535.1 of uncultured Novosphingobium sp. Classification (GTDB taxonomy): domain Bacteria; phylum Pseudomonadota; class Alphaproteobacteria; order Sphingomonadales; family Sphingomonadaceae; genus Novosphingobium. The sequence continues at coordinate 2,211 of CALKVF010000080.1, read as the reverse complement.
CCGAACATCATGAAGAACTATCCGTTCTGCCGCCTGTCGGCCCCGGCCAATGTGCTGGTCATGCCCGGGCTGCAATCGGCCAACATCTCGGCCAAGCTGCTGCGCGAACTGGGCGGCGGGGCCACGATCGGGCCGATGCTGATCGGCATGGAAAAGCCGGTGCAGATCGCGCCGATGACCGCCATCGCCCCCGATGTCCTCACCCTCGCCGTGCTCGCCGCTGCCGGGGTGGCGGGCTAAACGCCCGCCGCCCGGCTGCGGCCCGGCGCCTCAACCCCAGGCGCGATAGACGCCGTAGGCACTGGTCACGGTCAGCACGACCCCGACCAGGATCAGCATCGCCTTGGGGTTGAAGTGCTTGGCGGCCCAGGCCCCGAGCGGCGCGGCCAAGAGTCCGCCGATCAGCAGCCCCAGCGTGGCCCCGGCAACATCGGCCACGCCAAGGTGCCAGATGAACGCGGTCGACACGGTCAGCGTCAGGAAGAATTCCACGGTGTTGACCGTGCCGACCACCTTGCGCGGGTCGGCGCCCTGGATCAGCAGGTTGGACGTCACCACCGGCCCCCAGCCGCCCCCACCGGCGGCATCGAGGAACCCACCGAACAGCCCGAGCGGGGCGATCAGCCGGGCTTCCTTGATCTGCGGCGGATAGAGGATCCCGCGGGTGAGAATGTAGAGCCCGATCGCGGAGAGGTAGAGCAGCACGAACGGCTTGACCACGCTGGCATCGAGCGAGGTCAGGACATAGGCGCCCAGCACCCCGCCGACCATTCCGGGCAGCAGCAGCCGCAAGAACAGCTTCTTGTCGACATTGCCGTGGAGCAGGTGACTGATCCCCGACGTTGCCGTGGTGAAGCATTCGACCAGGTGGACCCGCTGCGAGGCCAGCGCCGGGGGCATCCCCAGCACGCCCACCAGCAGGGTGTTCGAGATGACCCCAAAGGCCATACCCAGCGCGCCATCAACCAGCTGCGCGGCAAAGCCGACGCCGATGTAGGGCATCAGGGCGGCGAAATCGAAATGCGCAAAATCCACGGTGGTCCGACTCCATCTGGAATGTCGACCAATGAAGTAGACTTATCGCCATTTGGCGAGAAAGTTTTGCATCGCGCCGCCGAAGCGAAACTTATTTGCGGCGAGCCCCTGCCCTAGCGGCGGCGGTAGCGGAAGTACCAGACCTCGTGGCCATACACGCTGCGCGCCTTGGCTTCGTAGCGGGTCTGGGGCCAGCCGCTGGGACGCTGCTGGAAATCGCCCGGCTTGTCGCACAGCCATTCGAACTGGTCCGTATGGCGGCGCATCACCATCAGCGCATGGCGCAGGTAGATCGCGTGATCGGTACCGAAGCGGAATTCGCCGCCCGGCCTCAGCTTGGCCGCGAACAGATCGACCGGGCCATCGTTCATCATCCGCCGCTTGGCATGGCGGGCCTTGGGCCAGGGATCGGGATGCAGCAGGTACAGGAACGAGAGCGAACCATCGGGAATCCGGCGCAGCACTTCGAGCGCATCGCCGTGATGGATCCGCACATTGCCGAGCGGTGCGTGGCTGCCGCCATCGCCATCGACATGGGTCAACGCCTGGGCCACCCCGTTGAGAAACGGTTCGGCGCCGATAAAGCCATGATTGGGCAGCATGTCAGCGCGCACCGCCATATGCTCACCGCCGCCAAAGCCGATCTCGAAATGCAGCGGGCAGGCATGGCCGAACAGGCGCTCGGCGGTCACATCGCCTTCGTCCGGCACCGCAATCCGCGGCAGGAGATTGTCGACCAAGGCCTGCTGGCCGGCGCGCAGGGGCTTGCCCTTGGCGCGGCCATAGAGACGATTGATCGTGGTCGGGTCACCGGATTTGTGGGCGGTCATGGCGAGCGCCCTTACCGCGCCCGGCGGGCTTAGGCCAGTGCGACTTGCGCCGGGCAGGGCCTGGGCCGTCGCCCACAGCAAAACGGCCCGCCCCCGGAAAGGAAGCGAGCCGCCAGCGTGACGAATTGTGCAGAGATCAGGCCGCTTCGGCCTCTTCGCCCGGATCGCGCAGCACATAGCCGCGGCCCCAGACGGTCTCGATATAGTTTTCCCCGCCGCAGGCATGAGCAAGCTTCTTGCGCAGCTTGCAGATGAACACGTCGATGATCTTGAGTTCGGGTTCGTCCATCCCGCCGTAAAGGTGGTTGAGGAACATTTCCTTGGTCAGCGTGGTGCCCTTGCGCAG
>CALKVF010000079.1 GCA_937996535.1 uncultured Novosphingobium sp. | reverse complement strand
CCGCGAGCAGCGCCTGATTGGCCGAGAAGCACAGCGTGACGTTGACCATCGTGCCATCGCTAGTCAGCGCCTTGCAGGTCTTGAGCCCGTCGATGGTCAGCGGCACCTTGATGCAGACGTTGTCGGCCAGCTTGCGCAGCACTTCGGCCTCGCGCATCATGCCCGCGTGATCGAGCGCGACCACTTCGGCGCTGACCGGGCCATCGACCAGAGCGCAGATTTCCTTGGTCACTTCCATGAAATCGCGGCCCGACTTCATGATCAGCGAGGGATTGGTCGTGACACCATCGAGCAGGCCAGTGGCGGCCAGATCCTTGATTTCGTCGATTTCGGCGGTGTCAGCAAAGAATTTCACGGGTGGTGCTCCTGAAGGCGATTCCCCTCCGCTATAGGCAACCCACCGCCGCGAGCCTAGAGACTAAACGGCCTTGAACACCGCGATCAGCAACGGATCGCGGGTCGCGGCCGGGTTGGCGCGGATTTCCGCTTCCTGCCGCCCGATTTCGCCCCAGATCGCATCATCGACCTGCCGCGAGAACGTGCGGGCCACGCCGTTGACATCGACCCCGGCAAGCGCCGCAAGCGCCTGCCCCACCAGCGGGTCTTCCGCCACGCGCAGCCCATCGCCCAGCGCGGGCACCATCACTTCGGCAAGGCTGCCCGCCATGTGCCCGCGCAGATAGTCGCTGGCTGCGTGCGGGCTACCGGTGACCAGCGCGAGGGCATTGTTATAGCCGATCGTGCGGATCGTTTCGGCAACGACCGGCGCGGCGCGCTCTGCGCCGCGTTCGGCCACCCGGTTGAACGCGCGCTGCAACCGCTCGCGAAACAGCACCGAGGTCAGGATCTGTTGCAGCACCAGCCCGCGCCCCGAAAACACCTCTGGCAAGTCCAGCCGGGTCACCTGCTGGTCCCAGAACCCGCCGGGCGCGGTCAACCGGGCAAAGGCGTTGTCAGCGGACAGCATCAGCAACCGGCGCACCGCCTCGGTCAGGCTGATGCGCGGGCCGGTGGCGCAGCCGGCCAGCGCAAGTGCGGCCAGCGCGCCGCTTCCGGCCAGAAACGCGCGGCGGGTGGGGATGGTCTGGGTCTTGGCTGGCATTGTCCACGGCTCCCGTTGCACGGGGGTGTCGCGCCCGCGCTTCGCACCTCCTATAGGCGCAAAAGATGAACCGCGCCCGACTCCTTGTTTTCAATCCCGTGTTGTCGGTGCTCGATTACCGGGTGCCGCGGCATATGGCGGTCGAGCCGGGATCGCTGGTCATCGCCCCGCTCGGCCCGCGGCAGGTGCTCGGGATCGTCTGGGAAGCAGACCGCCTGCCGGGCGACGTGGTGCCCGAGGCCAAGCTGCGCCCGATCCTCGAAGTGCTGCCGGTCCGCCCGTTTTCCGCGCCCTTGCGCCGCCTGATCGAATGGTGCGCCGATTACTACGTCGCGCCGATGAATGCCGTGGCGCGCATGGCGCTGGGATCGATGGCGGCGCTGCGCGGCGGCGGCACGACCACCGAATATCGCCTCTCCGGGCTTGAGCCCAAGCGCCTGACCCCGCAGCGCGCCGCCGCGATGGATGCGCTCCACGGCGAACAGGCCAGCGTGCGCGAACTGGCCGAGATTGCCGGGGTCTCGGATGGCGTGCTGCGCGGCATGGTCAGCGCCGGGATCCTCGAACCGGTCACGGTCGATCTCGATCGCCGCTATCCCCGCGCCCGCGCCGACCATGCCGTGCCCGAACTGTCCGACATCCAGCGCAGCGCGGCGGACGTGTTCGTCGATGCGGTCAAGACCGGGGGGTTCCAGCCCTTCCTGCTCGACGGGGTGACCGGATCGGGCAAGACCGAATGCTATTTCGAGGCGATCGCCGAGGCGATCCGACAGGACCGGCAGGTGCTGGTCCTGCTGCCCGAAATCGCGCTGACCGAGAATTTCCTGCGCCGCTTCGAAGCCCGCTTCGGCACGCCGCCGGTGCTGTGGCATTCGAGCCTCAAGGCGAGCGAGCGGCGGCGCGCGTGGCGTGCGATCACTTCGGGCGAGGCGCAGGTCGTGGTCGGCGCGCGCTCGGCGCTGTTCCTGCCCTATGCCCGGCTCGGGCTGGTGGTGGTCGACGAAGCCCACGAGGTGTCCTTCAAGCAGGACGACGGGGTGCGCTACAATGCGCGCGACGTGGCCGTGATCCGCGCCCGGTTCGAAGCCGTGCCGGTGATCCTGGCGAGCGCCACCCCGGCGCTCGAATCGCTCCAGCTGGCCGAGGCCGGGGTTTACCGCAAGATCGACCTGCCGAGCCGGTTCGGCGGCGCCAGTCTGCCCGACGTGGCGGTGGTCGACCTGCGCACCGAAGCGCCCGAGCGCGGCCACTGGCTGGCCCCGCGGCTGGTCAAGGAAATGCAGGCGCGGCTGGAGCGCGGCGAACAATCGCTGCTGTTCCTCAACCGGCGCGGCTATGCCCCGCTGACCCTGTGCCGGCACTGCGGCTACCGCTTCCAGTGCCCCAATTGCAGCGCCTGGCTGGTCGAACACCGGCTCTCGCGCCGGCTGTCGTGCCACCACTGCGGCCACGAAGTGCCGGTGCCCGACGAATGCCCCGAATGCCACACCGGCGATTGCCTGGTCGCTTGCGGGCCCGGCGTTGAACGTATCGCCGATGAAGTGGCGCAGGTGCTGCCCGAAGCGCGGGTTGCGGTGGTGACGTCAGACACGCTCAACACGCCCGAAAAGATCGGCGAATTCGTGGCGGCCGCCGAAAACAAGGCGATCGACGTGATCGTCGGCACGCAGCTGGTCACCAAGGGCTATCACTTTCCCGATCTCACGCTAGTCGGCGTGGTCGATGCCGATCTGGGCCTTGAAGGCGGCGATCTGCGCGCGGCCGAGCGCACCTATCAGCAGGTCGCGCAGGTGGCCGGGCGCGCCGGGCGCGGCGAAAAGCCGGGCGAAGTGCTGATCCAGACCCGCCACCCCGAATCCGCAGTGATCGCCGCGCTTGTCGCAGGCGACCGCGATGCCTTCTATGCCGCCGAGGCCGAGGCCCGCCGCGATGCCGGCGCGCCGCCATTCGGGCGCTGGGCGGCAATCATCGTCTCTTCCGAAGACGAGGCTGAAGCCCGCGATGCGGCCCGCGCGATCGGCGGCTCTGCACCCAATCTTCCCGATGTGATGATCCTTGGCCCAGCCCCGGCCCCGCTGGCATTGCTGCGCGGGCGCTATCGCTACCGGCTGCTGGTCAACGCCCGGCGCAGCGCCAAGGTGCAGGACGTGATCCGCGAATGGCTGGGCCGGCTGACTTTCCCGCAAGGGGTGCGGGTCGGCGTCGACATCGATCCCTACAGCTTCGTCTAATCGGCGAGCAGCGCCGCGGCTTCAAGCAGGCGGTTGCCGTGGTCGGCCTCTTCCCCGCCGTTGAGCAGGAACAGGCGCGCGGCCTCGGCATTGGGGGTGTTGGCGGCCCAGACCTCGTAGAGCTTTTCACCGCCGAATTCGCCTTGGGCGAGCTTGGTCAGGCCGGCCTTGGTCATTTCACCGAGCGGCCCTGCCCCGCCCTGAAGATAGGGATTGTCCTCGGGCTGGGGGGCGTAAAAATCCTCGCCCGAAATCGCCTTGATCGCCAGCATCGCGCGCTGGGCGTGGAGCATTTCCTCGCGCCCGTTCTTGTGCAACAGCGCCTTGACCCGGGGATCGGCGGCAAGTTCGGCGGTCTTGTAATAGAGCGCCATCGCCGCCGCTTCGGTCAGCACCATGACCTTGATGTCGAGCAGGCTCGGCGCGGTCACCTGGCCGATATGGGCAAAGGCTTCCCCCAGCGTGGCGGGCGCGCCTTCGGGCAGGGCGTGGATCGACATGGCATTCTCCCGGTTGTTTTGCGGGCGAGCCTAACGGCGCCACGGCGGCGCGGCAAGCGCCCCGCGCGCCATCGCCCGGCGCAGCAGCACCGCCCCGCCCCAGCTCGCCACCAGCAGCGCCGGGATCGAGGCTTCAAGCCCGAACCCGCCGCCCGTCAACCAGTCCGCGCCGACCGCGCGGGTCACCAGCAGCCCGAGCGGCGGCTGGCTACCCGACACGGGGATCGAGAACACCCAGCCTTGCGTGAAATTCCACGCCGCGTGGATCCCCAGCGCCAGCCACAGCCGCCGAGTCAGCAGATAGGCCGCGCCCAGCATCACCCCGGCCTCGATCGCGATCGCCAGCGCCGCGAACAGGCTGGCGTGGGGGTTCATCAGATGCGCCGCGCCAAACAGCAGCGCGGTCAGCGCCAGAGCAACCCACGATCTCGCCATGGCCTCGATGTGGCGCAGCAAAACCCCGCGAAACAGCGTTTCCTCAAACACCGCACTGGTCACCGCCATCGCGGCGAGCGACCAGAACTGGCCAAGCCCGCGCAAGCCTTCGATCTGCAGCCCGCCCAGCGCCGCGACCACGCCCGCCGCCAGCGCGAACAGCGCAAAGCCCAGCCCCAGACCCAGCCCCAGTTCGCGCAGCGCGTGGTGGGCGGCAAAATCGGTATCGCGCGCCCCTTCGAGCCAGCGACGCAGCGCCTTGTGAGTCAGCACCACCACCACCGCGAGCCCCAGCCGGCGCGCGCTGGTGGAATAGAGCGCGGCGATGCTGGCCAGCACCAGCGCCTCGATCACCAGCAGAACCAGCGGAAAGCGCAGCAGCTTGAGCGCCGTGGTCATTCCCCGCGCACCGCGTCTTCTTTGGCAAGCAAGCGGCGCTTGATCTCAAGGCCATAGGCATAGCCGCCGAGGCTGCCATCGGTGCGGATCACGCGGTGGCAGGGGATCAGCACGGCCACGTTGTTGGCCCCGTTGGCGCTGCCCGCGGCGCGCACCGCCTTGGGCTTGCCGGCGGCAGCCGCCAGTTCGGCATAGGACCGCGTTTCGCCCAGCGGGATGCGCCGCAATTCGCGCCAGATCGCTTCCTGAAAGGCGGTGCCCTTCACATCGAGCGGGATGTGTGCGTGATCGCCGGGCACTTCGACCGCGGCCACCACTTGATCGAGCAGTGCAGCAAAGCCTGCATCGCCCTCCACCAGATCGGCCGCCGGGAATCGCTCTTCCAATGCCTCGCGCCCTTCGTTGAACGACAGGCGGCAGACGCCCTTGTCGGTCGCGGCGACCAGCATCGGCCCGAGGCTGGTCGGGACCACCGCCCAGTGGATCGCCACGCCCTTGCCGCCATTTGCCCAGGCCGAAGGCGTCATGCCCAGTCTCCCTTCATTTGCTGCATAGAACCGCGAGGGGCCGGAATAGCCCGCCGCATAGATGGCATCGGTCACGCGGGCTTCGCCGCTCAGCGCGGTGGCTGCCCGTTCGGCCTGCAAGGCGCGGGCATAGCTGGCCGGGGACAGCCCGGTGTGGCGCGTGAACACCCGCTGGAAATGGCTGGGGGAATAACCGGCCTCTGCCGCCAGCGCCGCCAGCGCCAGCGGCTGCCCCGCCGCCTTGATCGCGCCGATCGCGGCCAGCACCGCGCGTTCATCGCGGGCGACCTCATCGGGCAGGCAGCGTTTGCACGGACGCAGCCCCGCAGCGCGGGCTTGGGCCCCGTCCGCGAAAAAGCCGACATTCTCGCGCCGGGGATGGCGCGCGGCGCAGCTCGGGCGGCAATAAATCCCGGTTGAAAACACCCCGGTCACGAACCGCCCATCCCACGCCTTGTCGCGCACCAGCACGGCGGCCCAGGCGGCCTCGGGGTCGATGGCGGATGGTGGCGTCATGGTTGCTGTCATGGCATTGCTCCGTTGAAGTGCAAGTCTTGCCACACGGTTTTGCGCCGCGCGTCCCGATGCTTGCGCTCAAAGCGCGCAGGGGTCAGAAGTTTGCCATGCGCCGATTCCTTGCCGCCCCCGCCACCCTCCTCACTACGCTGATCGCGCTGTTCATGGCGCTGGCCCTGCCCGCGCGGCTGGCCGCCGATCCGGCCGACATTACCGCCGCCTCGCGCAGCGTGGTGCGGGTCGCGCTGGTGTGGATGAACCAGGACGGCGCTGGGCTGGTCGGCCACGGCTCGGGCTTCGTGGTCGCGCCCGACATGGTGGTCACCAATGCCCACGTCATCGCGCCCATGGCCGATGACCAGACGATCCGCGCGCTGATCATCCCCGCGCAGGGCAAGCGCGGCTGGAGCGCGAAAGTCATCGCATATTCGCCGCGCAACGATCTGGCCCTGCTGCGGATCGAGGGCGGCACTCTGCCCGTGACAACGCTGTCACCCACCAGCCCGGCGGATGGCGCGCCGGTCTTCGCGGTTGGCTATCCGGGCAGCGTTGACCTCGCGCAGGGGTTCAACGCGGTCGATATGATCACCCCGACCGCTCCGGTTAAGACGCAGGGCACTGTTTCGGCCGGGCGCTCGTCCAAAAGCTATGCCACCGTGCTGCACACCGCCTCGATTGCGGCGGGCAACAGCGGCGGGCCGCTGCTCGATGGCTGCGGCCGGGTGATCGGCGCCAATTCGTTCGGCACCGTCTCTGACGGATCGGATGCGGAATTCTTTTTCGCCGTAGCCATGCCCGAAATCCTGCGCTTCCTGCACGACAACCACGTGACCCCGCACCTCAGCGCACTGCCCTGCCAGTCGATGGACGATTTCACCCGCGCCCAGGCGGCAATGTCGGCTGGCGACAAGGCCCGCGCCGATGAGGCCGCGCGCAGCGCCGAAGAGCAGCGCAAGGCCGCCGAGGCCAAGGCCGGACGGACCGCCGAATTGCAGGTGCTGGCCGAACGCGAAAACGGGGTCGCGCTGGCCGGGGTGGCCCTGCTGGCCGGGCTGGTCGCCGGCGCGGCCGCCTTCTGGTTCCATGTGCAGGGCAAGCGCCCGGCCCGCACCCGCGCGGCGATCGCCGCCGCGCTGCTGGTCGCGGGCGCGCTCTATGCCTGGTTCACGCGGCCGGGGATCGACACGATCGATTCGCGTGCGGCCGATCTGGCCGCCGCCGCCCTGCCCAGCACCGCGCCCTCAGCCGGAGCCAGCGCGCCAGCTCAGGCGCTGACCGGCCCGCTGCGCTGCGTGCTCGATCCTGCGCGCAGCCGGGTGACCGTGTCGGACATCGCCGATGTCTCGCTGAACTGGGCCGCCGATGGCTGCGCCAATGGCCGCTCGCAATATAGCCAGGGCGCTGATGGCTGGTCGCGGGTGCAGGTCGCGGGCGGTGATGATGCAGTGACCGTGGCGCGCTATGATCCGGCGAGCGCGACCTACACCACCGCGCGCTACCTGCTCGATCTTGATACAATGACCAAGGTCCGCGCCGCGCGCACCCGGTTCGAACCGCCCCAGTGCGGCGCGGGCGAAGCCGCCGCGCGCAAGCTGAGCGATGATCAGGCCGCGATCACCGCGCTGCTGCCCGCCCAGCCCAACGAGCAGATGGTCTACAGCTGCAGCCCCGATCCGACCGCGCCCAAGTAATCAGAGCAATTCGGCCAGCCGCAGCGCCAGGGTCCAGGTATCGCCCGGCCAGCGTGCGGACAGGTAGTGGCCATCGGTCACGACGAAGCCCGCCTCGGGCTCGTCCGCGCCGGCATAGCGCGGCACCAGCGGTCCGCGCTCGAACCGGCCGGTCGGCCCGACCAGGCGGCGCACCTCATGCTCGACGCTTTCGGGATAGGTGCGATAGTGCCCCGGCAAAGCTCGGCGGGTGAGCGCCACGGCCAGGGCTTCCATCGGCAGGATCAGCGCGGTCGTGCGCCGCCCCGCCAGCACGCCGGCGCGGGCCAGCGGCAAGACCCCGTGGCAGATCGCGCTGACCGGCTGCGCGGCCGCAAAGGCCTCGCGCGCCAGCCGCGCCACCTCGGCCGATTCGCAATAGGGCCGCATTCCGGGGGCATGGCCGCCCGGAAAATGCAGCGCAGCATAGTCCGCCGCGCGCACGTCCGCCCAGCGCAGCGGGTGCACGAATGCCTCGCCCGCCGTCATCGCCGCATAGGCCGCACAGCCCTCGTCGCGCGCCCGCAGCGAGCGGCCAAAGCGGGGCAGCCCCTCGCCCGTCAGGGTAACCGGATCGCAGGCCGCCGGAGCGCCCGTTTGGGTGGCGAACACCACTTCATGGCCCGCGCGCAGCCAGACCAGCCAAGGCAATGCCACTTCGGTGGGATCGAAATCGCGCTGCGGCAGGATGACGAGGATTTTGGCCATATCAGCGCCGCGCGCCGATCAGGCGCGGCGCGGCGGCAACCCGGCCCAAGCCGCTGATCGGGCATTGCTCCGACCGAAAAATCACGTCCATCCCTTTCCCGCTCCTTTGCATTCGTATTGAGGAATGTCCCCAGCCCACCTTGCATAGCACGGCAATCGTCGCTAAGCGCGCCCCCATCTGTGGGGTGGTAGCCCGGTCTTGCCGTGTCCTCCGCCTCGTCAACGCACCCGATGTAAGGAACCGACGCGCGTGGAGAATTCCGGCGGCATTACGGCCAGCTTGCAAGGGCGATACGCCTCTGCCCTGTACGATCTTGCGAGCGAAAAGAAGGCTGTTCAGGCGGTCGAATCCGACCTGGAAAAGCTGGGTCAGGCGATTCTCGGCTCGGCCGATCTCGCCGCACTGATTCGCAATCCCCAGGTTGGCCGCGAAGCTGCCGGCAATGCGGTTGCGGCGGTTGCCAAGGTGCTTGGCCTCTCGCCCCTCACCAAGAACTTCCTCGGCGTGCTGGCGGCCAACCGCCGTCTGGCCGCGCTGCCCGAAATCGTCCGCGCTTTCGCCTCGATCGCTGCCGCTGGTCGCGGTGAAGTGAACGCCCAGGTGACCAGCGCCCACCCGCTCAGCGCCGCCCAGCTCAAGGCGCTCGCCGCCAAGCTCACGGCGCGTGAAGGCAAGGACGTCACGATTACCGCGAATGTCGACCCCGATCTGCTCGGCGGTCTCGTCGTCAGGATCGGCTCGACCCAGATCGACAGCTCGATCCGCACCCGTCTCAATTCTCTCGCGAACGCGATGAAAGGCTGAACATGGATATCCGCGCCGCTGAAATCTCGAAGGTCATCAAGGACCAGATCGCCAGCTTCGGCACCGAGGCCCAGG
>CALKVF010000078.1 GCA_937996535.1 uncultured Novosphingobium sp. | reverse complement strand
TGTTGGGGTCGAACACGTCGCTCTTGCGGGTGGCGGACAGGCCAGCGGTGCCGCCGGCGATGAAATGATCGACAATGCGCATGGATTGGCTCCTCTCGAGTCCAGTTGGGCTAGTCCTGCACCCGCGAAGTTATGCAGACAAGGTGCAATTTTGCGTCTATGATCTGCAATTATGCAGGTTAGTGACTGGAGCGACTATCAGGCCTTTCTGGCGATCGCCCGCGCGGGGCAACTGGCGCGCGCGGCTGCCGCGATGCGGGTCGATGCCACCACGATGGGCCGCCGCCTGCGCCGGCTTGAAGCGCGGCTGGGGGTGACCCTGTTCGAACAGACCCGCGAGGGCCAGGTGCTGACCGAGGCGGGCGAGGCGCTGCTCGATCAGGTCGAGGCGATGGCGCTGGCGGCGGCGCGGATCGGCGATGCCGGCGCGGCGGGTGGCGGCCTCGCCGGAACGCTGCGGATCAGCGTGTCCGAAGGGTTTGGCGGCTGGTTCCTGCCGCATCACGTGCCCGCGCTGACCGCCGCACACCCGCGCCTGACGCTCGATCTGGTCGCCTCCAGCGGGTTCCTCAGCCTGTCGAAGCGCGAGGCGGACATCGCCGTCACCCTGTCGCGGCCCAAGGCCGGGCCGGTGATCGCGCGCAAGCTGTCGGACTATGCCCTGCGGCTTTATGCGAGCCCGGCCTATCTGGCGCAGGCCGGCGAGCCGCGGCGCGAGGCGGATCTGGCGCAGGCGAACCAGGGGCGCGGGCACCGGCTGGTCGGCTATATTCCCGACCTGCTCTATGATCCCGCGCTGAGCTATCTTGATGAAATCCACCCGGGGTTGGCCGCGACGCTGCGCTCGTCCAGCATCAATGCCCAGTACCGGATGATCGCCGCAGGCGCCGGGATCGGGGTGCTGCCGTGCTTTATCGGCGATGGGGATCCGGGGTTGGTGCCGGTGCTGCCCGAACGGCGCATCCTGCGCGGGTTCTGGCTGGTGACGCACAAGGACACCCACAACCTTGCCCGCGTGCGGGCGGGCAAGGAGTGGCTGACCGGCGCTGTCCAGCAGCGCCGCGATGTGTTGCTGCCGCCGGCGTGAGGCGGCAGGCCGATCACATCAGTTTGCTGACTTCCTCGGCGTTGTAGAGCCGCAGGTCGGCGCCTTCGACCTTGAGCGTGCCCATCGTCTTCTGGAACGCGGCCATGTGCGCGCTGGCCGAATGGGCGCCGAGCGCGGCCTGATCGCGCCAGCGTTCGGAAATGCGGATGAGATCGGGATCGCCCACGTCCTGCGCGAAGGAATAGTGCAGGCAGCCGTCTTCGGCGAGCGTCGTGGCGACCATCACTTTGGCCTGTTCGTGAAGCTTGGCGAATTCGCCGGTTGCCAGCTTGAGCCAGCCCTCGATCAGCAGCATTGCGTCTATCCCTCTCGTGTCCGGCGCGAATCACGCCTTGGGCATGGAGGTAATGCGATCAGCCCCGGCTGGCCAGCAGCGCGCACCAGTCGCTGCGCTTGCCGCGCCAGGGTTCGGCCAGCCCTTCGCTGACCAGCTGGGCGCCCAGGCTTTTCCCGTCCCGCCGCACGATCCGCAGCGAGCGGCCATAGCGATCAAGCGCGCGTCCTTCGATGTCGAGCGAGAAGGGGCCGGCGTTGAGCAGGTCGATCAGGCGTCTTGTGGCGCGCTGCCCCAGCGCCTGTTCCGCCGCGCAGCCCGCCTCGTGGGTTTCGGGGGCGTTGATGTCGGCGATGCGGATCTTCTCGCCCGCCAGCCAGAAGGTATCGCCATCGACCACGCAGGTCGTGCGCGGCCCTTCGGCGCAGAGCGAGAACGTGGCGGCGGCAAGGATGGCAAGCAGCATCCCTGCCAATCACGGCAGAACGCGCCCCTTTTCCATTCGGGGAACTACGTGGGTCGGGCTGTTTCTGGTCCGATGTGGTTCCTCAGCCGAGGCTGAGGAACAGCCCGGCCAGCGCCGCGCTCATCAGGTTGGAAAGCCCGCCGGCCGCGAGCGCCTTGAGCCCGAGCCGCGCGATCACCGGGCGCTGGTTGGGGGCCAGGCCGCCGGTCACCGCCATCTGGATCGCGATCGAGCTGAAGTTGGCAAAGCCGCACAGCGCAAAGGTCACGATCCCCACGGTCTGCGGTGAAAGATCCTTGGCCGCGCCGAGATCGATGAAGGCGACAAATTCGTTGAGCACGACCTTGGTGCCGAACAGGCCGCCGGCGCGCATCGCCTCGGCCCAGTCGGGCGCGCCGAGCAGGCGGAACACCGGGGCGAAGACATAGCCGAGCAGCATCTGGAACGAGAGGTCTTCCTTGCCGGCCAGCCCGCCGAGCCAGGCCAGCAGACCATTGGCGAGCGCAACCAGGGCGACGAAGGCCAGCACCATCGCGCCGACCGCGACCGCCAGCTTCACGCCGGTCTGCGCGCCTTGCGAGGCGGCCATGATGATGTTGGCGGGGCGTTCTTCATCAAGGCTGGCAACCGGCACGTCGTCAGGTTCGGGCAGCACTTCGCCCTTGGGGTCGGGCATGATGATCTTGGCCATCAGGATGCCGCCGGGCGCCGACATGAAAGCGGCGGCGACCAGATAGTCGATGCGGATGCCCATGCTGGCATAGGCCGCGAGGATCGTGCCGGCCACGCCAGCCATGCCCACGGTCATCAGGCAGAACAGCTGCGAGGGCGTCAGCGCGGCAAGATAGGGGCGGATCACCAGCGGGCTTTCCGACTGGCCGACAAAGATGTTCGAGGCCGCCGAGAGGCTTTCGACGCGGGTGATGCCGGTGATCTTTTCCAGCGCGCCGCCGATCCAGCGGATCACCTGCTGCATGATCCCGAGGTAATAGAGCACCGAAATCAGCGCGGCGAAGAAGATGATGACTGGCAGCGCCGAGATCGCGAAGCTGTGCCCGCCGATTTCGGGCGAGGCGAGCGGGCCGAACAGGAATTCGATCCCGGCATGGGCAAAGCCAAGCAGGCTTTCGACCCCGTGCGCGGCGCCCTGAAGCATCGCGTTGCCCCACGGAACATAAAGCACCAGCGCGGCGAATCCGGCCTGCAAGGCAAAGGCTGCACCAACCACGCGCGGACGGATTGCCGTGCGATTGGACGAAAGCGCAAAGGCTACGGCCAGGATAAGAGCCATGCCCAAGAGGCTGTTCACGATATGCATGGTGCGGTGGGATCCCCGGTAAATTGCAGCGCCGACAGGTAGCGTCTTTGCCGGGCCAGTCAATTTCCGGTGCATTCCTGCCTGTTGAGGACTTGTCCGCGGCGCGCCGGCACGGCTAACCCCTTGGACTATGGAAACCCGCACTCTCGCGATGCCGCGCTCGCTGTTCGTCTTCTCGCTGCTCTATGGGGGGCTGGCCGTGCTGGCTGGGGTGCTCGGCACCAAGCTCGCCTCGCTCGGGCACTGGCCGGTGCTGGGCGATCTGGCGGTGGAAAGCGGGATTTTCGCCTTCCTGCTGCTGGTGGTGATGGGCAGCGCGGTGGCCGAACTGTTCGGCCAGGACGTGGCCAACCGGCTGGTGCGCTTTGGCTTCGTGCCGCTGATCGTTTCGATGGTGCTGCTGACGGTGGTGATCCACATCGTCCCGCCCGCGCCGTTCTGGCACGATCAGGATGCCTTTGCGCGGCTGCTGGGCCAGGGCGCGCGGATGCAGTTTGCTGGGCTGATTTCCTATGGCACCTCGCAGACGCTCAACGTCTACCTGTTCAGCCGCATCGCCGGCGGGCAGGGCAAGGCGCTGGTGCTGCGCGCGTGGATCGCCAGCCTGCTGTCGCAGATCGTCGATACGATCCTGTTCATCACGATCAGCTTTGCCGGGCAGGACATGCCGCTGGGCCAGATCATGGAGGGCCAGATCATTTCCAAGCTGGTGCTTTCGACGATCATGGTCCCGCCGCTGATCGTGGTCTTCGTGCGGCTGGGCCGCTGGCTTGACCGCGCGCCGGTGCAGGCGGGCGGCTGAAAACGCTTCAAATCGCGGTCAAGGGAGCCTAAGCGCCCGGTCATGTCGAATCCGCACGATCCCGCACTGCTTGCCAAGGCCGAAACGCTGGTCGAGGCATTGCCCTATCTCCAGCGCTATGCCGGCCGCACTTTCGTGGTCAAATATGGCGGGCACGCGATGGGCGATCCCGACCTGGCGCACGATTTCGCCGAGGACGTGGTGCTGATGAAGGCCGTCGGGATCAACCCGGTGGTGGTGCATGGCGGGGGGCCGCAGATCGGCGCGATGCTCAAGAAGCTGGGCGTCGAAAGCCGGTTCGTTGACGGCCTGCGCGTGACCGACAAGGCCACCGCCGAAGTCGCCGAAATGGTGCTCTCGGG